>CACXPT010000014.1 GCA_902769585.1 uncultured bacterium
CACGTTCATCTGCAACTACCTGCAGCCCGGCTACTACAACGGCTCGAACGGGACGTACCCGGAAGGCGGAACGCTTGCGAAGATCACGGTCAACGGTGGCTTCCTCAAGCCCGGCACGCTCCAGGTCGGTTACGACAACATGCAGACGCACGTGCTGAGCACGCTGGTGACGATGACGGGCGGCGTGTTCGAGATCGGCACGCTCAACTTCCAGTCCGTGCCCGGCAACCCGGCCTGCCCGCCCTCGACGACCTGGAACCAGTCGGGCGGCGTCACGACCTGCACGGCGTTCAACGGCGGCGCCACCGCCATCGGCGGAAGCACCATCGCCAACAACGGCGCGTGGGGACTGGGGCGGATGACGCTCACGAACTGCACCTTCGCCGTGCGCGGGGCGATGGCGCTGAAGAACGGGACGGACACGGAGATCAACGTGCTCGCGGACACCGTGTTCGAGACCGGCAGCATCAGCGGCGAGGGCTCTGCATCGTCCGTCATCCGCTTCGACGGCGGCCTGTGGCGCGGCTACAATACGCCCACCGGCGGAAGCGAGGTGAAGAACCTCACGCACCTTTACCTGACGCGGCGCACGGTCCTCGACACGTCTAGCAACCTCGGCATCGGCCTGCCGCAGCGTTCCTACTTCTACGTCAACCAGAAGGTAGAGGCCGATCCCGAATCGACCGAGGAGGACATCGGCTTCACGGTCACGGGCGGCGGCGTGGCGATCTTCGGCACGTCGACGTTCAACAAGAGCACGCTCACGGGGCCGATCCGCGTGACCGGAGCGACGACGCTGTGCGGCAAGACGACGTCGTTCCAGAACTCCTCAGTGGAGGTCGAGCCCGGATGCAGCCTGCGGCAGTGGGACGGGGGCGTCATCGTCGTGAGCAACCTGACGCTTGGTGCGGTGGGCGCGACGGATCTCGTCCTGGTCGACCTCAACCAGGAAAAGGACGCCGCGAAGAAGCTCAACAACTTCGTCGTGACGGGCGACCTGAACATTTACCATGCGCTCGACATGGATCCGGGCACGTACACGGCCCTCGTGTATCGGGCCGAAATCGACCTGGACCTCTCCAAGTTCACTGTGCCGAAAGATCCGCTGGCGAAAGCGATCACGTATTCGGTCATCACGGTGCCTCGCGGCACGTACGAGGGTTGGAAGGCGCTCTTGGTGAAAATCACCGCAGACAACGCCGGCACGCCGAAGACATACGAGGCGTCGGGCCGCGTGTGGACCGCCACGGAAACCGGCGGCAGCTGGGACGCGTCCGCGAACTGGAACAACGAAACGCCGCCGGACGGCGCGGGCGAGCCGGCGAACTTCATGCCCGCCACGGCGGCGAACGTGCCGGTGTCCACGGGCGGCGGGGCGCTGGCGGGCAGTCTTTCGCTCGCGGGGGAATCGTCCGGCAACGGCTACGCGTTCTCCGGCGGGATGCTGCGGCTGGCCACGGCGCAGAGCGGGGGGTCGTTGCCCCTCGTGGCGGACAGCGGCGCGCACGTGTTCAACGCGCCCATGGCGTTCCAGTCCCGCGTGCTGGTCGACACGTCGACTGGCGCGTCCATCGATTTCGCGGGCGGCGTCTCCGCCAACAGCACGGCGCTGCTCGTGAACCGCGGACACGGGACGGGCGGCGGCGAGGTCAAGCTCCACAACCCGGTCGGAATCTCGGTCCTGGCGACGGGCTGCGGACGAACGATCGTCGACAGTTTCGACTTCATGACGTCGGCGGGCAGCATTGAGATCGGGCGTGGCACGCTGCGCTACACGGGCCCGAGCACGACGATCCCCGGCTTCAAGCTCACCAACGGCGGCGGCTTCCCGGCCGTGCTGGACATCCCCGCCGACACGACGCTCGGCGTGAAGGCGATCACCGCCAGCAGCACGGCATTCGTCAAGATCGGCGCCGGCGACCTGAAGCTGACGGGCAACGGGGCGTTCACGCTCGGCGACGTGACCCACGCCTTCTCCAGCTGGGCCACGATGGCGGTCAGCGACAACGGCGACGCGCCGACATCCGGGCACCAGTGCTTCAACGTGTCGCAGGGACGCGTGATCCAGGGAACCGTGGACGACCCGAACGACGCGCCGGTCGCCACATGCAACGCCTTGGGAGTGGGCCTGGATTCCGTACCGGGCGAGGACTGCGCCTACATCATGAACAACGGCCTCCTGAACCTCGCCGGCAAATGCATCTATCTCGACTACTACCACGGTTACACGAAGAACGTCAACACCTTGTTCGAGATGAACGGCGGCGTCATTACCTCGAAATTAGTGCGCACGTCGCACAGCGGCAGCAAGACGGGGTACATTCACCCGACGGTCACAGTGAACGGCGGCGAATGGATCAACACCGACGAAGCCCAGTTCGGCTACCAGGCCATCCTGAAGGCCGGCCCGTTGTCCACCCTGATCGTCAACGGCGGACGGATGTCGGTCGGCACGACGTTCTACCTCGTCTACCTGGACACGACGAGCACGGACACGTCGAAGAAGACGACGGACGGCCTGGTCGTTGTGAACGGAGGCGAACTGGACGTGGCCGGCCTCTTCAACTTCTGCCGGGACGCGGGCAACACGGGTACGGTGCGGCTGAACGGCGGCCTCTTCAAGACGGAGAACCTGACGATGACGCGCGGCAAGGGCTACCTCTACTTCAACGGCGGCATGTACGCGCCCTACGGCGCGGCGGCGGCGAACCGCACGCTGACGGGCCTTACGGCGGCGTACGTCTCGACGAACGGCGCGGTGATCTCCACGGCGAACGCGGGCGACGGCGCGTACACGATTGCGCAGAACCTGCTGCACGACCCGGCGCTGGCGGGCCTGGACGGCGGTCTCCTGAAGACGGGCGGCGGACTGCTGACCCTCTCGGGCGCGAACACGTACACCGGCCCCACGACGGTGGAGCGCGGCACGTTGCGGGTCTCCGGCTCCCTCGCCTCCGGCGACCTGATCCTCTGCAAGGAGGGCGTGGTCGATCTGGGCGGCGGTACGGGGACGTATGCGCGCGTGACGTCGCTCGACGGCAGCCTCTCGCCGCAGGCGGTGAACGGCACGCTGCGCGTGGGCGAGCGCCTCACGGTGGGCGCGACCGAGGGCGCATACGGCACGGTGTTCGCGACCACGAACCTCACGCTCGCTGCGGGCGCGACGCTCGCGCTGACGGTGGACGACTCCGGGATGGACGGCGACCTGCTGATGGTGGAAGGGGACCTCACGTGCGAAGGCGCGCTGACGGTGGACTTCGGCCGCACGGGGGCGGACCCGCTCACGTACGGTATGAAGATTCTGCTTGCCGAGGTGACGGGCACGGTGACGGCACCGACGAAGGTCTTGGCGGAGAACTCGGGCCTCGACCCTGTCGTACTGAGCACGTCCGTGGAGGACGGCGTCCTCTACGTGACGGTCAAGTCCGGCGGCACGTTGCTGATCTTCCGCTAGGCTATCTGCGGCGGGTGGACTCTGTTTCCGCAACGCATGCTTCCATGGCGGGGCGCTTTGTGCTATACTTGCGCCAACGGACGGGTGCCGTCTGTGAAAACAAGGAGAAGATGATGCAAACGACACGTAGAGGTTTTCTGGCTGCAGGAGCGGCGCTTGCCGCGGCTACGGGCGCGCGCAGCGTGGCGCAGGCGGCGCCGACTGGCGGCAAGCGGTTCTACAAGGGCCAGTTCCACACGCATACATACTGGAGCGACGGCAGCGCCTTCCCGGAGCAGGCGATCCAGTTCTACCGCGAGACGGGCTACAACTTCCTCGGCCTCAGCGACCACAACATCTACGCCGACACGCGGCGCGTGAAGAAGGTCGGCAAGGGTAAGGGCTACGTCCGACAGGAGATCTTCGACGCCTACCGCCGCGACTTCCCCGCGAGCGTGGAGAGCGAGACGGCCGCCGACGGCACCACGGAAGTTGTCGTGCAGACCTACGCGAAAATGCGCAAGCTCTTCGAGAAGCCGGGCGAGTTCCTGCTCCTCGACGCCGTCGAGGGCACGACGCGCGTGGTCGACGCGAATGGCGTCGACAACCAAGTGCACATGAACTACCTCAACGTGCCCGGCGTGCCGGAGTTCTTCCGCGGCTGCGGCGTGAAGGCCACGGTGGCGCAGCGCATTGGCGACTCTCTCAAGGCGGTGGAGGCGTTCGCGAAGGAGAAGGGCCGCGAGCCGATGTTCATCCTCAACCACCCGATCTGGCGCTGGTACGACGTGAAGCCCGAAGATCTCGTCGCGAACCCCGAGGTGCGCTTCTTCGAGGTCTGCAACGGCGGCAGCCCGTACGCGCCGGGGAAGGGGCTTCCGAGCGACGGCTTCGCGACCGACCGCTTCTGGGACGCGGTGAACGCGTTCCGTGCGCGTCGCGGCCAGCCGCTCCTCTACGGCGTGGGCAACGACGACACGCACGGCTACTTCGGCACCGTCAGCCACTCGCCGCCCGGCATCCACTGCATTCCGTACAACGCCTGGAGCCTCGTGCGCGCCGAGGAACTGACTGCCGAGGCGCTGATCCGCGCGATGAAGGCGGGCGACTTCGCCGCGTGCGAGGGCGTCCAGCCCGAGGACTTCTCCTTCGACGCCGCGAGCGGCACGCTCTCCGTGTCCGTCGCCGGCAAGAAGAACCTCTGCCGCACGATCCAGTTCATCGTCACGAAGCGCGACTTCTCCGAGAAGCCCGTCGGCACCGTCTCGATCGAGCCGCCGGACGCGCCGGAGGAAAAGCAGAAGGTCTACGCCCGCATGATCAACATCTACGACAAGAAGAAGATCGGCTGCATCGCGAAGACCGTCTCGGGCGGCATCGGCGAGGGCGTGAAGGCCTCCTACACGATGAAGCCCGACGACCTCTACGTGCGCGCGCGCATCCTCTCGCCCGAACGCCCGCCGGTGACCGCCTTCCAGCACCCGAAGGTGCATGTGGCGTGGACGCAGCCCTATGTCCGCGCGTAGGGGTTTCGCTCAGCGCGGCGCTGTGATATAATGAGGCCATGAAAAAGATTGCAATCGTCGGCTTCGGGTTCATGGGACGCATGCACTACGGCTGCTGGAAAAAGCTCCGTGGCGCGAAGGTGTTGGCGCTATGCGACTCCAACCTGGCGCAGCTGGAGAAGGCTTCCGGCGGCAACATAGCCGGCGCGGACCAGTCCACGGACTACGGCGACGCGAAGATCTACGACGACTTCGACGCGATGCTTGCGGCGGGCGGGTTCGACGTGGTCGACATCACGCTGCCTACGCCGCTCCATCCCGCGATGGCGGAGAAAGCGCTCGCCGCCGGATACCATGTGCTCTGCGAAAAGCCGATGGCGCTCGACGCGAAGGCGTGCGACCGGATGCTCGCCGCCGCGCGCAAGGCGAAGGGTCGCTTCATGGTGGCGCAGTGCCTTAGATTCTGGCCCACTTATGTCTGTCTCCAGAAGATGATCGCGAGCGGGAAGTACGGCAAGGTGGTGGCTGCGGACTTCTCGCGCCTTTCGAACGCGCCAGGCTGGAACACAGGCGGCAAGTCGTGGTTCCTCGACGAGTCGAAGTCCGGCGGCGTGCAGCTGGACTTCCACATCCACGACGCCGACATGATCAACTGGCTCTTCGGCCTGCCGGATGCGGTGACGACGCGCGCCCACCGCCACGCAGACGGAGGCTGGACCGACCATGCGCACACGCTCTACGAGTATCCCGACAAGGTGGTGACCTCCACGGTCAGCTGGGCGCCGACGGGCGAGTTCGGCTTCGAGGCCGGTTTCCGCGTGGTGTTCGAGCGCGCGACGGCGGTCTGCACCACGCGCCCCGCCGAGGACTTCACCGTCTACCCCGCGAAAGGCAAGGCGTTCAAGCCGAAGCTCGGGAAGGGGACGGGGTACGAGAATGAGATCAAGTGGTTCCTCGCGCACGTGAACGGCACGGCGGCGAAGGGGCCGCTCACGCCGCAGGACGCGCGCGATTCGGTCGCGCTCGTCGACGCCGAGCGCAAGAGCGCACGCACCCGCAAGCGGGTGGCGGTGAGGTGAAAGGTGAATGGTGAAAGGTGAATGTTGAAAGGTTAAAATGTTAAATGCCCACTGGACATGCTGCGCACAGGAATGTAAATGAGGATAACTTTGAGAATGTTGCCAATGTGGGAATGTTGCCAGTTTCAATGTTGCCAATTGCCAATGGGAACTGAGCATTGGAAATGGCAACATTGGATATTGGCAACATTCGGTCTCGTTACAGGCTATAGCAAGTTGAGAGGAAAGTTGAAATGAGAGTATTGGCTGTTGGATGTCATCCGGACGATGTGGAGATCGCGTGCGCGGGAACGCTAGCGAAATGCGTGAAGCGCGGCGACAAGGTGATCGTGGCGCACCTGTGTACGGGTTCACTCGGACATGTGGTGATTCCGCCCGAGGAACTGGTGCCCATGCGCGCCGCCGAGGCGCGCGCCGCAGGCGCGCTCGCGGGCATCGAGGTGCTTGACGGCATCTTCGGCGACCTCGACATCTACACGGACAACGCGGATAGCCGCAACAAGGTTGTGGAGGTGATCCAGTACGCCCAGCCGGACCTGATCATCACCCACAGCCCTGACGACTACATGCCGGACCACATCGCGACCTCGAAGCTCGTCTTCGACGCGGCGTTCACGGCCACGCTGCCGAACTGGCCGTCGAAGACGCGCAAGGCGGCGAAGCTCGTGCCGATCTACTACATGGATACCCTTGCCGGAGTCAACTTCCTCCCGGAGGAGTTCGTGGACATCACGGAAGAGATCGACCTCAAGATCCAGATGCTCGAGTGCCACCACTCGCAGCTCGACTGGATGCGCGAGCACGACGGCATCGACTTCGCGGACATGGTCCGCACCTGTTCCCGCTATCGCGGCTACCAGTGCGGCGCAGCGTACGCGGAGGGCTTCCGCAGCTGCAAGGCATACCTGCGCGGGACGACCACGCGCCTGTTGCCGTAGACATATGGCTATCAACCTCAGGCAGGCCGCCCGCAAGTTTGTCGAATACTGGACGTTCCAGTGCGGCAGCGAGAAAGGCGAAGACCAGCAGTTCTGGAATTCACTTCTCGGAGAAGTGCTGGGCGTGGCAGACGTAAAGTCACGAATCAAGTACCAGGTGCCCGTCCCAATGGCGGGAGGGTCGCGTTCCTGCGCGACCGATACAACCACCAAATTCCTCGATGCGTGGATTCCAGAGACGCGCGTGCTGATCGAGCACAAGTCGCGCGGGGTGAATCTGGACGCGCCGCAGTCGGGACACGACGGGCTCACCCCATACGAGCAGGCTGTCGAATACGACAACGCCCGCCCGTTCGACGAAAAGGCGCGATGGATCGTCACGTGCAACTTCGACGAGTTCCGCATCTACGACCGCTCCAAGCCGCTCGCCCCGCCGCTCACGTTGAAACTCGGCAACCTTCCGAAGGAGGCGTATCGCCTCGCGTTCCTCGTGAATCCGAAAGAAAAGGCCATCGACCGCGAGCTGGAAATCTCAGTCCAGGCCGGAAGGATTGTTGGAGAGATATACGACGCCTTGCTAAAGCAGTACAATGAGGGATCGTTGCTTTCGCTACGGGGAGATTCGGAGTCTCGGAGTTCAGGAGAAGATTCTAAAAAATCTCCAAGCCTCCAAAACTCCAAGACTCCCAGCAGCGAAAGCAATTATCTCGCTGCGCTCAACCGCCTGTGCGTGAGATTGGTGTTCTGCCTCTACGCCGAGGATGCGGAAATCTTTCCAAAGGACTGTTTCCGGCGGCTTCTGGAGGCAACGCCCGCGCCGTTCCTGCGCAAGAGACTCATTGACCTCTTCCAAACACTCGACACACCGCTTGACAAACGCAATGTCTATCTCGAACCAGAGCTATGCGCCTTCCCCTACACCAATGGCGGCCTGTTCAAATGTTGCCAATGTGGGAATGTTGCCAGTAACCAAATCCAATACCAATTGGAAATTGGCAACATTGGAACTGGCAACACTTCCACAATTGCACATTCTCTCGACGACATTCCGCCGATGACGGATGAAATCAGGAAACTCCTCATCGGCGCTTCGCAGTTCGACTGGCGCGACATCACGCCTACCATCTTCGGGGCGCTCTTCGAATCGACTCTCAACCCCGTCACCCGCCGGGCGGGCGGAATGTCCTACACTACCGTTGAAAACATCCACAAGGTCATCGATCCGCTCTTCCTCGACGATTTGACGAGGCGGGTGAACGAGGTCTTGGGAACCACGGAATGCACTGAAGACACGGAAAAGAATACTTCCGTGTATTCCGTGTCTTCCGTGGTTAAGAAGAAACTTCTCGCCCTCCAAACCGAAATCGCCTCTCTTACATTCCTCGACCCCGCCTGTGGCTCGGGTAATTTCCTTACGGAAACCTACATCTGCCTGCGACGCTTGGAGAACCGCATCATCGCCGCACTCCAGCATGGCCAGGGCGAACTTGATCTCGGCATTTCAATCAAGGTTTCCATCGCGCAGTTCTTCGGAATCGAGATAAACGACTTCGCCGCGCGTGTCGCCCGGATCGCCCTTTGGATCGCCGAGGCGCAGATGCGCCGCGAGACCGCCGAAATCCTCCACCGCGAGCCAGATTACTTGCCGCTGAAGGACTACGCCAACATCATCGAAGGCAACGCCTTGCGGATGGACTGGTCGCGAATAGGATTGCCAACTTCTGGCATCACCGTGATCCCCATCCCTGAACATGTCCAGTTCCGAGATGCAAAGGCGCATTTGACGGAGTTGAAGAACGCAAAGAAGGAAGTCGTAAACGCGACCGGCGAACGTTTCCGTTTTACGAAGCAGATATTCAAGGCGTTGAGCGACAAGGCGCGTGATCAATCTGTTGGACGCGAAGTCCATTGGGCTGCTGTCGCGGCGGTTGAACGTCTTTGCGAGGCGTCGGTGTTCCTGTGGGACGAGAAGCCGAGAAACGGGTCTGTTGACATTTCGCGCTATGCGAAGCATGGCGTGTGCTTCTCGATTGGCGGTGTGCCGTACATTGCGAAGATTACGTCAAAAGTCTATCCGGGCGACACTGCCAACGTGACGTACTCGGTGGAAGCCGTGTCGGTAGAAAGAAACGACGCCCGGGGAATAACTGACTCCATCGCAAAAGGACAGGGTCTCGACCCGAGCGCTGCCAGTAGGATACTAAACTTCGCGGAGGCAGTCAAGCGGGCAACCTCAAAAAATCATTTTTCCTACATCATCGGCAATCCGCCGTTCAGGGGTGCGCGGAACAAGTCGCCTGAGCAGGCCGCCGATTTGGAGTCCGTGTTCGTCGATTGGAAGGGCCTCGGCAATCTGGACTATGTGACGGCATGGTACAAGAAAGCCGTTGATGTAATATGCCAATGTGAAAATGTTGCCAATACCCAATCCCAACAGCCAATTGGAATTGGCAACATTGGAACTGGTAACATTGGCAACAATTCCACATTCACACGGTGTGCCTTCGTCTCCACAAACTCCATCTGCCAGGGCGACGGCGTGGCGGCGTTGTGGAAGCCGCTGGTCGAGGAGTACGGCGTGGAGATCGACTTCGCTCACCGCACCTTCCGCTGGGACAACGAGGCGTTCGACAAGGCGCACGTCCATTGCGTGATCATCGGATTCCATGTGAAGGATAATGTTGCCAATGTGAGAATGTTGCCAAAACCCAATTCCAAGAACCAATTGGGAACTGGCAACATTGGAACTGGCAACACTTCCACACTGGCAACATTTGGCAAAACCATCTTCGACAATGGCCGAGCCATCCCCGCCGACCACATCAACGCCTACCTCGCGCCGGGGCCGGATGCCTGGCTTGAATCGCGTGCGCGCGCGCTGTTTGCGCGGATTCCGCTCGTATTCGGCTCTATGCCCAACGACGGCGGCTTCCTCTCCAACTGGTCGCCCGAACGCCGCGCAGAGGTCGTCGCCCGCTGGCCCGCCGCCGAGACGCTTTTCCGCCGGCTCGTTGGCTCGGACGAGGCCATCAACGATATCGAGCGCTGGTGCCTCTGGCTGAAGGGCGTCTCGCCAGACGCGATCCGCGCCGTGCCGCCCGTGATGGAGGCAGTCGCCAAGGTGCGGGAACACCGCCTCGCGTCGAGCCGCGCCGCCACGCGCAAGCTCGCCGCCACGCCCACGCTCTTCGGCGAAATCCGCCAGCCGGAGTCCGGCAACTACCTGCTCATACCGAAGGTTTCATCGGAGAGGCGCGAATACATCCCGATGGCGTTCCTGCCCGCCGACGTGATCGCCAGCGACCTCTGCCTCATCGTGCCGGGCGCGACGCTGGCCGACTTCGGCGTGCTCACCTCGCGCGCGCACATGGCGTTCACGCGGGCGACATGCGGGCGGCTTAAGAGCGACTACCGCTATTCCGCGAAGATCGTGTACAACAACTTCCCGTGGCCGGAGGGGGTGAATGTTGCCAATGTGGAAATGTTGCCAATGGCCAATTCCAATTCCCAATTGGAAATTGGCAACATTGTAACTGGCAACACTTCCACACTGGCAACAATTTCCAAGACCGCACAAGCCATCCTTGCTGCCCGCGCGCGCTATCCCAAGGCCTCGCTGGCCGACCTCTACGACCCGCTCACGATGCCTGCAGACCTCCGCGCCGCGCACGAGGCGAACGACCGCGCCGTACTGGCCGCCTACGGCCTCGCGCCCGACACGCCAGAAATGGACATCGTCGCCCACCTTTTCAAGCTGTACGCAGCCCATCAAAAGGAGGTTCAATGACTCGGTACCAATGTATTTGTATGCCATGCCGAAATATGATATACTGCGGCACATCGCAAGAAAGCTTGAAAGTTTTAACGAAACATCAGAAAGGAACAAAGAGATGGACTTCAATTCAACGGTAAAGGGATCGCTGCTCGAGGGATTCTACCCCAAGGGCTGGGACATGAAGAAGATTGACCGCTGCTGCGCGAACAAGCCGGCGGACATCGTCAAGCCGCAGCCGTTCTGGCACAAGGGCTTCAGTCCGGTGCCATGCGCCGACGTGAAGGAGTTCGACGTGAAGATGGGCCACGAGATTGCCAACGAGATCCGCAAGGCGAAGGAGGCCGGCCAGAAGATCGCGTTCATCCTTCCAGTGGGGCCGATGGGAATGTACAAGTGGGCCGTCTACTTCCTCAAGGAGTGGAACGTGGACTGCAAGCACGTGTGGTGCTTCAACATGGACGAGTGGGCCGACGGGAAGGGCAACACGCTCGTTGGCGACGCCTCGTTCCAGTATGCGATGGAGCAGGCGCTCTACAACCCGCTCGGCAAGCTCACTGTGCCGAAGGACCACCGCAACTTCGCCACGAAGAGCAATCTGCCGACGTATCCGGAGAAGATCGCGGCTCTCCGCGCCGAGGGCGCGAAGCTCGTGCTCGTCTACGGCATCGGGCGGATGTGCCACATCGCGTTCTGGGAGCCGATGATCGGCGCGGAGTTCAAGTCGGACGCCGAGTGGAAGCGCCAGCAGTACCGCATCGGCGTGCAGCTCCATCCGCTCACGATCGAGCAGAACGCCATCACGTCGTTCAAGAGCCGCACGACGCTCGTGCCGTGCCGCGCGAACACGATCGGTCCGGCGCTGATGTTCCAGGCCGACTACGCGATCGGCGGCGCGGACGGCGCGCTCTCCCGCGGCATGATGTGGCAGGGCATGAGCCTGTGGATGACGCTCCGCTACGGCCCGACGCGCTTCGTGACGTCCAGCTGGATTCCCACTTTGCCTGGTCGCCTGTTCTTCCTCAAGGAGCTGGCCGGCCCGCTCGTCGCCGAGGCCAACTAGTTGCGGCGCAGTGCCGATTATGGTATAATATTCGGACTTTTCCGGCCATGGGGCCGGAGGTAACCAAGGAGTAAAAGCAAAATGGACATCAACTTCGGTGGCGTCGTCGAGAAGATCGTGACGCGCAAGGAATTCCCGCTCAAGAAGGCGCAAAAGGTCCTCAAGGGCAAGACCATCGCCGTGCTCGGCTACGGCATCCAGGGGCCGGCGCAGGCGCTCAACATGCGCGACAACGGCATCAACGTGATCGTCGGCCAGCGCAAGGGCAAGGGCAAGAACTCCAGCTGGGGCCGCGCGTTGGCGGACGGCTGGGTGCCCGGCAAGACGCTCTTCTCGATCGAGGAGGCGGCGGAGAAGGGCGACGTCATCATGATGCTCACGTCCGACGGCAGCGTCGGCACGGTGTGGAAGCAGATCGAAAAGTACGTTACGGCCGGCAAGGCGCTCTACTTCTCGCACGGCTTCGCGTACGTCTACAACAAGCTCACCGGCGTGAAGCCTGGCAAGGACGTGGACGTGATCATGGTCGCGCCGAAGGGCTCGGGCACGAACGTCCGCCGCAACTTCCTGAACGGCGCCGGCATCAACAGCTCCTTCGCCGTGGCGCAGGACGCGACGGGCAAGGCGCTCGAGCTAACGCTCGCGATCGGCATCGCCGTCGGCTCCGGCTACCTGTTCCCGACCACGTTCGTGAACGAGGTCACGTCCGACCTCGTCGGCGAGCGCGGCATCCTGATGGGCGCGCTGGCGGGCGTGATGGAGGCGCAGTACTACACCCTCCGCGCGAACGGCCACACGCCGAGCGAGGCGTTCAACGAGACGTGCGAGGAGCTCACGCAGTCGCTCGCGCGCCTGGTGGACGAGAACGGCATGGACTGGATGTACTCCAACTGCTCGCAGACGGCGCAGCACGGTGCGCTCAAGTGGCGTCCGCTCTTCCGCAAGGCCACCGAACCCGTCTTCAAGAAGCTCTACAAGAGCGTCAAGAACATGACGGAGGCGAAGGAGGTCATCCGCGACACGGGCCGTCCCGACTACAAGGAGTTCATGGCCGCCAAGCTGCAGGACATGCACGACAGTGAGATGTGGAAGGCCGGCGCGGCCGTCCGCTCGCTCCGTCCGCACGAGGGCAAGAAGGCTGGCGCGGACACGGCGGCGGGCATCCGCGGCCGCAAGATCGTCAAGTGACCGGGATCGAGGCATGGCCATGAAGCGCGTACTTCTAGTTGCCGCAGTCGTCCTCGCGCTGGCGGGATGCCGCCGCACGGACGTGCGCGACTTCGCGATCGACATGCCTGAGGCGACCCAGGGCGACATGCAGGCTGTCGCTGCCGCCCTGGCGCCCTACGGCGGCGTCGACAAGGGTAGCCTACAGTTCGACGCGCCTAACCATAGGCTCACGCTGAGGTACGACTCGATGCAGATCGCCAAGAAGAACATCGAGATGGCGATCGCGCAGGCCGGCTTCACCGCCAACGGCGTGACGCCGGAATCCATCGGGGCGAAGCGCAAGCAGAAATAGGTGTTTCGATGGCAGTCCTGTCCGAGGCGATCGGATCGTTTGCGGCGAGCCTGGCGCTGGAGCGCGGGCTCGCCGCAAAGACTTGCGAGGCGTACGGACGCGACGTGAAAGCGTTCGCGAAGTTTCTGTCCGCGCGCGGCAAGACTGCCACGGCACAGCTCTCGCAGGATGACGTGCGCGCGTGGCTCCAGTCGCTGCAGGAGAAGCGCCGCCGCGCCTCTACGCGCGCCCGCGCGTTCGTCGCGGTGAAGGAGTTCCTGCGCCACATGAAGGAGATGAGGTGGACGGCGCGTGACCTAAGCGAGGGACTGGACGCGCCGAAGCGCGACCGCATCCTGCCGCGCACGCTCGCCGAGGACGACACCGTGCGCCTCGTGCTGTCCGTCAACGGCGAGACTCCGCGCGACCTGCGCGACCGCGCGATGCTGGAGATGCTCTACGGGTGCGGGCTGCGCGTGAGCGAGCTGTGCGGTCTTGAGCTGGCGGACCTGCCGGATGGCGCGGAGCTGGTCCGCTGCCGCGGCAAGGGATCGAAGGAGCGTCTCGTGCCGTTTGCGCCGTCGGTGGCGGCGGCGTTGCGACGCTACCTTGACGGGGGGCGCGGTGCGCTCGTGCGCGGCAACCTCGCGGAACGCCACCTCTTCGTCACGCGCCTGGGCAAGGGCTTCACGCGCATGGGCGTGTTCAAGCTGCTGAAGGAGCGCGCGGCCGCCGTGGGCATCGACCCTGCGGCGATCTCCCCTCACGTGCTCCGCCACAGCTTCGCCACAAGCCTTCTCGCGCACGGCGCGGACATACGCTCCATCCAGGAGATGCTCGGCCACGCATCGGTGGCCACCACGCAGATCTACACGCACGTGGACCAGTCGCGACTCGGACAGGTCCACCGCACCTACCATCCCAGGGCCGAGGAAGAGCCTGGGGGCTGAATCTGTCTGAGGTCTTTCGCTATAGACGGCACGCGGCAGTTTGCGGTATAATACGTTCGCTTTCCAATAAGAGGCAGACAACATGAACTACGAACAGGCAATGCAAATCCTTCGGCAGAACGGCCAGGAACACCTTCTGCGATTCTGGAAAACGCTTGGCAAGGCTGAGCAGAAGTCCCTGCTTGAGCAGATCGGATCCATCGATTTCCGCGAGGTGTCGCGGTGCCGCGCGATGCTGCCGGGCGCCGGCAAGCCCGCGCCGGCAAAGAAGGGTGTCCCCACGGCCCCGAAAGTGACCGTGCTGAAGGGTGCGCATCTCAAGAAGGCAGTGGCGGCCGGCGAGCGCGAGCTCGCGGACGGCCGCGTGGGCGTGCTGCTCGTGGCGGGCGGACAGGGGTCGCGCCTCGGCTTTGACGGACCGAAGGGCGCATATCCGATCGGGCCGATATCCAACGAGCCGCTCTTCTACTTCCACGCGCGCAAGGTTCTGGCGCTCTCTCGCCGCTACGGCGCGAGCATCCCGTTCTACATCATGACGAGCATGGCGAACTACGCCGACACGGTGGCGCACTTCGAGGAGCATGGCTTCTACGGGCTCGACAAGAAGGACGTCATCTTCTTCAGGCAGGGCATGTGGCCGGGCATGACCGAGGACGGCAAGATCATCCTCGACAAGCCGGGCCACGTGTTCATGAGCCCGGACGGCCACGGCGGCATGCTCGCGGCGCTCAAGGCCAACGGCTGCTTCGAGGACATGGCCAAGCGCGGCGTGAAGACGCTCTTCTACTTCCAGGTGGACAATCCCCTCGTGAACGTCGCGGAGCCGGCGTTCGTCGGCCTGCACGTGCTGGAGAAGTCCGAGTACTCCCTCAAGCTCTGCGCCAAGCGCAACCCGCGCGAGGGCCTCGGCATGGTGGTGCGGCGCGGCCGCGGCTTCGACATGATCGAGTACACCGAGATGACGCGCGAGATGAACTACCGCAAGACGGCAGACGGCGACCTCTACTTCAAGTACGGATCGCCGGCCATCCACGTGTTCGACCGCGAGTTCCTCGAGCGAGAGGCGAAGAAAGACATGCCGCTCCACCTGGCGCACAAGAAGATCGCCACCGTGGACGACGCGGGCAAGACGGTAGTCCACGACACGGCGAACGGCTACAAGTTCGAGAAGTTCATCTTCGACATCCTCCCCGACGCCAAGCGCGTCACCCTGCTGGCGTTCGACCGCCGCGACGAGTTCGCGCCTGTGAAGAACGCGGAGGGCTGCGACTCGCCCCAGACGTGCCGCGATGCGCTCCGCGCCAAGTGGCGCCGCCAGCTTGCCGGCGATCTGCACATCATGGTGCCGAGCTCGCTGCCTCTGGAGATCGATCCCCTCTACATGTACGACGGGAGCGACATCCTGAAGCGCGGCTTCCTGCTGCAGAAGGACTGATTGAAACAACCGATCTATAGGAGAACGACATGAGCCAGAAACGCGACGAGGTGATTAGCACCGTATTGAAGACCAGGATCATCGCCATCATCCGCGGCTTTCCGCCGGAGACGTGCGTGCGGCTGGCGGAAGCCTACCTGAAGGGAGGCATCCGCATGGTGGAGGTCACGTTCCCGCAGGCCGATCCCGCCAGCTGGACGAAGACGGCCGACGCGATCCGCACGATCAGCACGGAGTTCGCTGGCGAGATGTTCGCGGGCGCGGGCACCGTGCTCACGCGCGAGCAGCTGCAGATGGCTGCCGACGCGGGCGGGCGCTACATGATCGCGCCAAGCGTGAACACAGACCTGATCCGCGAGGCGGTGAAGATGGACATGGTGGCGATTCCGGGCGCGTTCACGCCCACCGAGGTGGTGTCCGCCTACGAGGCTGGCGCGTCGTTCATCAAGCTCTTCCCCGTTACGGCGCTCGGCCCCAGCTACGTGAAGGCGCTTCGCGCTCCGCTGCCGCATATCCCGCTTCTGGCGGTTGGCGGCATCACGCCGGACAACATAGCCGACTACATGAAGGTCGGCTGCGTGGGCGCGGGCGTGAGCGGCGTCCTCACAAACAAGGACCTCATCGCCGCCGGCGCATGGGACAAGATCACGGAAGTCGCTCGCGCGCTGGTAGCGAATGCGAGTGCTTAGTGCTTAGTGCTTGGTGCTTAGTGCTTAGTGCTTGGTGCTTAGTGCTTAGTGCTTGGTGCGGGCCTTGCGGGCCAGGCATAAGCGCGAAAGCAACGCACTAGGCACCAAGCACCAGGCACCAAGCACCAGGCACCAAGCACTAGGCACTAAGTACAAAACAGGAGAATGGTATGGCAAATAGAATTGTCTGTTTCGGCGAAATCATGATGCGCCTCAATCCCGAGAGCTACCTGCGGTTCACGCAGGCGAGCCGCTTCGAGGCGTCTTACGCGGGCGGCGAGGCGAACGTGGCCGTGTCGCTCGCGAACTACGGGATGGACGCGTCGTACGTGACTAAGCTGCCCGACAACGATCTCGGCCGTTCGGCGCGCAACGCGTTGCGGCAGTTCGGTGTCGACACGCGCGACATCGTGTGGGGCGGTCCGCGCCTTGGCATCTACTTTGTGGAGAAGGGCGCTTCGCAGCGCGCGTCAAAGGTGATCTACGACAGAGCGGGCTCCTCCATCGCCCTCGCGAAGCGCGCCGACTTCGACTGGGAAAAGATACTGGACGGCGTCGGCTGGTTCCACTTCACAGGCATCACTCCGGCCCTCGGCGGCGAGAATCCCGCGATCTGCCTTGACGCGCTCGAGGTCTGCAAAGCGAAGGGCATAACCGTCAGCTGCGACCTGAACTACCGCGGCAAGCTATGGACGCGCGAGCAGGCCGGCGAGACGATGGCGAAGCTCGTTCCGTTCGTGGACGTGTGCATCGCGAACGAGGCGGACGCGGCAGACGTGTTCGGCATCCGCGCGGCGGGCACAGACGTCGATTCCGGGAAGCTCAACAAGGACGGGTACGTCTCCGTGGCGCGCCAGCTGCAGGAACGCTTCGGCTGCGGGCGAGTGGCGATCACGCTCCGCACGAGCCTCTCCGCGACGCGCAACCTGTGGGCCGGCATGCTGTGGGACGGCAAGGAGGCCTGCTTCTCGCCGGAGTACGACATCACGATCGTGGACCGCGTCGGTGGCGGAGACTCGTTTGGCGGCGGACTCATCTACGCCCTCGCGAACGGGTACGGGACGCAGGACGCGATCAACTACGCGGTGGCGGCGTCGTGCCTGAAGCATTCCATCGAGCACGACTTCAATATGATGAGCGTGGCGGAAGTGAAGGCGCTTGCCGCCGGCAACGCTTCGGGCCGAGTGCAGAGGTAGCTTTGACACGCCAGCGGTCCATGTGGTATAATGTCAGCAAGTTTCACCCTTAACGGAGTAACAAAGAAAATGGTCATGAACAAAGTAGCGGGAGCGGTCTTGGCCGCATCGTGCGTGTGGGCCGTCACGGCCGACACTATCGTGTTCAAGAGCGGTTCGCGTCTAGAAGGCTCGATCGTGCGTATCGTAGGCGGCGAGATCACGTTCAAGAGCGATGACGTGGGCGAGGTCAAGGTTGCGGCCGACAAGGTCGCGAGCCTGACGACCACGCAGAACAGCACAGTGCAGTACAACGACAAGACGACGGAAGACGGCGTCGTCAACATGAAGGACGGCGCTTACACCGTGTCAGGCAAGAAGCTCGACATGGGCAACGTCAAGGCCGTCAACCCCGAAAAGGAGGCGTGGCACGGCAGCGTGAACTTCAGCGGCACTGTTTCTCGCGGAAATACGGTCAGCGAATCCGCGACCATCCTCGCAGACGTGAACCGCCGCTGGGAGAAGGATCGCTTCAAGGCCAACTTCGGCTACTACTACCAGCAGACCGGCACGGACAAGGAAACCAAGGAGAAGACCGAGGATCGTATCCTCCTCGAGGCACAGGAAGACCACTTCTGGGCCACGAAGGTGTACTCCTACATCAACGGCCGCTACGAGCGTGACGGCATCAACAATCTGCAGTACCGCTATCGCCTCGGCGCCGGTCTCGGCTACCAGTGGCTGGACAACACCGCGTTCGAGTCCACAGGCAAGTGGAGCTTCGACCAGGAAGTCGGCATGACCTACGTGAAGGAGAAGTACGAGCACCAGAAGGACGACAACTATCCAGCGTTCCGTTATGCGCACCACTTCAAGTGGGCGCCGCGCTGGGTGGACAACTTCGAGCTCTTCCACAACTTTGAGTACCTGCCCGATACGAGCAACTGGTCCGAGCAGTACCTGATCGCCACCGACATCGGCTTCACCACGCAGCTTATCAAGAGCTGGCAGCTGCTCGGCAAGGTTGAGTGGGACTACAACTCCAATCCTCCGGCGGCAACGAAGCATAGCGATATCCGCTACATCCTTGGCCTTGGCTACAAGTGGTAATCGCTTTCGCCTATCCGCCACTACCGTCTGAGAAGGGAGTTCCGCTCCTTTCTCAGAATCGGCAGTTCCAGTGGTTCTCGCGCCCCACCTACATCTTCCCAGTGGTGCCCGCTACGGCGGCCACCATGATGAAGAAGGCGGGGCACGATGTCGTATGGCTGGACGGCATCGCCGAAGAGTGGACGCCAGAGGAGTTCGATAGGCGTCTAGCTGAAGCGAAGCCCGACCTTGTGGTCCTCGAAACCAAGACGCCCGTCGTCAAGCGCCATTGGAAGTGGATTTCCGAGCACGCCGCACCAAGCACAAAGCACCAAGCACCAAGCACCAAGTACGTCCTCGTGGGCGACCACGTGACGGCGCTGCCGGATGAGACGATGGCCGCGTGCCCGGTGGACTACGTGCTGACTGGCGGCGACTGGGACTTCCTCGTCAAGAACCTAGTGGAGTCAGATTTCGATCCCTCGAAGTTCGAGCCCGGCATCTGGTATCGCGAGAACGGCGAGGTGAAGAACACGGGCCGCTTCCAGCTGAACCACGACCTCAACTCCGCGCCGTGGATCGATCGCGACCTCTGCCACTGGAAGCTCTACGCCGTGAAGAACGGCAACTTCCGCCGTACGCCCGGCACGTACGTGATGTCTGGCCGCGACTGCTGGCACGCGAAATGCACGTTCTGCAGCTGGACCACGCTCTATCCGCGCTACCGCACGCGCGACCCGATCGACGTGGTGGACGAGATTGGCGACCTCATCGAGCGCTACGGCGTGAAGGAGATCATGGACGACTCGGGCTCGTTCCCGGTCGGGCAGTGGCTCAAGACGTTCTGCGACGAGATGATCAAGCGCGGGTACAACAAGAAGCTGCGCATCGACTGCAACATGCGCTTCGGCCGCCTTGCGTACGAAGACTACGCTCTCATGCGCAAGGCGGGGTTTCGGCTTGTACTGTTCGGCGTGGAGTCCGCCAACCAGTACACGCTCGACCGCTTTGTCAAGGCCCTGAAGGTTGAGGACGTGGAGAAGGGGGCCGAGTGGGCGCACAAGGCAGGGCTGGATGTGCACCTCACGTTCATGTTCGGCCATGCGTGGGAAGGGCCGACAGAGATCGCGAACACCGTGAAGCTCGCGCGCAAGATGCTCGCGAAGGGGTGGGCGTCCACGCTCCAGTGCACGATGACCATCCCGTATCCCGGCACGCCGCTCTTCAAGGAACTGAAGGAGAACGACGGCCTTACGACGCTCGACTGGGACGAGTACGACATGCGTCGGCAGATCACGAAGACGCCGCTTGCCTCCGAGGACGAGATAAAGAAGGCCGTGCGCAGGGTGTATAGCGGCTTCTTCCAGCCTCAGGCAATTCTGCGACGCCTCTTCTCCACGCGCACGCTTTTCGATTTCGGCTTCTACTACCGCGGGCTGCGCTCTCTCCTTGGTCATCTCCTCGACTTCCGGAAGACAACAGACAGGTGCAAAACATGCTGAAGTTCGCAGTTGTAGCGCTCGCCGTTGCGACGTGCGGAGTGTGCCGCGCGGATGCGCCGAAGACACTGAAGGCGTGCGTGTTCCAGCCGCCGTACGCGCTGGACATGGCGGATGTCGACAAGTCCATGCAGTGGGAGTTCGACACGCTGAAGAAGTGCGACCCCAGCCTCGATCTCATCGTTCTGCCGGAGGCGAGCGACCGGCAGGGGCGTCCGCGCTCCCGCGAGGAGTCGATCGAGGCCGCCAAGAAGTACAACGCGCCGCTCCTCGCGGCCTGCGCCGAGACCGCGAAGCGCTGCGGCGCCACGGTGTTCGTGAACGCGCTCGACTTCTCGCATCCCAGTCCGCGCAACACCACCTTCGCGTTCGACAAGACCGGCACGTGCGTAGGCAAGTACGACAAGGAGCACCTCACTGCGGGCGAGTGGAAGAAGTACAAGTTCGACGAGTCGTACATGTGGAAGTGGTCGGAGCCGAAGATCCTCGAGATCGACGGCGTGCGTTACGCATTCCTCACCTGCTACGACTTCTACTTCTACGAGAACTTCGCCAACATCGCCCGGCTAAAGCCCGACGTGATCATCGGCTGCTCGCACCAGCGCAGCGACCCGCACCACATTCTGGAAATGATCGGCAAGTTCCTCGCGTACAACACGGGCGCATACATCGTGCGTTCCTCGGTGAGCATGGGTCTCGATTCTCCGGTCGGCGGCGGCTCGATGGTTGTGGCGCCTTCGGGCGAGATGCTCGGCAACATGTTCAGCCGCGTCGGCACGCTCACGGTGGAGTTCGACCCGCACGCGAAGTACCTCAAGCCCATGGGCTACGGCAACCCGCCCGGTCTCCACTCCACCTACATCGAGGTCGGTCGCCGCCCGTGGAAGTACCGTCCCGCCGGCAGCGCGATCATCCCCGGATTCAAGGACGCGGAGAAAGCCCTCCCCAAGCGACTCTGCGCGCATCGCGGCTTCAGCACGGTCGCCCCGGAGAACAGCCTGCCCGCGTTCGGCTCGGCCGTGGCGATGGGAGCGACGGAGATAGAATTCGACCTCTGGTGGACGAAGGACGGCGAGATCGTGTCCATCCATGACGCGACGCTCGACCGCGTCTCGGACGGGAAGGGGAAGGTGTACGAGCACACGTACGAGGAGCTGACAAAGCTTGACTTCGGCACGAAGTTCGGCGAGAAGAAAGGCCTGAAGAACTTCGCAGGACTTCGCATCCTGCGCTTCGAGGAGATTCTCGCAAAGCTATCCTGCCACACCATCATGAACATCCACATGAAGGACATCGGCAAGGCGTGGGACGAGGAGCACGTGAAGAAGGTGCTGCGCCTCATCGACGCCTACGACGCGCGCGGGCACGTGTACTTCATGTCGAGTTGCGGTCCGCTCCAGGACCAGCTGGCGCGTCTCGCGCCGGACATCCCGCGCTGCATGGGCAACGGCCGCCACGACATGGGGCGTCCAGACATCGTTGACATGGCCATCAAGCACAAGTGCCAGATGGTTCAGCTTTTCAAGCCGTACTTTGACCAGTCGACCATCGACCGTGCGCACGCCGCGGGGATGCGCGTGAACGTGTTCTGGTCGGACGATCCGGCCGAGGCGAAGAAGTTCCTAGAGATGGGGATCGACACGATCCTCACGAACGACTATCTGCTGATCGCGAACGCGACCGGCCTGAAGTAGCTCTCGCCGGTCACTGGGCCAGCTCGGCGTCGACCTTGGCGATGAAGGCATCGAGCGCCATCGCGCCGAGGTCGCCATCTGTGCGGGAGCGCACGGAGACTACCCCAGCAGCCTCGTCACGGCCGCCTGCTACGAGCATGTACGGCACCTTCCAGAGCTGTGCGGAACGGATCTTCGCGCCGAGCTTTTCGTTGGAGGGATCGATCTCAGCGCGGAGTCCCTTGGCGCGGAGCGCGGCCTGGATCTTCTTCGCGTAGTCGAGCTGCTTGTCGGTGATCGGCAGGATGCGCACCTGCTCTGGCGCGAGCCAGAGCGGGAACGCGCCGGCGTAGTGCTCGATGAGGATGCCGAAGAAGCGCTCAATGGAGCCGAGGAGGGCGCGGTGCACCATGTAGGGCTGGTGCTCCTTGCCGTCGGCGCCGACGTAGGTGAGGTTGAAGCGCTCTGGGAGGTTGAAGTCGAACTGCACGGTGCCGAGCTGCCACGGACGGCCGAGAGCATCCTTGATCTTCATGTCGATCTTCGGGCCGTAGAACGCGCCGCCGCCCTCGTCGACCTCGTACGTCATGCCTTCCTGGTCGAGCGCGTCGCGGAGCGACTGCGTGGCCTGCTCCCAGCGGGCGGGATCGCCCACTGCTTTGGCGGGCTTGGTGGAGAGGTAGGCCTGGATGTCGTGGAAGCCGAACTTGCCGAGCATCTTCTTGGCGAACTCGACGGTGTCCTTGATCTCTTGCACTATCTGTTCGGGCGTGCAGAAGATGTGCGCGTCGTCCTGCGTGAAGCCGCGCACGCGGAAGAGGCCGTGGCGCACGCCGTCCTTCTCGTAGCGGTACACCGTACCCAACTCCGCGTAGCGCACAGGGAGGTCGCGGTAGGAGCGCTTCTCGAACTGGTAGCACTGGATGTGGAACGGGCAGTTCATCGGCTTGACGTAGTAGTCCTGGATGTACGCGTCGTTGCCCTCGCCCTCCTGGACCTTCATCACGGGGAACATGCCCTCCTTGTAGAAGGAGAGGTGGCCGGAGGTCTCCCACAGGTTGGACTTGCCGACGTGCGGGGTGTAGACGATCTCGTAGCCGGCCTCGTAGTGCTTCTTGCGCCAGTACTCCTCGATCGCCACGCGCACGCGAGCGCCGCGCGGCAGCCAGTGCGCGAGGCCGGGACCGACCTGGTCGTTGATCGTGAAGAGGGCGAGCTGTTTGCCGAGGACGCGGTGGTCGCGCTTCTTCGCCTCCTCCATGCGAGCTAGGTAGGCGTCGATCTCGGCCTGGTCCTTGCCGACGATGCCGTACACGCGCTGGAGCATCTTGTTGTTCTCGTCGCCGCGGTAGTAGCTGCCGGCCACCTTCATTAGCTTCACGGCG
The DNA here is from genome assembly GCA_902769585.1 of uncultured bacterium. GTDB lineage: Bacteria > Verrucomicrobiota > Kiritimatiellia > RFP12 > UBA1067 > RUG572. Next base: position 23,187 of record CACXPT010000014.1, read on the forward strand.
CCAATCTGCGCGGAATGCTCCACGTGCGGCCCGCGGCACATCTCGGCGTAGTCGCCGACGGTGTAGGTGGAGATCGCCTCGCCGGACGCCTCGACGTCCGCCAGGCGCTCGAGCTTGTACTTCTGGCCGGCGAGCATCTTCTTCGCCTCCTCGGCGGTGACGTCCTTCTGGACGAACGGCTCGTCGAGCGCTATGAGGCGGGCGACCTCTGCCTCGATCTTCGGGAAGTCGTCGGGGGAGAGACGGTGCTCGAGGTCGAAATCGTAGTAGAACCCCTCGTCCGTGGCGGGGCCGATGTCCACCTGAACGTTGTCAAAGAGGTTCATGACCGCACGCGCGGTCAGGTGCGCGGCGGAGTGCCGCCGCATCTCGTCAGTGATGTCCATTTCTATTCTCCTTGCAAGAGGGCGTATATGATACCGCTGTTTTCGGCGGAAAACAAGCAGAAAACGACAGCGGAACGCATTCTGCGCGTCAGAAGAACCACTTGGCGCAGGCGAGGATGCCCTGCTTCCAGGGGACGCGGTGGGAGACGCCGGTCTTGCCCTTGAAGGAATCGAGGTTCGCCACGTACCAGTCGTAGTTGCGCACGAGCGCGTCCTTGTTGGAGTACTTCGGAGCGAAGCCTAGGCGCTTCTCAGCGCGGGAGATCGACACGAAGCTGTCGGTGGACGCTGTCTCGTACACCCACGGGTAGAGCGGGGAGAGGTGGAGCTTCTCGAGGATGCGCAGGATGAACACGATGGGCTTGATCGGGAGGCCGCGGATCTTCTTGCCGTGTCCGGCGCGGTCGAGGACGGCCTGGTAGTCCTCGCGCATAGTGGTGAACTCCTTCGCGCCGATGTTGAACTCGGTGTTGACTGTCTTGGCGTCCATCGTCATTGTGCGCCAGATGGCGTCACAGAGATCCTCCACGTCCATGAGCTGGTAGCGGTTCTTCCCGCTGCCGATCATCGGGAACCCGTGGCCTGTATAGGCCCAGTCGTAGAAGAGCGCGAACACACCGAGGCGTTCCGGGCCGATGAACGACTTCGGGCGGATGATGGGTACGCAGAACCCGCTCTCCCGCGCGTCGCGGCAAATCTTCTCCGCCTCGATCTTCGCGTGACCGTATGGCCCCACGCCGACCAGCTCGTCGTCTTCGTAGATCGGATGCTTCTTCGGGACGCCGTACACGGCCGTGGAGGATATCTGGATCATGCGCGGAACGCCCGAGCGGCGGCAGGCGGCAATGACGTTGCGCGCGCCGTCCACCTCCGTGGTCCTGATGTCCTCCGGCGAGTAGAGCGGAAGTGCCGCAGCGGTGTTCACCACGGAGTCACATCCGTCCACGCAGCGGTTAACCATGGCGGGATCGCGCACGTCGCCGAGCGTGAACTCGAGCCATGGCTCGTTCGCTTCTGGGTAGTCGAAGGGGGCGATGTCGAGCACGCGGATCTTCTCGACGCCCTTTGTGCGCAGGAAGCGGATGAGGTTGATTCCGAGGAATCCGCTTCCGCCTGTGATGAGTACTGTTTTCATTTCCATTCCTTATTCGGTTAGATCTGTCATGAGCGCGGCGGCGGTCTGCTTCGAGACTACGAACACGGCGTCAGCGCCGCCTACTGTGGCGTAACGTCCGCCGCCTGACGTCGCTCCGCCGAGCAGGACGTTACGCCGCGCGTTGCCGGTCGCCTCGACGTCTATCGTGACGATGCATGCCGGCTTGTCCAGTCCGCAGCGCCGGAAATCTCCCGGCGTGGCGGCGACGGTCTCCACGCTCACGGCCTCGACATTCGCGAGGGCTGTCAGCAGTGCCTTGATGGCTGTCGGGTTGGAGCGCTTGCCTTCCATCGGCTTCTCGAGGTTCCAGACCGCTCTTGTTGCGTCGAACACCACTGCGGGCGCCTCCCCGGAATCCGTCTTCACCGACAGGCGCCGCACTGTCGTGGGGTCGAGCGTCAGGAGCGTCTTCGAGCGCAGGTCGGCGAACGACACGTCTCTGCCGAAGTAGTCCGCGGGCACGGCGATGGCCGCATGGCTCGCGGCGGTTGTCTCGACCGCCACCTGTATCTCTTGGGCGGGCTTTTTCTTGTTCTTCGGGTCGGGTCTCGCGATATCGTTCTGCTTGAGCTTCAGTATCTTCTCCACTAGGTCTGCCGCCATCGCCTGGTCGGCCGGAGCCACCACTGGCGCGTCGATCCGCCAGATGCCGTTGGTGTCGCGGCCGAGCACGTACACGAGAGAGTTGGCAGTGATGGAGACGGACTTCAGGGCCTCGTCCGCCTTGAAGGAAAACACGCGCGTGTCGCGGAACGCGGCCTCGTGCGCGCGGCACATCTCGGCGAGCGAGGCGTCGACGGACACGACTGCGGCGCCGTTCTGCACCAGCGCCCACACGCGGTTCGTGCCGGCCACTCCGCCGAAGAGGATCGTCTCGACCGAGCCGTCCATCGCCAGCACGGTGACGGAGAGCGCGGTGTCGACAGAGAGGCCTGTCTTGTTCACGGTGAATCCGTACGGCACGAGCGCGGCGGCGGGCAGCGTGCCGTCCGGAGTCGTCCCGTGCGGCGGCGGCTGTGAGGCGGACGGCAGCGTGAAGTCGATCACGCGGGCCGCCGCCAGCTTGTCTGCCAGCGCCGTCACGGCCTCCGCGTCGGCCACCGCGGCGATGGGCTCGGTCATCCGCCATCCCGTCCCGTCGCGCACGAGCTTCACGAGCGATGCGGTCTGCTCGTTCAGCTCCTTCGCGTCCGGCACGCGGAGCTCAAGCCCGGCGATCTCGTCCCTGGGGCATGACAGTATCGCGCACTGGCGGAACGAGTCGACGCCCGAGGGCGCGGCGGCGAACGCGTCCGCCGGGAGCGTGAAGACGTTCCTGATGCCTTCGACGCGCGCGTAGATCTCCTTGCCCGACGCGGTGGCGGCTCCGAAGAGGACGGTGTTCGTCACGCTGCCAGCCGAAAGCGAGATCGTGGAACGCGGAGGGTTGAGGCCGAAGTCGGCGAGGGTCTCGTGCAGCTGGTTCAGCTCGTCCTCGGTGCGCATGTCGCAGATTGGCGCGAGCGTGAGCATGTCGATGAGCTGGGCCACGGGCGCGGGATCGGCAGGGGACGGGAAGGGGGCGACGATCCTCCAGCTTCTGGACTTCTGCTCCAGCGTCATCTTCACGCCGTCCCGCGCAGTGACGGTAACCGCGTCCACGGCCGACGGGTCGACAGGGCAGAGCACGCGCCTCGTCGCGTCTGACGCCACCACGCGCGCTCGCTCGGAAAGCCCCCACAGGCCCGCCGCGCAGGCGACGATGCCGAGAAGGAACAATATGATGAACCGTCTGTTGCTCATGCGCCGATATTCTACCACATCGGCGGCGTTTCGTCTTGCGCAATATCCGCGATCGGGAGAGTTATGGTATAATGCTTGCGTTCACGAAAACCAATGCTAGGAGCGAAATGAAGACGAGACTTGTTTTTGCGGCGGCCGCGCTGGCTGCGGCGGCGGCCTGCGGCGCTGAGCTGACTGTCGAGATTCTGCGGCAGAACGGCCACATGACCAGCGAGCAGGCGCCGCTCGCCATCAAGGACGGCCGGGCGGAGTTCCGCATGGCGAAGAAGAGCATCCCGGCCGACGTCAGGCTGGTGCGCGTGCGCCCCGACTTCGCCCGCGTCAAGGCGGGATCGGACGGCTACTGGGTGAACTCTGACGGCGAGCTAGGCACGTTCAAGGCGCGCGAGAAGAACGGCTCGCGCCGGAGCGGACGCCCGCACATGCCGTTCTTCGGCATGAAGTCGCCTGGCGGCACTTGGGTGGCAATCGTCGAGGGGATGCCGTACAACTGCTCGTTCGCGGCAGAGCTGAAGGACGACACGTATTCCCTCTCGCTGGCCTGGGACTGGCAGATGCAGGATCCGTACGAGGACCTGGTCGTGAGCTTCACATGGCTGGAGGGGGCGGACGCCGACTACGCCGGCATGGCGCGGACGTACCGGCAGTACCAGCTGAACCGCGGCGCCGTCGTGCCGCTCGCGGAGCGCGTCAAGAAGCAGCCTATCCTCGACTACATGGCGGAATGGCCAGAGGTGCGCGTGCGCAACGCCTGGAAGCCCGTGCCCAGTCCGGTGCCGGAGCAGACGGTGAAGGACGAGCCTCCGGTGAAGCCGGTGATCACGTTCGACCGCTTCAAGGACATCGCCGACGAGTTCAAGCGGCAGGGCATCGAGGGCGCCGAGTTCTGTCTCGTGGGCTGGAACGTTGGCGGGCACGACGGACGCTGGCCGCAGATATTCCCCGTCGAGCCCACTCTCGGCGGCGAGAAGGGGCTGAAGGAGGCGATCGCCCATGCGCAGGGGCTGGGCTACAAGGTGGTGGCGCACTGCAACCACCGCGACGCATACATGATCGCCGACTCCTGGGACGCCGAGTACATCGTCGAGAAGAACGAGGACGGTTCCCTGAAGCGCGGAAAGACGACCTGGGGCGGCGGACGGATGTACACGATCTGCCCGAAGCGCGCCTACGAGCGGTTCGCGATCAAGGACATGGCGATGGTCGCCGCGATGGGCTTCAAGGGGCTCCACTACCTCGACGTCTTCAGCTGCGTGGGCGCGCCGCGCTGCGACGATCCGCGCCATCCTCTAAACGAGCGCGAGGCGGTGAAGTACGTGGGGCATATCCTCCAGCTCGGGCGCGACACGTTCGGCGGCATCTCCTCCGAAGGCTCGTACGACCAGAACGCCGGCCAGCTCGACTACATACTCTACGTGTCGTTCGCTCGCCCGTTCGACACGGCGAAGTACCCGGCGCTCGTCGACCGCTACGTGCCGATGTTCCAGCTCGTCTACAACGGTATCATCCTATCCAACCCGTTCACGACGACGGTGAACGCCCCGCTCAAGGGAAGGCCTAGCGAGCTGAAGACGATAGAGTTCGGTGCGCGTCCGTCGTTCTATTTCTACGCGAACTTCAAGTCAAGCGGCACGAACTGGATGGGCGACGAGGACCTCGTCTGCTCCACGTATGACGAGCTCCGCGCGTCCGTCGCGACCGTCAAGCGCGGGATAGAGGCGTACAAGTCGCTGTGGCGGCTGCAGTACGTCTACATGGAAGGGCACGACGAGCTCGCTCCAGGCGTGTACGTGACGCGGTACGCCAACGGCACGAAGGTGTACGTGAACTACACGAAGCTGCCGTTCGTGGTCGCCCCGGAAGGGACGACGATCCCCGCCGAAGACTGGATGGTCAAGTGATGAAGCTCGCGCTCCAGCTGGACAGGCCGCTCGTCGTGTTCGACATCGAGTCGACCGGCGTCAACGCGCGGCAGGACCGCATCATCGAGCTCGCGGCGATCCGCGTCGATCCCGACGGCACGGAGACGGCGAAATGCTGGCTGCTGAACCCCGGCGTGCCGATCCCTAAGGAGACGACTGATATCCACGGAATAACCGACGAGATCGTGCGCAACTGCCCCACCTTCGCCGACGTGGCAGACGAGGTGGAGGAGTTCTTCAGGGGCTGCGACCTCTCCGGCTTCAACTGCGACCGCTTCGACGTGCCGTGTCTCGAGGAGGAGTTCGCGCGCGCAGGGCGGAACTTCGAGGCGAGCGCGCGGCGGCACATCGACGTGCAGCGCATCTACCACAAGAAGGAGCCGCGCGACCTCTCCGCCGCAGTGCAGTTCTACTGCGGCCGCGACCACACGGGCGCGCACGGCGCGGAGGCGGACACACAGGCGACGCTTGACGTCCTCAAGGCGCAGCTCGCGAAGTACGACGACCTGCCCAAGACGACCGAGGCGCTGGACGAATACCTTGTGCCGCGCGATCCTCTCAACGCCGACCGCATGGGGCTGCTCCGCTGGACGAACGGGACGCTGTGCGTGAACTTCGGCAAGAAGAAGGGCGTGCCGCTCATGGAGCTATTCACGCACGAGCGCAACTGGCTGAAGTGGTTCGCGAAGGGGAACTTCGAGACCGACGCGCGCATGATAGTCCAGGACCTGCTGGACTTCGGCCGTCTGCCGCCTCGCCCATAGCTAGGCGTTTGGCCAGAGCTGGGCGGCAAGCTCGCGCAGCTTGTACTTCTGGATCTTCTGCGATGCGGTCATCGGGAAGATGTCCATGAAGTGGACGTACTTCGGGATCTTGAACCACGAGATCTTGTTGTGGCAGAAGTCCGCCACGTCCTCCTCCTTGAGGTCGGCGCCGTCGGCGGGGATGATGAACGCGGCAGGCTGCTCGCCGTACTTCTTCGAGGGGCAGCCCACCACGGCCACGTCCTTCACGCCGGGCATCGTGCCGAGGAAGTCCTCCACCTCCTTCGGGGAGATGTTCTCGCCGCCGCGGATGATGAGGTCCTTGAGGCGGCCGGTGATGTAGTAGTAGCCGTCCTTGTCCATGCGGCCGATGTCGCCGGAGTGGAGCCATCCGTTCTTGTCGATGCACTTCGCGGTCTGCTCGGGCATCTTGTAGTAGCCCTTCATGTTGTTGAAGCCGCGGCAGCAGATCTCGCCGTCGGTGTCGAGCGGAGCGATCTCGCCGCTCTCGGGATCGATGATCGCCACCTCGATGCCGGGGAGGGCCTGTCCGATCGTCTGGCACTTGCGCTCGATGGACGGCTCGAAGGAGCGCGTCATCGTCATCACGGGACCGCTCTCCGTGAGGCCGTAGGGGTTGCAGACCTCCCTCATGTACATGCGGTCGACGACCTGCTGCATGCGGTGGACGGGGCAGGCGCTGCCGGACATGATGCCCGACCTGAGCGAGTGGAAGTCGAACTTCGAGAAGAGCGGATGGTCGAGCATGGCGATGTACATCGTGGGCACGCCGTAGACGGCGGTGCACTTCTCGCGCTCGATGGACATCATCACCTGGATGGGGTCGAACTTCTCGAGGAACACCATGGTGGAGCCGTGGTTGACGCAGCTCATCACGCCGAGCACGCAGCCGAAGCAGTGGAAAAGGGGAACTGGGATGCAAACGCGGTCGCGGCAGGTGAGGTTCTGGCAGGCTCCGATCCAGAAGCCGTCGTTCGCGATGTTGCGGTGCGTGAGCTGCACGCCCTTCGGGAAGCCAGTGGTGCCCGAGGTGTACTGCATGTTCACGACGTCGTTCACGTCGCACTCGCCCTGGCGCTTCAGGTAGTCCTCCCACGGCGTCTCCACGGAGAGGGCGAGCACCTCGTTGAGCGAGTACATGCCGCGGTGCTTCTCGCCGCCGAGGAACATGACGCGCTTCAGGTGCGGGTACTTGGCGCTCTTCAGCTCGCCGCGGGGCTGCTCCTTCAGCTCGGGGACGAGCGTGTAGATCACGTCCACGTACGAGCAGTCGCGGTAGCCGGCGATGATGAAGAGGTTCTCGGTGTCGGACTGCGTGAGCGCGAAATCCATCTCGTGCTCCTTGTAGTTCGTGTTGAGCGGCAGGAGGATCGCGCCGATCTTGGCCGCCGCGAACATGAGCACCACCCAGTGCGGCACGTTGGTGGCCCAGAGGGCGATCTTCTCGCCGCGCTTCACGCCGAGGGCCATGAGGCCGCGCGCGAGGCGGTCGACCTCCTCGCCGAACTCGTACCAGGTGAGGCGGAAATCGCGGTCGGCGTACACGACGGCGTCGTTCTCGCCGCAGCGGGCGATCGTCTGGTCGAGCAGCTGTCCGAGGGTGTACTCGCGCGTGATTGGCAGGTTGTGCCACGGCACGCCGCGGCTCACGCTCTGCGTGAACGGCGCCTGCGTGGGCGTGGTTCCGAACGGGTCTGACAGCTTGAATTCGCTCATTTGTCGCCTTTCCTTCGCTTCCGCGTTTTTTGGCCGCATATTATATCCTTTTCGCCCCCGACTGTCAAAACGCGCGCGATTCCGATTCTTGGTAATTGGCGACATTGGCAACATTATCACGTTGGCAACAATGTAAAGTTGCACGGGGCGGGGGAATTTGGTGTGAAGGCATGAAATTGCATATAATGCATTTTTATGCCCTTAGAGACATTGACGAAACGCGAATATTTTTCGATAATGTTGGCGTTTCTGCTCAATAGGAGTTTTCCATATGTTTTTTGGTCGCAAAGATGAGCTTCGGGCCTTTGACAGGTTATGGGCTTTGCCGGGCTCGTCGCTCGCGGTTTGCCGCGGAAGATGCTGGAGTCATTGGCGGAATCTTCGTTGACGGGGTGCGAGATCGCGGATCGGATCGGGCTTGAGTACAACGGGCATGTGTCTGAAAACCTGTTTGCACTGGAGGAGGCGGGTTTTGTGGCGAAGGACGCGGGGGTCAATCCCGACAACGGCAAGGTCTCCAATCTCTGCCGGTACAGGATCTGCGACAACTACACGCGCTTTTACCTGAAGTACATGCAACGCGAGCGCGAGTTGATCAAAAACGGGACGTTTCGCTTTTCGTCGCTTGAACAGCTGCCCGGATGGGACGCCATCATGGGGCTGCAGTTCGAGTGCCTGGTGATTGCGAATCTCGCCGCGTTGCTGCCGCTCATGGGACTTGACTCCACGTTGCTCGTTTCGGCCGCGCCGTATCTGCGTCGGGAGACGGAAGGCAGAAAAGGCGTGCAGATTGACCTTCTGCTTCAGACGCGTCGGGCGATGTACGTGGTTGAAATCAAGCGGAAGGGCGAGATTGGCGAGAGCGTCGTCGAGGAGGTCGCGGCGAAGGTGGATGCCTTGCGCAAACGAAAGGGGATGTCCGTGCGCGCGGTGCTTGTCTATGACGGGCGATTGTCGAAACGAGTCCCCGCTGATGGCTATTTCAGCAGTCTTGTACCCATCGAGGCGTTTTTCAAATAGGAGTGGAAATGTTGCCAGTTTCCAGTGTTGCCAATGCCAATGTCCAATATCCAATTGGTAATTGGCAACATTATCACATTGGCAACAATCAAGGTTAACTTTCGCGTGTCGTGTAGTTTTCAAAACAGGACTGTCGTAGTTTTCAAAACAGGACAATACCGACAATTGCGACCCCCTTGATTTTATTGGGTTTTGTTGCGGAG
>CACXPT010000015.1 GCA_902769585.1 uncultured bacterium
CTCTTCAAGCGACATGGAGGCCGACACCATCATGCCGTCGGTCGTCGCATCGGTGATGAGCTACACCATCTTCTGCTGCTTCTACGGCTGGGAACCGCTTTTCGACATGACGCCGTGTGCGTTCGTGAACGGGTTGCGTCTCCTGCCTTATCTTGTGCTCGCGTTCGTAGTGGCGTTCGGCGCCCGCCTCTACATCAGCGTGTTCCGCGGGACGGAACGCTGGTTCTCGGTTCGCACTTGGCCCATGTGGGTGCGCGTGGGCACGGGCGGTCTAGTGACGGGCATGCTCGGGTTCGTGTTTCCCGATATCCTCGGCTCCAGCTACGGGCTCATTCAGACGGCGTTCCTCGCGGGCGGCGACGGGACGTCCGGCACATACGGGACGCTGACGGCGCTCGGTTTCCTCGTGTTCTTCTTCGTGAAGGTGGTCGCAACGTCGTTCACGGTGGGTTCCGGCGGCTCGGGCGGACTCTTCGCGCCGGCGCTCGCGTGCGGCGGCGCGCTCGGCGCCGCTACGGGGTTGTTCTTCCGGCACGTGCTCCCAACCTCGGTGGGAATCCATCCGGGCGCGTTCGCGCTCGTGGGCATGGCTGCGTTCCTCGCGAGCTCCATCCGCGTGCCGCTAACTTCAATCGTGATGGTCGCCGAGATATCCGGCAACCACGAGCTGCTGCTGCCCACCATGTGGGCGTGCTGCATCGCGTTTTGGCTGAACAACGGCTGGTCGCTCTACCGCAGCCAGGTGCACTCGCGGGAGTCGTCGCCGTTACATGGTTAAAAGGTTAAAGGGTTAAAAGGTTAAAAGCTTAGAAGGTTGAAAGGTTAAAAGGTTAGACGGTTAAAAGGATAAAGAATTGAAGGGTTAGAGAGGCAAGACCATGGAAATGAGCAGAAGAAACGTGTTCAGTTTTGGAGCCGCTGCGGCGGCGATGGCGGCCGTGCCGCGCGCTCGGGCGGACGAGACGCCGGCCGGTGGCGTGTCGTTCGCGTCTGTGAAGGAGTCGTTGCGCTTCACCATGCCGTCGTACAAGGGGCAGTGCCGCTTCATGGTGGTGGGCGACTCGCACCTCTCTATCGACGACGCGCGAGGCGAGCCGTTCCGGCAGTATTCGGGGCGCATGGCTAAGCCGTACCGCTCGGCTCTGCATTTCCGCACCGGTCGTCCGATCGCCTCGCCGGACGGGTTCGAGTACGCGCTCGTCGAGGCGAAGAAGATGAAGGTGGACTTCCTCGCGCTAGTGGGCGACATCGTGAGCTTCCCGAGCGAGGCTGGCGTGGAGTACGTGAAGCGGCGGCTCGACGAGTCGGGCCTCGACTGGATGTACATCTCCGGCAACCACGACTGGCACTACGAGGGCTTGCCGGGCACGGAGATGGCGTTACGGGCGGAATGGACGAAGAAGCGCCTCGCGCCGCTCTACCAGGGTGCCGACCCGATGATGGCGTCGCGCGTGGTGAAGGGGATACGGTTCGTCTTCATCGACAACTCGCTCTACGAGATACTGCCCGAGCAGCTGGCGTTCTGGAGGCAGGAGGCGGCGAAGGGCGAGCCGGTGGCGCTCATGATGCACATTCCGCTATACATGCCGGGGTACGGTCCGCGCGAGGCAGGCTGCGCCCACCCGGAGTGGGGCGCGAAGGTGGATCCCCACTGGCAGATCGAGCGGCGCCCGCAGTGGCCGGAGGCCGGGCACACGCAGACGACGTTCGCTTTCCGCGAGGCCGTGTTCTCCACGCCGAACCTGCTTGGCGTCTTCGTGGGGCATGTGCACCGTCATTTCTTCGCGTTCGACCGGGGGCATGTCCAGTGTGCGGTCGCCGCCAACGCCGACGGTTCGTTCTTCGACGTGCGCGTCAATGGTGGTTTGTAGCATAAAGGAGTATTGGCCGATGAGCCTTGATGGTGCGAGCGATCACGAGATATACGAGCTGCTGAAGCTGCAGGACGCCGACGCGTGGCGGCTCGCCTGGGAGAAGGCGGTCCTGCCGGAGGCGCGCAGCCTTCGGAGCGGGCAGATGGCCCGGCAGTGGGGGGTTACGCCCGAGGAGATGATGAGTCTCCTGTACGTGGAGATGATTGGCGGGCGCAAGATCGAGCTCTACCGCGACGATGGCGGAAGCTTGTGGGGATGGATGCGCACGTACGTGCGCGGGTATGTGCATCAGGCAGATCCTTCCAAAAGGAGGGAAGTCTCGCTCGAAGGGGCCGATTTCGGCGACGATTCCGAGGGCGGGGCGAGCTACGAGGACAAAATCTCAAAAATGGTGTCAGATGCCCGCGGCAGGGATTCCTTACCGACTGAAGACCCTGCGATGCGACGGCGGGAAGAATGGGAACTCGTGCAGAAATGCTTCGGGGACCTGTGGAAGAAGAACCCGATGAGGGCGTACGTGCACCTGCTGAAGCTTCGCATGAACCTGTCTTCGACGGAAATAAAGCGCATGCTAGGCGTCAGCTCGGGAGCGAACGTGGACCAGCTCTTCTCGAGGGCGCTGAAGGACATGCAGAAACTGAAGGTGCAGCATGAAGAAGACGATTGAAGAGAAAATCGAGATGACGGCCGGCGAGCGCGAGTTCATCGACCGCTTCGTGGCAGACTACTGCCGGCCGCACCATGTGGTGATGGCCGAACGGCTGGCGGCGTTCGTCGCCGAGCGAAGGATGGCGTTCGTGGACGGCGCGGCGGCGGATTTCGCCTTGGCCGCAGGGCCGCGGAGCGCGTCCGCGCCGGCTGCCGAGGCGCCCGTCTCTCCGGACGAGGAGGTGCGTTTCGCGTTCGCGAGCGACGGGACGGTGGACGATGTCGACGCCTGGCGCGCCGAGCTGCGCGTGCCGCCGAAGGCGACCGCCGAGACTATGCTCACGATAGTGGTGCGCGACTCGGCGAACCGGCCAGAGGCGGGGGTGTTCTCGCTCGCCGGCTGCGCGCTGCCGATACAGGACGGCGCCGCGGAGATGCCTTTTGGGCTGTTCCTCGCTGGAATACAGGATACCAAGGTCGGGCTTCGCCGTCCGGGCGGACAGCCGATCGCCGGCCGCCTGCTGTTCTTCTGACTTGCTTTAGGGGATGCACGCGCGGCTCCAGATTTGGTATAATTGCCGCCGATGAACGAGAAGAAGTCCAGGAAGAGACGTCTGGTCCTGGCGGGAATCGCCGTCTGCGCGGCGCTTGCCGCCGTGTTCCTGATGCGCGGCAAGAAGGACATCGGCGAGGACGTTCCCACGTTCACGGTCGCCGAGGGTCCGCTCACGATCGGCATCACGTCTTCGGGAACGATCCAGAGCCGCGACAAGGTCGTCCTAAAGAGCGAGCTTGAGGGCAACAACGTCGTGATCTGGGTCATCGACGAGGGCGTCAACGTCAAGGCCGGCGACCTGCTGCTCGAATTCGACTCCGCCACGCTTGTCAACAAGCGCAACGAGCAGGAGATAACGGTCGCGACGACCGAGGGCAACCTCATTATCTCGCAGGAGAAGCTCGAGGTGACGAAGGGCGACTGCGACGCCAACCTCCTCGAGCGCGAGGTGGACGTTACCTTGGCGAAGATGAAGCTGGAGAAGTACGAGAAGGGCGACTATCCCCAGCAGGAGCGCGAGTACGACGCCGACATAGCGCTCGCGGACGAGGAAGTGAAGCGCGCAGCCGAGAAGCTCGAGTGGTCGCAGCGCCTCGCGAAGGAGGGCTTCCTCACCCGCACCGAGCTGCAGGCCGACGAGCTTGCCTTGCGGCGCAAGGAGATCGCCCTCGAGATGGCGAAGACGAAGATGAGCGTCCTCACCAACTACACCGTCATCCAGACGCGCGCGACGAACGAGTCCACCCTCCGCAAGGCGACGCGCGCGCTCGCCCGCACCAAGTGGCAGAACAAGTCCATCATCCGCCAGGTGGAGACGGAGATCATCCAGCGCACGCGCGAACGCGACCGCGCGACGAACCGCCTCGCGGAGCTTGACTTCCAGATATCGAAGTCGAAGATCTACGCCCCTACGAACGGGGTGGTCCTCTACGCCTCCACGGTGCAGATATCGCGTCGCCGCTGGTGGATACGCCCCCTCGCGGTCGGCGAGACGGCCGTGCAGCGGCAGGAGCTGATCTACATCCCGCTGGACACCGGCATGATCGTGGAGATCATGGTGCCCGAGGCCTCGCTCAACAAGCTCGCGGTGGGGATGCCAGCGAACGTGAAGGTGGACGCATTCCCGGACAAGGTGTTCCACGGCAAGCTCGCGAAGATCGGCATCCTGCCGGACGGGCAGAGCGCGCAGCTGAACCCGGACCTGAAGATGTACAAGTGCGAGTTGGAGTGCGACTTCTCGGACGTGGTGATCCGCCCGGGAATGAGCTGCGACGTGGAGCTCGTGAAGGATTCCTTCGAGAAGGTCCTATACTGTCCCATGCAGTGCGTGGCGCGGATTGACGGCGTGCCGCACGTTTACGTGCGCACCGGCGACAGCTGGACGCCGCGCAAGGTGGAGGTGGGGCTGGACAACAACCGCATGATCCATCTCGTCTCGGGCGTTTCTGTCGGAGAAACGATCATGATGGCGCCGCCTGTGAAGGAGTCGAAAGACACGGGGACGGCCGCGCCGGACATGGAGGAGCCGCACAAGCCTGAGGGCGAGCCCCCTGCCGACCGCAGGCCTGCCCCAAGAAGGCGTCCGCGCCCAGTTCCGCACAAGGAACCGACTGTCGCCAGCCGCGGCAAGTGAGCATGGCGCGGGCTTGGGTCTGGCGTCAGATGCAGTAGTGCAGCAGGGTGTTGCCGTCGAAGTATCCGAAGGATCGCGCGCTGCCTCCCTTGGGCAGCGAAACCGAGCCAGGATTGAAGATGGTGAGGCCGCATTCCAGCTTCTTCAGCTCCGGGACGTGCGTATGCCCGTGCGCCAGCACGGTGCCGATGCCGATGGGCGGAAGAATGCGCTCGTTCCACAGGTGGCCATGCGTAAGGAAGAACGTCTCGGAGCCTGCGTCCAGGATGGAGTAGTCGCTCATCATCGGGAACTCGAACATCAGCTGGTCCACCTCGGCGTCGCAGTTGCCGCGCACGGCGATGATCTTGTCCTTGAGTCCGTTTAGGATGGCGGCCACCTTCTCGGGGTCGTAGAAGCTCGGCACGCCGTTGCGTGGACCGTGGTAGAGCAGGTCGCCGAGGAGGACGATGCGGTCGTAGCCGAGCGGAGCCGCTGTGGCAAGCGCCTGCTTCAGCGTTGACGGCACGCCGTGGATGTCGCTGAGGAAAAGTATCTTCATGCGGTACATTATAGCACACAATAGCCGCCGCACCGCGGTTTTGTTTGGTATAATGGGCGCATGAAAAAACAGGCAATCTCCAGCAACATGGTCATCGCCCAGTCGGGCGGGCCGTCCATGGTCATCAACCAGTCCCTCGTGGGCGCGGTGCTCGCGGCGCGGAAGTCGTCGCGGATCGGCAGGATACTCGGCGCTCGGCACGGCATCGCCGGCATCCTCGCGGGCGACTACATCGACCTGCGCAAGCCTACAGCCGCCAAGCTAGAGGCCATCGCCGCCACGCCCGGCTCTGCGCTCGGTAGCGTGCGGAAGAAGCCGACGCCGGAGGATTGCCGGAAGATATTCGAGGCGTTCAAGCGCCGTAAGGTGGGCTACTTCTTCTACATCGGCGGCAACGACTCGGCGGACGCCGCGCGCATCGTGGCGGAGGAGGCGGAGAAGGACGGCTATCCGCTCGTGTGCTACCACATCCCGAAGACCATCGACAACGATCTCCGCACGTGCGACCACACGCCCGGCTTCGGCTCCGCCGCCCGCTTCGTGGCGAGCGCGCTCAAGGGCGACGACCTCGACAACCGCGCGCTCGGCGGGGTGAAGATCGACATCATCATGGGCCGCGACGCCGGCTTCCTGACGGCGGCGAGCGCGCTCGCCCGCGTGCGAAAGGACGACGGCCCGCACCTCATCTACCTCCCGGAACGTCCGTTTTCGCTCGACGGGTTCGTGTCGGACGTGCAGGCGGCGATGAAGAAGTTCGGCCGCTGCGTGGTGGCCGTCTCGGAGGGCATACGCGAGGCTGACGGCACGCCCATCGCCGCGCGCTTCGCCAACGGCGAGCGCGACTCGCACGGCAACCTGCAGCTTTCCGGCACGGGAGCGCTAGGCGACGCGCTCGCGGCGCACCTCAAGGCGAACGCGGGCATATCGCGCGTGCGCGCCGACACGTTCGGCTACCTGCAGCGCTCGTTCCCCGGCGTCGCGTCGAAGACCGACCAGAAGGAAGCGCGCGCCGCCGGCGCCGCCGCCGTGAAGGCCGCGCTCGCGGGCAAGCTCGCGAAAGGCACGATCGCCATCGTCCGCGCGAAGGGGAAGGCGTACAAGGTGACGTTCGAGGCGCAGCCTATCGCGAACGCCGCGAAGTACACGCGCAGCGTGCCGGACGCGTTCATCTCCGCGAACGGGCACGACGTCACTAAGGCGTTCCTCGACTACGCGCGGCCGATAGTCGGTCCGCTTCCGCCCTGCGAGGTGTTCTGACGGCAAACAAGGAGCTTGAAAATGGATATGGGAACAGTGAAGGTCAACGGCCGCCTCGGCATAGCGGCGATTGTCATGTCGGCCGCGCTCTGGCTTGGCGCGCTCGAGCCGGGCCAGCCGGATCCGCGCGTGCGCTCTTTCGTGGCGCCGACGCGGGTGGTGTGGACGTCTGGGCAGACCGGTTACCACAACCAGTCGTCGGTAGCGAACGCGGAATCGCTGCTCAAGCCGCGCTACGGGCAGATACCTGAGGTCCAGTGGGGGCGCCAGGTGGGATGCGTGCTCGAGAACAGAGGCGAGCCGGCGTCCGTGCTGCTCGACTTCGGGCGCGAGCTGCACGGCGGACTCCAGATCGGCAACCAGGGTCCGCGCGGCATGAAGCTGCACGTCCGTTTCGGCGAGAGTGTGGGCGAGGCGATGGCTCTCTACGGCGACAAGTGCGCGGGCAACGACCACGCGATCCGCGACGGCGAGTACTTGGTCCCGCACATGGGCACGCTCGAGATCGGCAACACCGGCTTCCGCTTCGTGCGTCTCGACCTCGTGACGACAGGCAAGGTTACACTCGAGTGCGTGCGCGCGATCTCGCTTATGCGGGAAATGCCGCGCCTCGGTGCGTTCAAGTGCTCGGACGAGCGTGTCAACCAGGTGTGGGAGACCGCGGTGCGCACGGTGCATCTCTGCTGCCAGGAGTTCCTGTGGGACGGCATCAAGCGCGACCGGCTCGTCTGGATGGGCGACACGCATCCCGAGACACGCACGCTCCTCTCCGTGTTCGGCGCGGTCGACGTGCTGCGCGACTCGCTCGACTATGCCGCCGCCACGACGCCCACTAACTGCTGGATGAACGGCATGCCGAACTATACGCTCTGGTACCTGCGGAACGTCCACGACTGGTACATGTTCACCGGAGACGTCAACTTCCTCAAGGCCAGGCAGGCGTACCTTAAGCCGACCATCGAGCATGCGCTGGCGCAAGTCGGGGATGACGGGCGCTCGCAGCAGAAGGGGTTCCTCGACTGGCCGACGCAGCACAACCAGCCGGCGGTGCGTGCCGGCACGCAGGCTCTGCACGCGATCACGCTGGACAACGCGGCGGAGATGGCCGAGGTGCTGGGCGACGCGGATCTCGCCAAGCGTTGCCGAGCGGGCGCGGCGAAGCTGCGCGCCGTCAAGCAGGATCCCTGCGGCGCGAAGTCCGCCGCCGCGCTTCTCGCGCTCGGCGGCCTGAGCGACCCGAAGGAGATGTTCGCGCAGGTGCTCGGCAAGAACGGCCACGACGGCGTCTCCACGTTCTACGGCTACTACATGCTCGAGGCCATGAGCGCCGCCGGCGAGAACCAGCGCGCGCTCGACACCGTGCGCGACTACTGGGGCGGCATGCTCGACATGGGCGCGACGAGCTTCTGGGAGGACTTCAGCCTCTCCTGGACGAACAACGCCACGCGGCTCGACGAGATGCCCGTGCCCGGCAAGAAGGACATCCACGGCGACTTCGGCGAGTTCTGCTATCCCGGATACCGCCATTCGTTCTGCCACGGCTGGAGCTCCGGGCCGGCGGCGTGGTGTATCGCGCACGTGCTGGGGCTTGAGGCGCTCGACGTTGGCGGCAAGACCGTGCGCGTGAAGCCGTTTCTCGGCGACCTCGCCTGGGCGGAGGGCGCGCTCCCGACGGCGCAGGGCGTGGTGCGCGTTCGCCACGAGAAGCGCCCCGACGGCACGATCGACACCAAGATCGATGCGCCGCCAGGCGTGAAGATCGTGCGCTAACATCTTGCGCGTTTATACATCAACCTTTTGCGTGTCCGTGCAATGCGGGCGACAGGGGATTATGCTATAATCTTCCCGTTTCGTATACTAAATAGGAACTGAAAAGTGAAGAAGATTGTCTTTGCGGCAGGAGTCGCCATTGCCGCCTCGGTCTGGGGGTTCTCGTTCGACGACATCCACTACTGGGTGGGAGAGGGCACGAATAAGATTGGAATAGCCATCGATTGGGGCGGAACTGCTAAAGCGTGGGGATACCGCTGGAATGGTACTGCGCCAAAGCTTGGAGACGCAATCAGAGCAATCGTGCGCGAGGATTATCGTCTCAAGATGGGTGAGTCTGGCGGTTATATCGTGTTTTTTGGTTATGATGTTGCGGATTCTGCCGCTCAATTCGATGTCGGCGCTGGCACGTCTTCCGACATCAGCGCTCTTGCAGCCATCCAGCGTACCATATACATGCCTGATCATCCTTATGCCTGGGAGGGGTATGTCTATCAGTACTGGAATGCGCTCAGGAATGCAGGTACTTCATATAGTACCTCTTCCTATTCGTACACGGCGCTTGCCGACAATGAAACATTACAGGGGAACACATGGTATTCTTTCGCTTACGGAATCGAGGTTGACCTACATGTGCCGACGGCGGCGGAAACACCTTACGGTTTCTCTGTTGTTGGATGCCATACCACGGCGCAAAAGAATCTTTATACGGAAAACGATCCGAACGTGGTGTTGGGGCGCCCAACTGATACGGCTTACGATGAGTGGGCGGGCGGTACTTTTGTTGTATCGCCTGCCTGTCCAGCGTTTGGCGAGGGAACAGTTCTGACGCTTGAAGATTTAGATGGGGGTGCTTATGTGACGATTGCGTTTGACCATGATGTGGTAGACGACCCGGCGAACCCTTTTGGCGTGGACTTCATCGTGTTTGGGAACGCAGGTCTCCCCAGCGATGCGGGCATGTTCTACAACAATACCGATCCAGCATCGGCGAAATGCGTAACTAGTCAATATTCCTTCGATGACCCAGGTGTCGTCGAAGTGAGTCAGGACGGTATTACGTGGCGGAAGTGCAATGGATATGCGGACACATCCGCCATGCCTACGCTTGCCCGCGTATACGCGCCAGCCAACCCCGACACGTCCGTCTATGAAGGTAATGCATTCTGGGGCGAGCCGACCAATCCGTGCTTTCCTGTTGATCCGGCGATCACCATGGAGGATTGCCTAGGGCTTACGTTTGCCGAGATATGTCGGCGCTATAACGGTTCGGCAGGCGGACGGGGATTCGACATCTCGGCGCTCGACCTGCCTGTCAACGCCAAGGGACGCAAGTGGTTCCGTTACGTGCGCATAGCCAGCGCCGAGCTGGAGAACGAGGACGGCGACACTCTCCCATCTACTCCTGAAGTGGACGCCGTGGCGGATGTGGCACCCGTCTCAGGCTACCGGAATTGGGTGCTGGACAACTTCACGTGGGACAAGGCGTGGCAGACGAACCTGACTGATGCGGCAGCGATCGCGCAGAACGGCCTCCCCAACGGTATCAACTGCGTGTATGGGCTTGGGCCGAACGATCCCGTGGCGACAGATGTGCCGTTTAAGGTTGCGTCGTTCGAGCCGGGCGAGACAGAACACATCATCAAGATGCGTTCGCCGGCAGAGCTGACGGCGAGACCTAAAGGTCTGGTGGTGAGGGAGACTGATTCGCTTGGCGCAGGATGGAAATCCGTGATGCCGACGTTGATGTCGTCCGAATCGCAAGGCGACGGGACGTGGCTGAACACGTTCACCGTTCCGAAGGGCAACGCGATGTTCTTCAAGCTTGCGCTTGATACGGAATGAGGGTTTGATGGGGAAGCGCGGATTCAGCCTGTTTGAGCTGATGCTTATTATTGGGTTGATCGGTATCGTTGCCGCAGCCATGATTCCCTCGCTCTTCGGCGTTTATGAGTCGGCGGTGAGCGCGAAATGCAAGTCGAACCTTCGCCAACTTGCGGTGCTGTGCCAGAACTACGTGCAGAAAGAGGGCTTCTACCCGTGGGGGATGATTGAGCCGAAGAGCCATGAGGCGAACTATTTGGGCAATCCTTTCCGCCAGATGATATATGGGCGGGAGAATCCGAAGCTGCATGGCGTAGAGCACTGGAGCGAATATGCCTCGTTCTGCTGGGACTTCATCCGGCGTGTCGGGCAGAATGGATGGTCGTGCGGCGAGATGCTGAAGGGAATGAAGGCCGAGTCCGTATTTGGTTGTCCCAAGTGCGCTCGGGAAAGGACCGACAACTGGGATGGCAACCATATCACCGGATACAACTACAACGTATGTTACCTAGGTTACGTTGAGAACGATTCTGGGAAACGAAACTATCCTACTTCGCGCGACTCGGTCATCTGCCCGGAGCGTGTCGTCGTGTTCGGCGATGGTGGATATGCAGGTGGCCCGAACAAGTTCATGCGCGCACCGTTTCAGGACAAGCAGTATGATGCTTCTTCGGCGGGCTTGCGCAAGGCAGGCACGCAGGCGTTTCGGCACGGGCGTGGCCGCGCGCGCCACTGCAACATGGCGTTCGCCGACGGGCATGTCGAGGAGTTCCATCAGCCGTACAAGGCTGGCGGCAAGCCGGGATGGGTGGACGAGAAGACTCACTCCGCCTTCATCAGCTCGGGCAACGGAATCTACGGGCCGAGAGGGTTCGGTGTGGAGGACAATGATGAGCCGAAGTGAGATGTTGTGATGTTGAGGTGTTGAGGTGTTGAGGTGTTGAGATGTTGAGGTGTTGAGATGTTGAGGTGTTGAGAGTTTGAGGAGTTGAGAGATTGAGGAGTTGAGATGTTGAGAGGTTGAGGAGTTGAGAAGTTGAGGTGTTGAGGAATGGTGGCGGCGGTCATATTTGCGGCGGCGGTGAGGTTGGTGAGCTGCGCGCCGGCGGCGACTGAGACGCTCTACGACATGGGTGCCGAGGGGTGCTTGGTGGGGCGCTCTTCCGCTTGCCTCTATCCGGCGGCGGCCACGAACCTGCCGAGCGTGGGAGGATACTCCGCGCCGTCCATCGAGCGCATAGTCGCATGCAAGCCCACGCACGTGCTCGTGTCGTATCTTGCCGACCCTTCGCTGTCGAACAGGCTGGAGCGGCTAGGCATCAAGGTGGTGCAGTTCCCGTGCGAGCGGCTCAAGGACTACGCGCCTATGCGCGCGCGGCTCGCCGCGTTGTGCGGGGTGCGACCGAAGCGCGTTCTCGCCGTCGTCCAGAAGTCGCCGATGATCGTGGCCGGGCGAGAGACGCTGCCCGACGACATCCTCGCCGAGATCGGATGCGCGAACGCGGTCACGAACCGCACGGGCTATTTCGTGCTCTCGCCGGAGGCGCGGCTCAAGCTGGCGCCGGAGGGGGAGGTGGACTTCAGCATGAACTACGACCTCACGCGCCTCGGGCCGAACCTGAGAGGCGAGATCGAAAGACTTAGGACGAGACTTAAGGACATTAAGGACGTTAAAGACATTAAGGACGTTAAGGACATTAAAGACGTTAAAGACGTTAAGGACGTTAATGGCTATAAGGACTTTAAGGACCTTAATGGCGCGCTGTTTCGGCTGAGGCTGTGGCGTGTGCTTGCAGGGCTTTTGGTCGGCGCGGCGCTCGCTCTTGCGGGCGCGGTCCTGCAGACCGTCTTGCGCAATCCGCTCGCGGATCCTTTCATACTCGGCATCTCCGGCGGCGCGTCGCTTGCGGCGGCGGCCGTGCTGGCGACTGGCCTTGTGGCTGTCGGGTCATTCGTCCTGCCGACGGCGGCCTTCGCGGGCGCGGTGGTCGCGCTGCTGGCCGTGGCCGCGATCGCGCGTGCCGCTGGCGGCGGACCGGTGACGCTCGTACTTGCGGGCGTCGTGTCGGGGAGCCTCTCGTCGGCCGTGCTGATGGTTGTCCTCGCGTGCGCCTCCTCGCGCACCCTCCAGTCCGTCACCTGGTGGATGATGGGGAGCCTCCAGACGGCCGAGCCGGCGTCGCTTGCGGCGGCCGGCGCGTGCATCGGGGCGGCGTCGCTCGTCATGTTCTCGCAGTCCCGAGCCCTCAACGCGCTCGCGCTCGGACCTGACCTCGCGCAGTCGCTCGGAGTGCGTACCGGGCGCGTGCTGCCGCTCGTGCTGGGGGCTGCGTCGCTCGCAGTTGCGGCGGCGGTGTCGCTTGCAGGCATCATCGGCTTCGTGGGACTCATCGTGCCGCACGCCGTGCGGCGGATCGTCGGCGCGAACCACCGCGCGCTCCTTCCGGCAAGCGCGCTCGCCGGCGGACTGTTCCTGGTGGCGTGCGACCAGCTGGGGAAGCTCTTCGGCGAGGTAGAGATTCCAGCCGGCGTGGTGACGGCGCTTGCCGGCGGGCCGTTCTTCCTGTGGCTGCTCGTAAGGAGGGGACGCCATGCGTGAGCTGTTGGACGTGACGGTGCGTTACGGAAACATCGTGGCGCTGGACAACGTGTCGGTGCGCATCGCGGAAGGCGAGCGCGTGGCGGTGGTTGGGCCGAACGGCGCAGGCAAGACGACGCTCCTGAAGGCGCTAGCTTCGGACGCGCAGGAGCGCGTCCCTCCCGGCATGGCGCACGCGGGAGGGTCGCGCTCCTGCGCGACCGTCGCCGTCGTGCCGCAGACGCTTCCTGCCGATCTGCACCTCGTGGCGCGCGACTTCGTGATGTTGGGCCGTACGGCGCACCTCTCCGCCTGGCGCTCGCCGTCGCGTGCGGACGAGGATGCTGTTGACCGCGCGCTTGCCGCCGTGGACGCCACGGATCTCGCCGGACGGCGGATGGATGCCGTCTCCGGCGGCGAGCGGCAGCGCCTCGCGCTCGCGCTCGCGCTCGCTACGGAAGCGCCGTGCCTGCTCCTCGACGAGCCGGTGGCGCATCTCGACTTCCGTCGTCGCGACGAGCTTTTCGCGCTCCTCTCGCGCCTCGGCAAGACGATCCTCATGGCGCTCCACGAGCTGCCGTTCGACACGGACTTCTTCACGCGCGTCATCCTGATGTCCGCAGGACGCATCGTCGCCGACGGCACTCCGGACGAAGTGCTGACGGAGGCGAACCTCACAGCGGCGTACGGCGTGCCGGTGTCGGTGACGTCCCGCCGCTCGGCCAGCCTCCGCTAGCGCAGTGGCGAACAGCGACGGTTGAGCGGCAAAGGGGGTTGTGCTATAATTCCCGCATCTTCTTCACAACGAAAGGAAAAGAAATGAACGTCCGGAAGAACACGAAGTATGCCGTCGCGTGCCTGTCCAGCATGGGCCTGCGCATCACGCCCGAGAACCGCATGGCGGTCCACAACTCCAACCGTTTCCTCCTGCAGGCGACGAGCGCCGAGACGAACGTGCTGAACGTTACGTCCTCGCTCGGGCCCGAGTGCCTGGTGATGACGCGCTTCGTCGCCGGCAGCCCGATGGCGGCGTTCATCAAGGCGCAGCTGCGCGCGCGCAACATCGCGTACGTCGGGCCGGACGTGCCGCAGGGCGGTCCGTGGGGTTTTCGCCACCAGTTCAACATCGCCGATTCCGGCTTCGGCCTGCGCGCACCGCGCGTGTGGAACGACCGCGCCGGCGAGGTGGGGCGCACGCTCGACGCCAAGGACTACGACACAAAGAAGATATTCGGCAAGGACGGCGTGGCAATCCTCCACCTTTCCGGCCTCATCGCCGCGATGAGTCCCGAGACGACGAAGGCGTGTCTCGCTCTCGCCAAGGCCGCGAAGAAGTTCGGCACGCTCGTAAGCTTCGACCTCAACTACCGCGCCACGTTCTGGAAGGGCCGCGAGGCCGAGCTCGCGAAGGCGTTCCACCAGATCGCGTCCGTGGCCGACATCCTCGTCGGCAACGAGGAGGACTTCCAGCTCTGCCTCGGCATGAAGGGGCCTGAGGCCGGCGGCAAGGACCTCAAGGGCAAGATCGACTCCTTCAAGGAGATGATCGAGAAGGTGGCGAAGAAGTACAAGAACGCTAAGATGTTCGCCACCACTCTCCGCCAGGTCGTCAGCGCGGACCATCACCTCTGGGGCGCGATCCTGCGCGCTGGCGGCAAGTGGTTCGTGGAGGAGCCGCGCGACATCGACGTGCTCGACCGCATCGGCGGCGGCGACGGCTTCACGGGCGGGCTGCTGTACGGCGTGCTCAAGGGCTGGAGCGGCGAGAAGTGCCTCCAGTTCGGATGGGCGAGCGGCGTGATGGCGGCCTCGTCGCTGAACGATTACGCGGAGCCGGCGGACGAGAAGCAGGTGTGGGACGTCTACGCCGGCAACGCCCGCGTGCAGCGCTAGCGGCTAGAGGCCGACTATAGCCTTCACGTCGTCGTAGGTGAGCTTCTGTATCGCCTGCGCGTCGGTGGTGCCGACTGTCGCGTCGATCACGAGCTGCTTCTTCTGCTGGAGCGCTAGGACGCGCTCCTCCACGGAGTTTGACGCGATCATCTTGACGACGTATACCGTCTTCTTCTGTCCGATGCGGTGCGCACGGTCGGTGGCCTGGTCCTCGACTGCGGGGTTCCACCACGGGTCGAAATGCACCACCATGTCCGCCCCCGTGAGGTTGAGGCCGGTGCCGCCGGCGTGCAGCGAGATGAGGAAAAGGGGAATTGACTCGTCGGTGTTGAACTTCCTGCACTCGCCCAGGCGGTCCTTCGTGGAGCCGTCGAGATAGCAGTAGCGGATGCCGCGTGCCTCGAGCTCTCGGCGCAGGATGGTGAGCATCGACACGAACTGGCTGAAGACAAGCACGCGGTGGCCGCCGTCGATGGCCTCGTCGAGCAGCTCGAAGAAGATGTCCAGCTTGCCTGAAAGCTCGTGGCTCGTGGTTGGTGGTTCGTGGTTAGAGGGAGGGTGATTTTCCCGATACTCCTTGAGTAGCTCAAGGTGGGAGGCGACCTGGCGCAGGCGCATGAGGAGGGCGAGGATCTCGATCTTCGATTTCGCGAAGCCGCGCTGTTTTACCATGTCGCCGATGCGCGTGCGCGCGTCTTGCAGGAGTTTGTTGTACCAGCGCTGCTGCTCTTCCGTCATGGGGCAGTACTCCACCTTTACGATCTTGTCCGGTAGGTCTTTCGCTACGAGCTTCTTGAGGCGGCGCAGGATGAAGGGCTTGAGCTTGTGGTGCAGTCTCTCCTGCGCGGCGGCGCCGTCGGGACCGCCGGCCTCGATGGGCTGCTGGACGGCGGCGTTGAAGGCGTCGTAACGGCCGAGGTAGTCTGGCAGCAGAAAATCGAAGATGCTCCACACGTCGGCTACCGAGTTCTCCACTGGCGTGCCGGTGAGGACGAGCTTCTGGACACTGTCGAGCTTCTTGGCGCTCTTCGCGTTGCGGGTGGAGCGGTTCTTGATGTGCTGGGCCTCGTCGAGCACCACCACGCTGAACTTGCGGTCCTCGTATGCGTCCTTGATGTCGCGCTGCAGGAGAGCGTAGGACGTGATGACGAGGTCGGCATCTTGAATTTTATCGAAGTATTCCGCGCGGTTAGGGCCCGAAACGACGAGCCGCTTGAGCCACGGAGTGAACTTCTCCGCCTCGGCGTTCCAGTTGGCCACGAGCGAGGTGGGGCAGACGACGAGCGCGGGCTTGCCGCGCGCGGCGGGATCTGTGCGCTCGAGCGATATCCATGCGAGCGTCTGGAGCGTCTTGCCGAGGCCCATCTCGTCGGCGAGGAGGCCGGAGAGACCGCTCTTCTCGAGGAAGCGCATCCAGTACACTCCCTCCTTCTGGTAGGGGCGGAGCGTATTCTCGAGCGGGCCGAGGTCCACGGGCTCGTACTTCGCCCCCTCGTCGCGGTTGCGCAGTGCGGCGGTCTCGCGCCATGAGGGGGCGGCCTCGTCCTCGAGCTCCACCACGTCGCCGAGAGCGTCGATGGCGCCCTTGACGTAGGGCGCGTATAGCGATCCCATGCGGAAGCGTCCCGGCGGCGCGTCGCCCTGGTGCGTGCAGTCGGCGAACACGCCGCGCATCTCCTCTATTATGCTGGTGTCGAGGAGGATGGGCTGGTTGTCGCGGAGGATGTACGCGTCGCCGCGGTTAAGGGCACCCTGCACCTCCGTGTCCGGCACTCTTTGCCCGTTCAGCTCGAAGGCGTAGCCCACGTCGAAGGCGCCGCGGGGCGCGTCGGACACTTTCACGGTGGGGATGACCATCGGGATCGAGTCCACCAGCGTCGCTAGCGGCCCCTCGTAGTGGACCTTCCAGCCCAGGCGGCGCAGCTGCGGCGCTCCAGTGCCGAAGAAGTTCAGGACATCACGCGGCTCGTCGATGAACCAGCGCTCGGTGTTCTCGCCGGGCTCGAAGCCGACTTTCCGCAGCTGCGCGAACGCGGCCATCTCCGCGTCCATGTTCCGCACGAAGTAGCGCAGCAGGTCTTCTGGATCCGGCAGGCAAATCTTCTGGCCTCCTGTTCCGCAGCGCACGATCTGGTTGCCGTAGTGGGCGCGAACCTCCACGCCAAGCGAAGCGCGCGAGCCGTGCACGTGCAGGTGGATGACGGGCTGGCCGGGAACGAACTTGAAGAGATCCTCCGACGGCGATATCTGCACCTCGATCTGCTTCCGCAGGAGCGGCAGGTTCATGTTCAGGAAGTCGTACATCATCTCGCGGCCGATGATCTCGTCCTTCTGGTAGAGGCTCTGGAACGGCTCCTTGAGGACGTTGGCGAGCGGGAAGAAGCGGGCAGGGCCGTCCTTGGGGTCAAGCGGCTCGCTCCAGACGAATCCCTTCGAGCCGTGGACGACAAAGCGGTCGGCGGAAGCGATGTGCTTGAACGGCATCTCCGCGAACGGGAACAGCTCGAACTTGCCGCTCTCCTCGTAGTACTCGGCGCGCATGACGCAGCCGACGGGCTTCTCGCGCGACATGATGGCGAGGACGTTGAGAAAGTCGGGCGGCGAAAGGTCGATGTCGCTCTTTGCAGGGCCTTCGCAGATATCTTCCAGGACGCCTAGCAGGTTCTCCGCGCCGGCGGAGATCGCGATGGGCTCGCCGCCGCAGAGATCCTCGGGGCGGTGCCGCTGGCGGTCGCCGTCGATGAAGGAGAGGTGCGCGTGGACGCATCCCTCGTAGAACTCCTTGAAGAAGTCGCGTCCCCAGGTGAACGACATGCGCATCGGCGTGCCGTCGGCGGCACGCTGGATGTAGGCGTTGGGATCTATGGACGCGATGCGCCGCGCGGCGCGCTGCTCGGCCTGGTACTTCTCCTCGGCCTCGGGATCGCTCATGCGGCACATCAGCATGAGGGCGATCGCCACCACGTGCGGGCAGACCATTCCGAACTCCTGGTTCGTGCGGCACGGGCACTGCGACTTGATGCGTCCGTTCGGCAGCAGCTCGAAGCCCGTCTTCATGTTCCAGCCGCTCGGAAGGGCGATCTCGCCGGTGGCGATGGCGGTGTTGTTGTCCCAGTCGGCCTTGAGGACCTGCCCGCGCTTTGCGAGCATGAGGGCCTGGTTGAACACGTCCGCGCCGCCCCAGCCTATCAGTTGCTCGTTCGAAAAGTCCTTCGGGTTCATTGCAATATTGCCGCTTGAGATTTGGCATAGTTTACAATAGCCTTTTCTGGGTGTCAAACGGCCGTGACCGCTGGGAATAGCAGCCGGGGATTGGCATCCGGGCGCCAATGTGGTATGATAGCCGGCATGAAAAATACCATGCTTGGTCTGGCGGCCATGGCCGCGTTGTGTTCCTTCTCCCTCGAGGCGAAGGTCGATCTGGGAATCCCGTTCGCTGACGGCGCAGTCCTTCAGCGCGGACGCGAGGTGCCGGTGTGGGGCACGGCCGACCCCGGCGCAAAGGTGAAGGTGTCGTTCGCGGGGATGACGCGCGAGGCGACGGCTGGCGCCGACGGCAAGTGGTGCGTGAAGCTTGGGGCGATGGGTGCCTGCTGCGAGGGGCGCACGCTCTCGGCGGAGTCAGGCGGCGCAGTGGCGTCAGCCAAGGACGTGCTCGTGGGCGAGGTGTGGTTCTGCTCCGGGCAGTCCAACACCGAGCTGCCGCTCTGCGGCGGCAACCCGCACTTCCGCGATGCGAAGGGCGCGATGCGCGCGGGCATGACTCGCAAGCCGCTCGTCCGCTTCTGCTACCAGAGCAACTACAGGACGAGCGTCGAGCCGAAGAAGACGGCGGCGCTGCCGGTGGTGTGGCGCAAGTTCACGCCGGAGAACCTGCGCACCCCGAGCTTCTCCGCGATGGGCGTCTACTTCGCGCTCGAGATCCACAACGCTATCGGGATCCCCGTGGGCATCGTCGGGGCGTACTGGGGCGGTACGCGTGTTGAGCCATGGACGCCGGCGTGCGGCTTCGAGACGGTCGCCTCCTGCAAGGGCCTCGCCACGCAGGCGCTGCTCGATTCCGTCGCCTACAAGGCGCAGAAGGACGCCGGCAAGGCGAAGTTCCGCATCCAGGACCAGCCGCGCGTGCTGTGGAACGAGATGGTAGCGCCGTGGACGCCGTTCGCCATCCGCGGCTTCATCTGGTACCAGGGATGCTCCAACGCCAGCGAGGGGCACGGCTACGCGGACAAGATGCACGCGCTCTACAACGGGTGGGCCAAGGAGTTCAAGAACCCCGACCTCAAGCTGTACTTCGTGCAGCTCGCTCCTTGGGGCTTTGACAAGATAGCGGCCATCCAGGAGGGACAGGCCATCTTCGCCGCCGCCGAGAAGAACGCCGGCATGGCCGTGATCAACGACCGCGGCAACCTCGCCGACATCCACCCGAACGACAAGGAGACCGTCGGGCAGCGACTCGCTCTCCTCGCCCTCAAGCGCGACTACGGGTTCACGAACATAAAGGCCGATTCTCCCACGCTCAAGAGCTGGAAGATAGAAGGCGACAAGTTCGTGCTCTCCTTCAACGACGTCGAGAGCTGGTACCTCTACAACTGGGACTGGGCGGTCTCGTCCGGCTTCGAGATCGCCGGCGAGGACGGCAAGTTCGTGCCCGCGAAGATCGACAACCTCAAGATTAAGGAGCAGAAAGGGTACCAGTCCAACGGAATCATTCAGGGCAAGGACCTCGTGGTGCGCGCGGACGGCGTGGTGCAGCCGAAGAAGCTCCGCTACCTTTTCTCTCGCCCGTGGTACGGCGCGCTGCACAACGAGGCGGATCTCCCGCTCGGCGCGTTCCACATCGGCGACTAGGGGCGCGCGCATCTCCTATGAGAACAGATGCGCGCAATTTGCAGTATGTGCCCGGAATGTGCTATACTGCGGGCATGAACTTTTCAGCAGACAAGGTATCTTTCCTCTGGGGCACGCCGGACGAGGTCGCTGCCCGCGCCCGGACAGGCTTGCCGACCTTTCGCCTGTGCCGCGAGGGAGGGGCGTTCCCGCCCGTCGTTCAGGCCCTTGACTTCATGCCGCCCGCCTTGCCGGGTTACGGCGTACGCGTGTTGACGCGCTTCGGCGTGCCGACGGCGGTGACGTGGTCTGACGACAATGCGGACTACTGCCTGCAGGCTGGCGTGCTGCCGCCGGACAAGGTGGCGCCGCGAGGCGAGCAGGCCGCCGCCGTGTTTCACGAGATGGAGGGTATCTTGTCCAAGGTTGGTATGACATTCGCGAACGTCGTGCGCACGTGGCTATACATCGACGACGTATGCGACTGGTACGGCGAGTTCAACGCTGCGAGGTCGGCGTTCTTCGAGTCGCGCGACGTGTTCAACACGTTCCTGCCGGCGTCGACCGGCATCGGATGCGCGAACCTCGACGGCGCCGCGATCACGGCCGGTGCGTTCTCGATGAAGCCCAAGCGCGAAGGCGTGCGTGCGGAGATCGTCGAATCGCCGCTGCAGGCGCCGGCGATGGCATACAAGTCGAGCTTCAGCCGCGCGGCGGAATGGATCACGCCGTCGAAGCGCCGCCTCTTCGTGAGCGGCACGGCGTCGATCCAGCCGAACTCGCACGAGGTCGCGTTCGTGGGCGACATCGAGAAGCAGATCGACTGCACGATGAACGCCGTGCTGGCGATCCTGGAGAGCAAGGGCTACGGATGGAAGGACACGGTGCGCTCCATCGTGTACCTGAAGCGGCCAGAGTTCCTGTCTGCGTGGCGGGCTTGGCTCGCGGCCCGCAACCTGCCTGTCACGTTCGCCGCCGAGACGGTGTGCGACGTCTGCCGCGACGAGTGGCTGTTCGAGATCGAACTCGACGCCCAGCGCTAGTCGCGAAGTGGAGATTGCGGGCTGCGGCGCGAAATGCTATAATTGCGTCCATGAAAACTTGGCTCGCATTCTGGTCTGGAATCTTCAAGAACAATCCGACGTTCCGGCTCGTGCTGGGACTGTGTCCGACGCTCGCGGTGACGACATCGCTCGAGAACGCGCTGGGCATGGGCCTTGCGGCGTCTTTCGTGCTCGTCTGCTCCAACGGCATCATCTCTGCGCTGCGCAAGCTGATACCCGACGCGGTGCACATCCCGTGCTACATCGTGATCGTCGCGACATTCGTTACGGCGACCGACCTGCTCATGCAGGCGTACCTGCCGGCGCTCTCCGAATCTCTCGGCATATTCATCCCGCTGATCGTCGTGAACTGCGTGATCCTCGGCCGTGCTGAGGCGTTCGCCTGCAAGAACGGCGTCATCGATTCGCTGGCCGATGGGCTTGGTACCGGCATAGGCTTCACGCTGGCGCTCGCTCTGATCGCCGCCGTGCGCGAGATAGTCGGCGCTGGCTCGCTCACAATCTGGGGCGACATCGCCATCAAGAACATCCATTCCAACACGGCCGTCCTCGCAATCCTGCCGGCGGGCGGCTTCATCACGCTCGGTCTGCTGCTTGCGCTCATCAACCGTCTCGGCGAGGCGTCCGCCCGCCGCCACGGCGCGCCTCCGCCCCTGCCCATCAACCTCGATTGCCGCCACTGCACCATGTGCCCCAACGGGAAGTGACCGACATGAAATGCCCGAAGTGCGGAAGTGACGACGACAAGGTGCTCGATTCCCGCTCGGTGCGGGACGGTGCGGCGATCCGTCGCCGCCGCGAGTGCACGGTGTGCGGCGCGCGTTTCACCACCCACGAGGAGATCGACCGCGACGAGGTGACCGTCGTGAAGCAGGACGGCACGCGCGAGCCGTTCTCCCGTCAGAAGCTGGAGAAGGGCGTGCGCATCGCGTGCCAGAAGCGGCCCGTCTCCGAGGACCAGCTGCAGTCGCTGCTGGACTCGGTGGTCGCCTCGCTTGAGGGCGAGGAGGTGCCCACCTCCAAGATCGGCGAGCTGGTGATGGAGCGCCTGCACGCGCTGGATGAGGTGGCGTACATCCGCTTCGCCTCCGTCTACCGGCGCTTCACTGACGTCAACCAGTTCCTTTCCACGATCACGGAAATGGTCAAAAAGTAAGGTTAAAAGGTTAAAGGGTTAAAAGATTAAAAGGTTAAAGGGTTAAAGAGTTATGCGGAATGAGAAGTACAAGTGGCACAACACAAGGTGTGAATCCCTTCAAAACTTTTAACCTTTTAACCTTTTAACTGACTCAAAGGCAGGTGATTGGAATGTCAAAATTCAGTAATTTCTACGCGGTGATCCTTTCCGGCGGGAGCGGCGAGCGGTTCTGGCCGCTCTCCACGCCGGAACGTCCGAAGCAGTTCCTTACGGTGTTCGGCGGCAAGTCGCTTCTGCGCCAGGCCGTCGACCGGCTGAAGGGACTTGTGCCGCCCGAGCGCGTGCTGGTTGTGACGGGGAAGGCTCTCGTGAAAGCGACGAGGGCGGAGCTGCCGGAACTGCCGCGCGCGAATATCGTGGCCGAGCCGTGCCGGCGCGACACCGCCGCTGCGGTGGCGACGGCCTGCGGCGTGGTCGAGGGACGCGGAGGCGAGAATGCCGTGGCGGCGATCCTCACGGCGGACCAGGTGATGCGCGACGTTCCGGCATTCCGGCGCGTGCTGGCTGACGCGGCGCGTGCGGCGGCGAGATCGGACGACATCGTGACGATGGGCGTGGCGCCGGACTACCCCGCGACAGGCTTCGGATACATCCATGTCGGCAAGCCTGTCGACATCGGCACCAAGACGGTCTTTGCGCGTGCCATAAAGTTCGTGGAGAAGCCGGACGAGAAGACGGCGCGGCGCTACCTCGCTTCCGGACGGTACGTGTGGAACGCCGGCATGTTCGTGTGGCGCGTGGCGACGATGAAGGCCGCGCTGCTGAAGGGTGCACCTGCTCTTGCGATTCTGGAAGCGACGGTGGCCTCTTGCCGTACGGCGCGTGGCGTGCAGCAGGCGCTGGACACGTACTATCCGCAGCTGCCGAAGATTTCCATCGACTACGCCGTCATGGAGAAGGCTACGAACATCCTCGTCTCGAGCGGCGCGTTCGGCTGGGACGACGTGGGCACGTGGTCGAGCGCGGACAAGCATCTCGCCACAGACGCCAGACGGAACGTCGCCAAGGGCGAGGTGGCGCTCCTGGATGTGTCCGACTCCATAGTTCTCTCCTCTGGCCCGCAGGTCGGCGCGCTCGGTGTGGCGAACCTGGTGGTGGTGGCGACGAAGGACTCTGTGCTGGTGGCAGACAAGTCGCGCGTGCAGGATCTGAAGAAACTCCTCGCGAAGATGAGCACCAGCGGTACGTGATGGACGAGATCGCGGTCATAGACGGCAGGCGCGTCAATCTTGGAGTCGCCGCGCGCGACTTCAAGTACTACATATTCGACTGGGACGACAACATTCTCCACATGCCCACGCGCATCTACATGGAGAAGCTGGACGATGACGGAATGTGGGTGCCCACGTCTGTCTCGACCGGCACGTTCGCGCTCGTCAGGTCGGACGAGGCTCGATACCGCATGCCGCTGGTCGGCGGGCGCGAGGCGGCGTTCCGCGACTTCCAGGACGACCCAGACGCGGGCACCGCAGACTCCGCGTTCATCCGCGACACGCGGGCGGCGCTTGCGCGCGTCGCGGCAGGCGAGCCGGCCGGCCCGTCTTTCAAGACGCTGCGCAAGACGTTGCGCGAGGGGCGCATCTTCGCGATCGTCACCGCGCGCGGCCACGCGTCCGAGACGATACGCGATGCTGTGAGGATCTTTATCGACACGGTCCTCACGCCAGACGAGCGCGAGGAGATGATGACGAACCTCCGCGGTTACAGGCACTGCTTCGACAAGGTCGATCGCTTCGGCACGGACGAGGAGGAGCTCGACTACTTCCTCTCCATGTGCCGATACCATGCCGTCACCAGTCCGGACTTCAAGGAGAAGCTATCCAGCGACAGCGACTTCGGCTCGCGCTTCGCGGACGCTACGTCCGCGCAGAAGCCGGAACTCGCCAAGGAGTTCGCGATCCGCGATTTCGTCGAGCATCTCTTCCGCACGCTGCGGAGGACGGGCGGTGTGGGCGCGCACCAGGTTGCCGTCGGCTTCAGCGACGACGACGTCGGCAACGTGAAGGCCGTCTCGGACTACATCCGCCGCGAGCTCGCGAGCCGCTTCGGCTGTTGCAAGTTCGTGGTCTACGACACGAGCGATCCCGAGCTCGTCAGCGGCCGCAAGGTGACCGTCTCCGGCCAGCTCGACCTCCCCGGCTTCTGACCATTTCGGCATGAAGCAGATTTGCTATACTATACAAAATCTCTCAACTCAATTGGAAGGATGGAATCATGGCACTGACAAGAATAGATGGGATTGCGGAACGTACGATCTTCTGTCTGCTGGCAGCATTCTGCCTGACGGCTTCGGCGGACGTGTACCACTGGACGGGCGCGGCGCTTGACGGCGCCTGGGACAATGCCGCGAACTGGCAGGAGAACGAGGTTCCCGGCATGTGGACGAACCGAACGGATCACACGTTCGGCGGCAAGCTGGGCGACACCGTGATCTTCGGCGCGCAGGCCGAGGGCGCGCCCACGACCATCGACCTTCAGGGACAGTACGCGATCGACCACCTGATCGTGACGAACGGCGCGCCGGCCTACGTCTTCGGCACGTCGGACGCGGCGACGCAGCGTCTCGGCTTCCAGACGAACTCCACCCTCGTCGTGGCGGCGGACGTGACGGCCGACCAGACATTCCGTCGCCCGGCGGTCTGGAACACGGCGGGCGGCAAGTCCGGAACGCTTTCGTTCCGCAACAATTCCCTGCACGCGAAACTCATATACGGGAAGCTCGACAAGACGACAGACAAAGCCGGCTCTCCCTACGCGGCCGTGTATCTGTACGGCGCCGGGACGATCGAGATCACGGACAACCCGCAGTTCGACCAGGTCGGCAACCTTGGGTTCGGCAATTCGGGACTTGTCATTTTCCACAATACGGCTCATGGCGGTTCGCGCTACTCGGTCGCGGCCTTTCAGCCCATCTCGGGCGGCACGCATGAAATCGAAGTGGCTGCCGGCGCGTTTCTCGGCGCGATGGGCGGCAGTTGGGCATGGAGCGACCAAATCCAGTTCCAGGAGAACACGCATGTCTACGGTGACGGATTCGTCAACTTGGTTGCCCCCTACAACACGCCCGTGGAAGACCCGAATGCACCGCCCCGGCTCCGTGTCTGGTCCGGAAAGAAGGCGGTGATCGACGTCGGCATCGGAACGAAGAACAGTGCGCGCGACACCGTGACTTTTACGTACGGAACAACGTCGGAAATCTATCTGAACGGTACCAACAGCCTGGCGGGTCGGCTTCGGCTCATGGGGGCGGGCAGCACGATGGCGCGCCTGATCGGCAACAAGAACTGCACGGCGGAGCAGACGTCCATCGGACGCGGCGACGCGGTCGTCTACGAGCCGGACTGGAGTGGCTCGACGGCGACTGTCGACGGCAAGCGCCATATCAAGTCAGTGACCACGAATGACGCGCCGCAGGCCAAGTTCTACTACAGCGGCGCAGGCGAGACGACGGACAAGGATCTCGTCGTCTCCAACACGTACACCACGGCAGGGAGCGTGACGCTGGGCAACCGAGGTACGGGGACGCTCACGTGGAACGGCGACGCGC
The DNA here is from genome assembly GCA_902769585.1 of uncultured bacterium. Lineage (GTDB taxonomy): Bacteria > Verrucomicrobiota > Kiritimatiellia > RFP12 > UBA1067 > RUG572. The sequence goes on from CACXPT010000015.1 coordinate 25,214, forward strand.
TGCAGATCGACGGTTCGCCGGGAACGACGTTCACGCTGGACGCGCAGACCGCGCCGATCGTCTTCGGCGGCCTCTTTGAAGTCGGCCGGAATTGGACGCTTGCGGTGGCGGGGAGCGAGACGGTCTCCTTCAGCCAGGTGCAACCGGCCATCTCAGGTTCGGTGACGCTCTCCGGGGGCGTGCTCGAGCTGCCGACCCTTGCCCGGCTCCCCAACGTGACCGGCTTCGTCTTCGCGGGCGGCGGGCTGCGGCTTACGGAGAGTGGAACGGCGTCAGTGACTGCAACTTTCCAGTCCGGCGCGAACTCCATCGAGCTGGCGGACGGCGTGGAGCTGACGCTCTCGTCGCTCGCCTTGCCGTCGGGCGCGTCGCTCGACGTCGCCGTGCCGGATGGCGGGACGGCTTCCGTGACGGTCACGGGCGCGACGCCCGGTCCGCTGCCGACGACGGTCACCTGGAATGGGCTCCGGGCGAAGATCGACGATCAGGGACGCATCCAGCCGAGCCGGTCGGCGTGGCTTTCGGCGCAGGACGGCACGTGGAACACGTCGGCGAAATGGAGCAACGGCGTGCCGGGCGAGACGGACTCGGCGCTGGTGAATGTTGCCGGCCCCTCTTACACGGTGACGATCGACGAAGCGCCGGCGCATGCCATCAGCAACCTGCGGATCGCCAACGCGGGCGCGGGCGTCGCCACCGTCGCCGCCACGACGGATCTTGACATGGGCGCGGCGGCGGTCGATCTCCAGCCGGGTGGCGCGCTCGCGGCGGGAGACGGCGGCACGCTGAACATCACCAATGCGGCGATCTCGTTCAACGGCGGCTCGATCAACGGGTCGGGAAGCGGAATCGTGAACGTGAAGGCCGGTTTCGCGTTCGGTTCCGGAACGAACACCTTTTCCGGGACGAGTCGCCTGATGGTGGGCCTGCCGACCAAGTCGTCGCAAAAGCTTTACCAGAATCCGATGTCCGACGGGCCGAGCGTCGTGACATTGTCCGAGCAGGCGACCTATTGTCTCTATCAGGGTTTTTGGGTTCTCTGCAACAACGTGCCGGGCGGACGCGCGATCCTCAACCTTGATGGAACGGATGGCGTCAGCTACCTGGGCGGTGCGGCCGCCTTTTACGGGATGGCCGTCGGCTGCCGTCAGGGATACGGCGAGCTGAACTTGAAGCACGGAACGCTGAACCCTGGCAACTTCGGAATCTTCGTTGCGGCCGATTCGCCGGACTCCGCTAGCTCGACCGCGAGCACGCCCCATTGCGTGACGGGCGTGGTGAACCAGACGGGAGGAAACGTGTCCCTATCGAGCTGGGGATGGCATTACGCGGGCATGATCTGCGGCTTGGTGGTCGGAGACGGCACGCGCATCAACAAGTCGAACGCCGACGTGCTGTCGAAGAGCCAATGCGTCGGCTACTACAACCTGAGCGGCGGCAAGCTGGAAATCAACAGGGGCGCGTGCGTCGTGGGCGGCGGCGTCGGCACGGGCACCTTCAACCATTCGGGCGGCACGTATTACCACAACGCGACGGATACCTATCAAGGAACGCCCGCTGCCTTCCCGCTCGTGATCGGCATGGGTCTGCGCGGAAACGGCACCTGGAACATGACGGGCGGCACGACGGACATCCGCAACCACGTGTACGTGGGCGGCGCCGAAAAGGCCGACCTTCAGCATGTCCCGGAGCCGAGCGCAACCTACTATCCCGACGGCGACGGCTGCACGGGTGTTCTCGACGTCTCGAACGGCACGTTCGTCACGACGAAGGACCTGTACGTGGGCGCGAAGGGCACCGGCACGCTCGTGCTGCGGCCGACGGGAACGATCCAGGCGGCGAACGTGGTGCTGTCGAACGGCGTCGCGTCGGTTCTGCGTCCGGTGGTGGAAGGCACGGCGACGGGACTCCTGAAGGCGACGGGCAATCTGGTGATCACGGACGGCGCGCGGATCGAGATCGACGCGACGGGCATGTCCGCGAACGCCCCGCTCTACACGCGGCTTGCCACGGCGGCGAACGTCGTCGGCGAATTTGCCGCCGACAAGGTGTCCTTCGAATACGACGAGACAGACGCGACGATGCGCGCGGTATTCAGGTTGGCGGAGATCGTCTATGAGCTTGACGGCGAGAAGGGGCTTTGGCTAAAGACCACGCCGCGCGGAACCACAATCATCTTCCGATAACCTGCGCAAGCTGGCGCTGCAAACTGCCATCTGCCAACTGCCATGAAGACGATGACGGCAAAATGTGTGTTTGTGGCCGTTCTGGCCGCATGCTGCGCGGCGCATGGCGCGATGCGTCCGACGCCTGAGTACCTCAAGCGCGCGACGATGTACCAGATCGTGCTGCGAAACTTCACGCGCGACGGCAACTTCCGGGCGGCCGAGGCGATGCTCGACCACGTGCGGTCGGCGGGCGTGGACATCGTGTACCTCACGCCGTTCGTGGAGATGGACCGCGACATGGACGAGGCGGGATGGAGCCCGCAGCAGAAGAAGAGCGGCTACCACACGCCGAAGAATCCGTACCGCGTCTCCAACTACGACAAGATCGACCCCGAGTACGGGAAGGACGCGGACTTCAAGTCGTTCAACGACAAGGCGCACGCGCTCGGCATGAAGGTGTACATGGACGTCGTCTACCTCCACTGCGGGCCGAACAACGTGCTGAAGGACATGTTCCCCGACGCCTTCCAGAAGAACGAGGACGGCACGGTGCGCACGACGAAGTGGCACTTCCCGTACGTCAACTTCGAGTCGAAGGGCGTGCGGAAATATCTGATCGACTCCATGCTGCACTGGGTCCGACTCGGCTGCGACGGTTTCCGCTGCGACGTGGGCGACGGCGTGCCGATCGACTTCTGGGTGGAGGCGGTGACCGCCTGCCAGAAGGTGAAGTCCGACCTCGTGATGATCAACGAAGGGTCGAAGGTGGAGTGGCTTGAGAAGGCGTTCGATGCCTGCTACGCCTTCCCGTTCAGTTTCGCCGTGCGAGACTTCCTCACGCCGGCCGTCGCGAGCAAGCCCTTCACGAAAGGCAAGACGCTCCCGTACATGATGAACCACATGCGCGAATACGAGGCGAAGGTTCCGGCAGACGCGCTGATGATGTGCTTCATGGACAACCACGACTCGGCGGCGAAGTACGACGGCCCCAACCGGTTCGACCGCGTCCACCCGGTCGAGGCGGGCAACGCAGGGTTCGTGCTCGTCTTCTTGCGGCGCGGGCTGCCGATGGTCTTCAACGGAAACGAGATCGCGGACAATGCGCTCAACACGTTCTTCGCGCCGGTGGAGGACATTGGCCGCGCGCGGAAGACGGTCGACTGGGCGCGTGCGCTCCAGCCGGCCGGACAGAAGCGCCTTGCGCTCATCCGCAAGCTGTCCACGCTCCACCGCGAGGATCCCGTGTTCTACGGCGGCACGCAGGAATGGGTGACGAACGGCGAGAAGAAGAACGTGGTGGCGTTCGTGCGGCGGCATGGCGGCCGCGCCGTGTTCGTGGCGGCGAACCTGCGTCCGACGGACACGGCGTTCATTCCGAAAGGCGTGACGCTCAATCCGGCGAAGAAGCCGATTCTCTTGGAAAACGTCACGGTGGAAAAGGACGGCATGTGCCGCTTCGGCGCGTACGGCTTCATCGTCCAGGAGCTTTAACAGGCAACAGGAAAGGTCAAGTCAATGAAAGCGGAGTTCAGCGTGGCGTTCGCCGCCGCGGCGATGGTTGCGGCATGCATGGCGGAAGGGAACGCGTGGTTCCCGTTCGTCATCTCGTACGCGGGTGCGGACAACGCCTCGAGCGTGGCGCACATGCTGGACGCGCCGGCGGGCAAATACGGATTCGTGCGCGTGGAGGGCGGCAACTTCGTGACCGGCAAGGGGCCGATCCGCTTCAACGGCACGAACATCACCGGCCCCGCCAACTTCCCGGAACACGACGTGGCGGACAGGCTGGCCGCCCGCTTCGCCCGCCTCGGCATCAACTGCGTGCGCCTGCACTTCATGGACACGTGGTACAAGAACTTCATGGATTCGCCCCGGCAGGGCATCCTCGACGACGACACGAAGACGCAACGGAAACTCTCCCTGCGGCAGCTGGACAAGCTGGACTACATGATCGCGGCGTTCAAGAAGCGTGGCATCTACGTGAACATGAACCTCCATGTGGGGCGTACGCTCGACGAACGTGACGGATTGCCTGGCGGCTCCCCGTGGGCGAACAAGACCGTCGGCCAGTTCATGCCGCGCATGGTGGAGTTGCAGAAGGAGTATGCGCGCGACCTGCTCACGCACGTGAACCGCTACACCGGCAACGCCTACACGGACGAGCCGGCCGTCGCCATGATCGAGATCAGCAACGAGGACCAGGGGCTTGTGAAGTTTGCCGAAGGCGGCAAGATCCAGTCGCTCGGCAAGCCGTTCCAGGACGAACTGGCGCGGCAATGGAACGAATGGCTGCATGGGAAGTATTCCTCTGAGGCGGCGATCCGTTCCGCCTGGACGCGGGAGGCCGGCACGCTCGGCGCGGACCTGCTGGCGGGCTCGCCGAAGACCGGATGGAAGCTGGTGCAGGACGATGCACGGGCCACCCGTTCCGAGAAAGACGGCGTCATCCGCGTGGACGTGGTTCGCGAGGGGGCGCAATACAACCCGAAGATCATGCGGAAGGTGTTGTTGGAGAAGGGGCGCCTTTACACGGTGTCGTTGCAGGTGCGCCGGGTCGCCGGCACGGGAAAGGTCAGTTGCACGGTGGTGGATCCCGCGCGGCACTGGAAAGTGCTGTGGGGCGCGCAGCCGGTTGCGGGCCCGGAGTGGCAGAAGATTTCCGCCACGTTCGAGGCGGATGAGACGACGGCGTCAACCGTCCTGCAGTTCTCGCAGCTGCGGAACGGCGTCTATGAGTTCAAGGACATCTCGCTGCGAGAGGGCATGCCTGCCTTCGCGCAGGATCCTGCGGCGGCGTTTGCGCGCAAGGGCATCCCTCTCCTGCATGGGCACTCGGTCGTCTCGCGCCAGATGCAGCGCGACTACGATGCGTTCCTGTGGCAGAGCGAGCTCGGCTACTGGAAGGGGATGCGAGACTACATCCGCGAGACGCTGAAGGCCAAGATGCCCGTGTCGGGCACGCAGGCGGGGAACCACTACAGCCCGCGCGAGATGCAGGCGCAGCTTGACTACGTGGACTCGCACGCCTACTTCCACCATCCGCGCGGGAAGGGGGCGCCATGGGTCAACCGGGGCGTGACGAACGACTGGTGGGCCGGCGGCGAGTCGCTCGTCCACACGATGGGCACATTGCGCAATCTCGAGGAACATTCGCACGCGCCCAGTCTGCCCTTCACGGTCAGCGAGTACAGCCATCCCTACCCGAGTCCGTTCGTGGGCGAGGGGCAGCCGCTCGCGTGCGCCTACGGCCGGCTGATGGGCTGGGACGGCGTGTTCCAGTACAGCTACAACCACTATCCCGACGACTTCGAGCCGCAGGGGATGCCGTGGTGCATCTTCGACGCGGTGGCGAATCCGGCCGTGCTGGCGCAGATGCCCGCGTGCGCGGCGCTGATGGTGCGCGGGGATTTGCGGGCCGATCCGTCGGGAACGTCCAGGGAGTTCATCTGGAACAAGGATCGTCCCGGCAAGGAGTACGTGGCGGTGGACACGGCGAACACGAAGCTTTTCGCGGGCTACGCCGACGGGCGGATGGTGACGCTGTGCGACGTGTCGCTCGCGGTGGGCGACACGGAGACCGGCTGGGCGACCGTGTCGCTCGTCTCGCGCGACGCCACCGGGTTCGGCGCGTCCGGAAAGGCGAGCGTCCTGATCGCCGCGGGGCAAAGGTCGAGCGCAAGTCCAAGACGGAGGTGCGTCTGCTGGACTGGGGGCATGCGCCGGTCCGTGCCGAGGGCGTACCCTGCGAGATCGTGTTCCCCGTGCCGCCGTCGCGACTCGCGTGCTATGCGCTGGCGGCGGACGGCTCGCGGGCGAAGGAAATCGCGCCGGAGTCCGTTGGCGACGGAAGCCGCGCGCGTGTCCGCCTTTCGCCGGTCCATCGTACGCTTTGGTACGAGGTTGTCATCAAATAAAAGGAAACAACTTGTTTGAAACAACTTGCCTTTGGCGCGCGGGCTAACTCGCCCGCGTCCTTTGGCTAATTAGTTAATCTGCAGTTCATTTACAATTGACAAAATGGGGGAGGTTAAAATAAAATATCAATTATTCGTTTTCTGGTCATAAAAGGAGCCTGCACGATGTTTAGAAAAATTATCGGAATCGCGCTTGTGGGCGCGCTGGCGCTTGGCGCGGGTGCGGACGTGGTCACGAACGTGTGGATCAATCCGGCGGGCGGCAACTGGTCCGACCCCGCAAACTGGCAGGACGGCGCGGTGGCCTACTCTGAGACCGTTGCCGATTTC
>CACXPT010000016.1 GCA_902769585.1 uncultured bacterium
GCAGCGGCACTTGATGTTCCAGAACTTCTCGAAGCCCATGTCGCTGGCGAATCCGCTCTCCGTGACGACGTAGTCGCCGAGCGCGCACGCGAGCCTGTCCGCGATCACCGAGTTCTGCCCGATCGCGATGTTCGCGAACGGCCCGGCGTGGACGAACATCGGCTGCCCTTCCAGGGACTGCATGAGCGTGGGCTTCACGGCGTTCACGAGGAGCGCGCACATCGCGCCGTCCACCTCCAGGTCGCGCGTCGTGACGGGCGCGCCGGACTTCGAGTAGGCGACGATGATCTTCCCGAGGCGCGCGCGCAGGTCGGCGAGGTCGGCCGCCATCGCGAGGATCGCCATCACCTCGCTCGCCACGGTGATGTAGAAGCCGCTCGGCATCTCGAAGCCGTCGAGCTTTCCGCCGCGGCCGATCTCGATGTTCCTGAGGCCCTGCGCGCAGAAGTCCATCGCCCAGCGCATCTGGATGCGGTCAGGATCGATGTCGAGGCGCTTCAGCCCGCGCTCGGCGAGCCATGCGTCGTCGTGGTTGCGCTCGTGCTGCATGCGGCTGTTGAGCGCCACCATCGCGAGGTTGTTCGCGTTCGTTATGGCGTCGATGTCGCCCGTGAGGCCGAGCGAGAGCGCCGTAAGCGGCACAACCTGAGCGAGACCGCCACCGGCAGCGCTGCCCTTGATGTTGAACGTCGGCCCGCCGGAAGGCTGGCGCACACAGCCGATCACCTTCTTGCCGAGGCGGCCGAGACCCTGCACAAGACCAAGCGTGGTCGTGGTCTTGCCCTCGCCAAGCGCGGTGGGCGTGATCGCCGTCACATCGATGTACTTCGCGCGCTTCTTGCCGCCGAGGCGCTTCAGCACCTTCGTCGCGTCCACCTTCGCGAGCACGCGCCCGTACGGATCCCACTCGTCGTCGTTTAGGCCAAGCTCGGCCACAAGCTCCGTCGCCGGACGCAGAGTCGCCTCCGCCGCCTCCGCGATCTCCCAGTCCTTCATCTTGGTAGGGTCAAGTGTCGTCGTGTCCATCTTCTCGTTCCTCTCGTGGTTTCAGCGTCTTACTTCTCCAGCAGCACTGACGATATCCAGAGCATGGGCGCCTGGCCATGGGGATCGCCGTTCACGCGCGGACGGTCGAAGTAGTACTGCAGGTCGTTCTTCTTGCCGGTGCCCACGCACACGTCGGAGATGTTCGCGAACTCGTCGAGGTGGTCGCAGAGCGCGAGCCACGCCTTGCGGAACGCAGGGCCGTACGACTCCTTCGGCAGCCAGCCGCGCTTCACGCCCGTCACGAACGCGTACGCGAACATCGCCGAGCATGACGTCTCGCCCCAGTTGCGCGGATCCTCAGGACGGTCCACGAGCTGGTTCCAGAGACCGTCCGCGCGCTGGAAGCGCAGCAGCGTCTCCATCATCAGGCGGTAGCCCGACATGATGCGCGCGCGGTACTCGCTGTCCTCCGGCAGACGGTCGAGTACGAGCGCCATGCCTGCGGCCATCCAGCCGTCTCCGCGTCCCCACACAAACTGCACGTCGGGCGCGTGGTAGAAAAGTCCCTTCGCAGGACCTTCCTTGAGCTGGAGCTCGTCGAGGTAGAGGCACATCTCTCGCGCCGTACGCTCGATGTAGACGCGGTTGCCCGTGGCGCGGTACGCCTGGCTCTGGAGCACGGTGATCATGTACATGTCGTCGATCCAGAGGCGCGTCTGCGGCGTGTACCCGCCCTTCCAGAACTCCTCCTGCCTCTCGCGCGGCAGGGCATGGCGCTCCTTCACGGTGCCGTCGCACGGCGGCGTCCACTGCGTGTCCGCGTAGTAGTTGCCGAGCGCAAGGTACTTGGGCTCCTTAGTGCCGAGGTAGATCTCGTAGGGAAGCGCGCCAAAGATCGTGTCGTCCACGTGGTACGGACGCGAGCAGCAGAACGCCAGCTTTCCGCCCGGCAGAAAGTCGTCGAAGAGCCGCACGAGCTTCTCCTCGCGCTCCTTGTCGCCGCGCAGGCGCGCGCACTCGATCGCGTTCAGCCAGAGGGAGACGACGGAATACTGCACGCTGCGCTTCCACCCGTAGCCCTTGTTCCCGTGGTAGCCCTGCGGATGGTAGTCCTCTGGCCTGCCGCTCAGGAACTGGTCCGTGATGCGAGTGGAGATAGTTGCGGGATCCTTGCCCTCCGGCCAAGCGCCGCAGCAGGTGTTCTCCGCAAGGGCCGTCGCGCACGCCGACGCGCAGGCCAACAGAATCAGGTTCGTAATTTTCATGCCGACATGGTATCATGTACGACGCCGGAAATCAAGCTGGAATTCTCACAGCCCGACGAAGTGGATGGTCTTGCCGTCCAGCACCTCGTCGCGTGTGTAGATCTTCTCGTCCCAGGACTTCGACGCGTCGTCGTCGAAAATCGCCATCCAGCCTTCGGGAAGCCTGAGGTGGTCGAGATAGCCGACGAGCTGCGCGGGCGATTCGGTCGGCGAGAAGTTGCGCTTCATCTTGAGCTCCACCGCATAGCGGAACTTCCCGAACTCCACGCAGAGGTCGAGGCGCTTCGAGCCGAGCGCCATTTCGCGGGCGATACGCCCTCCCCCGTTCACGACGCGCTGGAGGTAGCCCATCAGCACGAGGTGCGGCGTCGCCTCGTTGTAGCCGTACACCTCGTAGTCCGCCCCGCTGTTCTCGCGCCAGAACCGCTGGAACTCCGCCATCAGCGCGGGCATGTCGAGCGAGCCGTCGGGCTTGAGCCAAAACGGCTTCTCGTACTTCGAGTAGAAGTGCACCTGCTCGTCGTTGGAAAGATAGCGGAGGATGATCTCGGCATACATCGGATTGCCGGGAACGAGCACGCGATTTTCATTCTCGCGGAGAATCCCCAGATCGAGGACATAACGGTAGTCGTCGTCGTTCGTGGGCGCTCCGCGCTCCTTGCCGAGAATCACCGGCTCCACAACGCGTCTCACACGCGGCTCCTTCAACCGTTCCATGAGACTGTCCACATGCGTGCCCCTTGCACGGATAATCGTCTCCTTCGCGTTGGCGACATCTTCAATCGTAATCGGCTCTTCATGGCGGCAGTCATGGATCTTCATGACACATTCCCGTGCGAGCGCGTTTACAAGCCACGGCTGGCCTCGGGTGTATTCGTACACCCTGTCCACGACACCGTCGCAAAAGACCTGCCCGGTCGCCTCCGTGTGCTGAGCGTAGAGGCGGGCGACGTCGTCCCTGCCGAAGTTGGAGATCGTCAAGTCTTCCGTAATGATGTTGAACGGGCTCGCGTCGCCGAGCGTCTGCCCGTCAGGGCGAATACGTGCCTTGTAGTCGCGGATGTCGCGCATTCCCACAAGCGCGATCGACGAGGGGAATGGCGAAGTCCTCCGTGTCACGTAGCCATCACGCAGTTGGCGGAGGAACGTCACGAGCGTGTCGTCCGAAAGGCAGTCCACCTCGTCAAAGAACACGACAAGCGGCTTCTTTGAATGTTCTGACATCATGGAAAGAAACGCCTTGACGTCCAATCCCGGCGGCGGCGGGAGAAGCGCGGGTATGGCAGAATCGGGGTCGCGGACGAGGTCCTTGAAGATTGGATGACGCAAGACGGCGTTGCGCATCGACTCCACGATCTTCGGGATTCCGTCTCTGGGGTCTGTGAATCGCTGGACGGTCTCGACGGTGAAGTAGAGGGCGTTCATATTGCCCTTCGCGTTGATTTCCTCCACGAGCGCCATGAGCGCCGTCGTCTTGCCGGACTGCCGCGCGGCGTGCAGAACGAAGTAGCTGCGCTGCTCGACGATGCGCATGATACCCGGCAGCCTTTCAAGCGCCGGCAGCATGTAGTGCTCGTCTGGGAAGCACGGCCCCGCGATGTTGAAGCATTTCTCCATGGCGCAGATTATACCATATCGGTCACACCTGCCGTGATGTCTTCCTTTCGAGCACAACCATCGTCTCGAAGCGGGCGGTGCGCGGGAACATGTCGAACAGCTTCACGTAGCTGATCCTGTAGCTCTTCATCAGCGCATCGAGGTCGCGCGTGAGCGTGGCCGGGTCGCACGACACGTAGACGATGCGCGGCGCGGGGCGGTTGGCGAGCCACGGCGCAACGTTCGGCTCCAGCCCGCCACGCGGCGGATCCACTATCACCATCTGCTGCGGCCCCACCTTGATGCGGTTCAGGCTACCGCCCACGCGCTCGCAGAAGAAGCTCGCCTTCACGCCCATCGCCTCCGCATTGCGCTTCGCCGCCGCCACGGCGGAGTTGCCGGATTCTATGCCAACCAATCGATGGGCGGGGTGCGGGGCCGCACAGCACAGTCCGAACACGCCGACGCCGCAGTAGAGGTCGAGGATGTGCGGCGCGCGGTCTGCAGCCTCTTCGTATGCCGCGCGCACGGCCTTCACGAGCATGTCGCCCACGGCCGTGTTAACCTGCCAGAAGCCGTCCGCGCTCACGCGGAAACGCCGCCCGTCCGCCTGCTCACGCAGCTCCAGGTCGCGCGGCGGATCGCCGAGCCACCACTTCACGCCGTCAAGCGGCGTCCAGCGGATCGTCACGTTGTCGGCCGCCTTCGCTGATTCGCGCACGGCGCGCGCGCCCTGCGTGAGAAGCGCAACGACCGACGACCGTATCCCCGGCAGCGCGGCGTTGATCGCCGGGCATGCGAGCGGATCCTCGGTAATATCGGTAACGCGATGCTCCGGCTCCGAACGATAGCCGAGCAGCCATTTTCCTTGACGCTTCTCCGTGTGGTACACAACCTTGTTGCGGTAGTTGAGCGGCTGCGGCGACGGCACCACCTCCAGCGGCAACACCGTCGGCGCCACCTTCCAGAGGAAGTTCTCGAGCTGGTCCTGCTTGAGGCGCATCTCGCCCGCGTAAGAAATTGGCGCGTACACCATCCCGGGCACAGTCGGGCCTATCTCCTTCACGCGGTCAGGAGACGGCTCCTCCACCTCCACAAGCCGCGTCGTGACGTAGCGCTTCTTCTCCGCGAGAATCTCCGCGCGCACGGTCTCGCCCGCGAACGCGCCCGGCACGAAAGCGACACGCCCGCTGCCCATGCGGCCGAGGCCATCGCCGCCGTACACGTTCTTCTCGATCTTGAGCGTAACCGTCATGCCGCCGTCCAGTCCTTTCGCGTCATCAGGTGCAAGGGGTGCCGGCGCCCGCCGGCGCGAACGGCGACAGAACGCCGCCCGAGACGCCCGGCTCGCCCGCGAAGAGGATCATCCCCTCCGAGACGCCCACGCTCATCTTGCGCGGCGCGAGGTTCGCGACGAACACGACCTCCTTACCCACGAGCGCGGCCGGATCGGGATACGCTCCGCGGATGCCGCTGAAGATCGTGCGCTTTCCGAGCGCGCCCGCGTCCAGCTCGAACTTGAGCAGCTTCGAGGATTTCGGCACCGTCTCGCACGACAGCACCGTGCCCACGCGGAGATCAAGCTTCTCGAAGTCGGGGAAGGCGATGGTGGGTTTGGTGCTTGGTGCTTCGTGCTTCGTGCTTGGTGCGTTGCTCTCGCGCAAATCCTGGCACTTCAGTTCCGCACCAGGCACCAAGCACTTAGCACCAGGCACCTTGTTCTTGCTCGCCCTGCTCTCGTGGGCCACTTCGCCGCTGGAGGCGGGCTTCACCTTGGCGGCCTCCACCATCGCCTCCACCTGCTTCGCGTCGATGCGCGTGGCGAGGTACTCGTACTTGCCGATCTGCTGCCCTTCCAGCGTCTTCGCCGCATCGGACCACGTCCAGTCCTTCTCGCCAAAGAGCGCGGCGGCCTTCTCCGCGTAGGCGGGGAGGATGGGCTTGAGGTAGATCGCGAGGATGCGGAACACGTTGAGGATGGCCGTGAGCGTGACGCGCGTCGCCTCGACGTCGGTCTTGATGGTCTTCCACGGCTCGCGGCGGTCGAAGTACTCGTTCGCGGCGTCGGCGATCTTCGCCACCTCCACGGGCACCTGCGAGAAGCGGCGCGCCTCGTAGTGGGCGGCGATCGCCTCTGCGCGCGACCGCGCGAGCTCCACGAGCTTCCGCCCCTCCTCGTCGAGCGAGCCGAGCGTGCCGCCGAGCGCGGGCTTGTTCAGCATCTGCGCGCCGCGCGAGGCGAGGTTCGTGATCTTGCCCACCATGTCCGAGTTCACGCGCGTTACAAAGTCCGTCAGGTTGAGGTCCATGTCGTCCGTCGTGCCCGAGAGCTTGCAGGCGTAGTAGTAGCGCAGCGCGGCGGCGGGGAGGTGGTCGAGGTACGTGCGCGCGTTCACAAACGTACCCTTGGACTTCGACATCTTCTCGCCGTTAACGGTCAGGAACCCGTGGACGAACACCTTGTCCGGCGTCTTCACGCCCGCCACATGCAACATCCCCGGCCAGAACAGGCAGTGGAACCTGATGATGTCCTTGCCGATGAAATGGTACAGTTCCGTGGGAGGGACGCGCTCCTGCGCGTCCGCGTCCGGCCCCGGCCACCAGTCGTCAATGTTCTCGCCATGGGCCGCGCACCAGTTGGCGAGCGAGGCGCGGTAGCCGATGGGCGCGTCCACCCACACGTAGAAGAACTTGCCGGGACGGCCGGGAATCTCGAAGCCGAAGTACGGCGCGTCGCGGCTGATGCACCAGCCGCGCAGCGGCTCGTTGAACCATTCGAGCAGCTTGTTGGAGACGTCGCTCGTGGTGTGCTCGGGCAGCCATGCGCGCAGGTACTCCTTGAACGGCTCCAGCTCGAAGTAGAGGTGCTCGCTCTCCTTGACCACGGGGGCCGAGCCGCACGTGGTGCACTTCGGCGATCCCAGCTCCTCGGCCGCGTACGTGCTGCCGCACTTGTCGCAGCTGTCGCCGTACTGGTTCTCCGCGCCGCACTTGGGGCACGTCCCCTTCACGAAGCGGTCCGGCAGGAACATCTTGCAGTGGTCGCAGAAGAGCTGCGGCGACTTCCGAACGGTGATCGCGCCGCTCTTCTCCATGGCGGCGAAGAACTGCTCGGAGAACATCTTGTTCTCTGGCGAGTTCGTGGTGTAGTAGTTGTCGAACGCCACCTCGAAGTCGGTGAAGTCCTTCAGGTGGAGCGCGTGGCTGCGCGCGATCAGCTCCTCGGGCGTGATGCCCTCCGCGCGCGCCCGGATCATGATGGGCGTGCCGTGGGTGTCGTCCGCGCACACGTAAACGCATTCGTTTCCGCGCATCTTCTGGAAACGAACCCAGAAGTCGGTCTGTATGTACTCGACCAGATGGCCCAGGTGGATGTCTCCGTTCGCGTACGGGAGCGCGCTCGTGACTACTATGCGACGTTTCTCTGACATGATACTCTCTTCTGCTCCTTAAACGGCCCCTATTCTACCACAAATGTCCGCGCCAGACCACCCCTTGCGCGCCGTCTTTCGCCATATCAGGAGGAATTTGGTAAAATATCTCACGGCGAAAGGCCCAAAAAAATGACCAGACGATACAAGATAACGCTCGCATACGACGGCACGGCCTACTGCGGCTACCAGCGGCAGGGGAACGGCATCGCCGTCCAGCAGCGCGTGGAGGAGGCGCTTGAATACGTGAACCTCGCCCACGTCGCCTTCCACGGATGCAGCCGCACCGACTCCGGCGTCCACGCCAAGGGGTTCGTGGGCTACGCCGACCTCGACAAGCCCATCCCGCCCAAGAACTTCGTCCGCGCGATGAACGCCCGCCTGCCGCCCGACATCCGCGTCATGCGAGCCTCGATCGCCACCCCCACCTTCGACGCGCAGCGCGACGTCAAGGGCAAGGAGTACCGCTACTTCGTCTACAACGCCCCGATCCTCCCCCCGCACCTCTACCCGTACTGGGAGCATGCCCGCCCCCCGCTCGACATCCCCGCCATGCAGGAAGGCGCGTCGCGGTTCGTCGGCACGCACGACTTCAAGTCGTTCTCGTCCATCTCCGACCGTATCCCCTCCACGACCGTCCGCGACATCTACTCCTTCACCGTGAAGAAGACCGGTCCGCGCGTCGTCTTCGCCGTCCAGGGCAAGGGGTTCCTCTACAAGCAGGTGCGCGGGATGGTGGGTTTCCTCCTGCGCGTCGGCACAGGCGACGAGAAGCCGGAGACCGTCACAGAGCTACTGGAGGCGCCGGACACGCGCACCGCGCGCGTCCCGTCCGCCCCCGGCCGAGGACTCTTCCTCTGGCGCGTCTGGTACAAGTAAGGCTCACGTCGCGCGCCGGACGAACTCCCCCAGCCGGCCGATCGCCTCGCGCAGACGATCCCCCGAGACGGTGAAGGCTATTCGTATGAAGTCGTCGAAGTCTTCGCCGTATGCCAGCCCCGGCACCACGGCCACGCGTTGAGACTTCAGCAGCTCGTATGCGAACTTCTGCGAATCCATCCCGGTCGCCGAGATGTTGACGAACGCGTAGAACGCGGCATCGACGCCGCCCAGAGAAAGCCCAGGCACGGAACGGATGCCGTCCACGACGATTCGCCGCCGCGCATCGTACTCGCGCAGCAAATAGGACGTGTCAGTCTCTGGGCCGTACGCGGCGATCGCGGCATACTGCGACGGGAGCGGCGCGCAGGCGTTGACGTTTTCCTGCAAGCGCGTCATCATCTCGACGAGCGGACGCGGGCCGATGGTGAAGCCCAGCCGATATCCGGTCATCGAGAACTGCTTCGAGACGGCATCGATCACCGAGCAACGCCCCTTCATTTCCGGCAGGTCGAAGATGCTCAGATAGGGAATGCCGTCGTATACGAGCGACCGGTAGACCTCATCCGAGATCACGAATAGATCGCGCTCCGCCGCAATCGCGGCAATGCCGCGCACGGCCTCCTCGCGCAAGACGCGTCCCGTGGGATTGTTCGGCGAATTCACTACGATCACCCGCGTACGCGGCGTGATGGCGGCGCGGATCTGCTCCGGGGAGACGGAGAAGCCATTCTTCTCCAAGGCCGGCACCGTAACGGGAACGGCGCCGCACAGTTTCGTCACCTCCACGTAATTCACCCAGCAGGGCGTCGGAATAATCACCTCGTCCCCCGGCTCGACAAGCGAAAAGAGCTGCTGGAAGATGGAACCCATCGCGCCAACGGTAAGGATGACGTCATCCGCCGTCACGTCGCGTCCGTACTGCGTGCGCTGGTAGGCGGCCACGGCCTCGCGCGCCTGCTGCAACCCTGCGTTCTGGGAATAGCGGGTGTGGCAGGCGTCTATCGCCGCGCATGCCGCAGCGCGCACGTTCGCGGGCGGCGGCACGTCGGGATCGCCAAGCGTCAGGTCGATCACGTCCCCGCCAATCTCCTTCGCCATGTCAAAGAGGCGGCGCGGCAACGAGGGCGACATGCCGAGCACACGTTTCGTCAACTTCATCATGCTTTCTCCCATCCATCAAGAACGCCTGCGCGCTCCGGCAGGATGCCGGGGTCGAACACGGGATCGCGTCCCGCCGCGCGCTGTGCGATATAGTCGTCGAAGAGCCGTTTCACGTCGCCACGCAGTAGCCAAAGCGTCGCCACGTTCATCGCCACCATCACGCCCATCGTGAGATCCACCGCACACCAGGCCTGATCCAGCGTCACGAAACCGCCGGAAAGCACCGCCGCCGCCGAGAGCACGCGGTAGGCGGCGAGCGCGGTGCGGCTTTGCGTGAGGAAGCGCACGCCCGTTTCGCCGTAGACGTAGTTGGAGATGATGGTCGAGTAGGCGAAGAGGACGACCGCCGCCATCAGGAACCAGGCGCCGAACGGACCGAGATGCGCCGCCATGGCGCGGGAAGTCAGCACGATCCCGCCCTCGCCGAAGTCTTCCGTCCCCGCCAGCAGGATGATCGCCGCCGTGCACGTGCAGACGACGAGCGTGTCCGCAAACACGCCGAGCGCCTGCACGAAGCCTTGCTTCACAGGGTGCGAGACATCCGCCGTCGCGGCGGCGTTCGGCGCCGACCCCTCGCCCGCCTCGTTCGAGAAGAGTCCGCGCCGCACGCCTTGCATCACGGCCACGCCCACGCCGCCACCGGCGACCTCCCTCAATCCGAACGCATCGGAGACGATCAGCTTGACGATACGCGGCAGTTCCCCCAGGTGCGTCAGCGCCACCCATGCCGCAAGCGCAAGAAATCCCAGCGCCATGAACGGCACCAGGACGGACGAGATGCGCGAGACGCGCCGCACGCCGCCGAAGAACACGGCGACCGCCAGCGCAGCCAGCACCACCGCAGTCACGCCCGCCGCCGCGCCGGTGCGCTCGCCGAGGATGCCGCAGATCGCGTTGCTCTGCACGATGTGGCTCGCCATCCCCTGGTTCAGCACCAGCACAGCCGCGAACGCCACGCCCATCGGCGCGCACTTGAGGCCGTACTTCATGTAATAGGCGGGGCCACCGAAGAACGACCCTTCGCCGCGCCGCTTGTAGAGTTGCGCGAGCGTCGCCTCGGCAAACGCCGTCGCCGCGCCGAACAGCGCCATCACCCACATCCAGAACACGGCGCCGGGACCGCCCACGGCGATGGCCGAGGCCACTCCCGCAAGGTTGCCGGTCCCCACGCGCGCGCCGAGCGACACGCAGAACGCCTGAAACGACGAGATGCCCAGCCCGTTCTTCCGCACCGACTCGCTCTCGCGCCCGAACACGGCGAACATCGTCCGCCATTTCCTGAACTGGAATCCCCTCAGGAGGAACGTCAGCCAGACAGACACCCCCACGAGCAGCCACAGGACGCACCAGCCCCACAGCGCCTCGTTCGCGGCGGATATCCACGTGAACAACGTGTCAACGAACGTCATGGCCTGATCTCAGAGAGCGCGCGGTCAGCGAAGTCCAGCATCCACCGCCAGTCGTATGGCGAAAGACCGTGGTTCTCGCTGCGGCGCACATAGCCGATGTGCGAGCCGATGCACGACGTATCGAAGTCTGGCGGGAACGGCTTGTCTGGGAAACCTGGCTTGCCGAGAAATTCCCACACGGGGCCAGCCGCCCGGCAGGCCAGATATTCGGCGCGGGTATCGAACCACTTCTGGTCGAATCCCTCGATCAGCAGATGGCGCGGCGCGACGCAGGCGAGCAGCAGATGCTGATCGAACGGGATTGTCTCGTCCTTCCCGGCGTAGGCGAAGTAGGAACGCGTGAACCAATGAGGAAACGATTTCGATTCCGTCTCGATGTTCTCTCCAAAGTAGTGCTTGGTGAGAGGCGCGCCGCCATGGCCGGTCTGGTTTGGCACGACCACGGCGAAGCGATCGTCGAACGCGCCCGCGATCAAGGCGGCCTTCCCGAGGCGCGAGCAACCTGTAACGACGGCGCGCTTGGCGTCGATGCCCGGCTCCTGTTCCGCAAGGTCGAGCCCTCGGCAGAGGCCCCACGCCCACGCCATCAGCGACTTCGTATTGTCTGGCGCGGACTCGTCCCATGCGGGCCACAGGTCGAAGCAGCGGCGACGCCACTTCGTCGCGCGCTCGTTCTTCTTGTCAGGATCTGGCGCGATGTCGAAGTAGCAAGCCGTCATCACCGCGTAACCACGCGCGATTATCTCGCCGATCGGCCAGAAGTTGCGGTTGTCCGGGTTGCACCATTGGCCGCGCAGCTTTTCAAGGTTGGCGGTAGCCCATTTCTCGCGCCCGCCGTTCGCCTCGCAATAGCCGTCGGAAACCGACAGGTCATTGTCCGGCAACAGCTGGATCGCACCGATCGAATTGAGGAACACGATCACGGGCGCAGGGGTGGATGCGTATCTCGGACGCAGCACGAGCCAGTCGATGAACGGGCCGCTTTTGTCCTCCTTGAAGAACTGGCGCACGCGACGGCGGACCGCGAAGCCGCTCATCGTCACCTTCTCGTCCGTCAGCTCCGCCACCATGTGTTCCAGTTTCGGCGGCATCCGCCCGTACATCCCCTTCTCGAAGATGCGCAGTATCTCCGCGCGACGGGCGGGCCATTCCTCCGGGCCTTTCAGCTTGCGCCCGTCCGCAAACGCCAGCGGATCCTCCAGCGTGAAGGGAGGCACAGTGGATTCCTCGTAGTTTCCAGGGCGGGCGACTGCGCTCCCCGCCAGCGTCGCCAGTACGGCGAAATATGCAAAACGTTTCATCTGATCAGGATCGTTGTTCCGTGCGTGTTGACGTCCTCGATCTCGCCAAGGACCGCAAAGTTGGCGTTGTGCTGCGTGGCGTAGTCCGCCGCTACCCAGTCCGCGCTGGATTTTCCCCACTTCAGCCGCATCTCATCAAGCATGCCGTCCCACACTCCACCTGGGGAACTGTTTCCGCCACCAACCGCGCCCAGACGCATGTTGACGGATGGAGGAACCATCTGGCACTTGTTGTCGACCTTGCCCGAATATTCTCCGTTGGAGTACAGCGTCACCCGGTTGCCAGACATGACAGACGTCGTGTACACGAACGTGTTTTCACAGCTTACGCCAGTTATTGTGTTCTGGTTGTTGCCGGACGTGATCGTGTTGTATTTGTTGTATCCGTATTGAAAGGTGAACTCAAAGCCGCCTTCGTTCGCGTAGCTGGTCTTCGACGAGAAGATGCGTCCGGTACCAGGAATCTTCCGGCCAAGCACCCAGCAGGAAAGCGTCAGCTCGCTTCCGTACTTGGCCCAGCGCTGGTCGTTGACGACCGTAACAAATCTCTTCTCGGTTGTGTTTGTGACGCTGTTGAATGCCGTACCGACGGCGCCTGGCTCCGTGTAGGTCGGCGCAGTAGCCGAATTGTTGCAGGTTAGGCCGATTGCCGACTCCTTGTTCGAGCCCGAGAAATGCCACACGCCCTTGTACCCGGCATACTTCCACACGTCATGCGGATCGACGACCTCGGGCGTTCCTCTGCAGCGGAAATACATCCTGAGGGAGGTGGTCGTTCCCTCCAGCTTTGGAACGCGCACCCAGATCAGCGACTCCCCGGACGTGTTCCACGTGTCGATTTCGTGCGGGACGGCGTATCCGTCCGAATCGGCGAAGCGGATGTCGCCGCCGTCCGCCGCGCAGAGGCCGTAGACCGGCGACCCTGCGGGAATGCGCACGAGGGCCGGGAAGTTCACAAGGCGCGACGAACCGGCATATCCGGAAAAGGTGACGGTGCAGGCGCGCCGGAAAGGAGCGTCGTCCAGCTGGCTGTCGGCCAATCGCACTTCTTCGCCCAGCACGGCGAAATTGGCGTTGTGCTGGGTGGCGTAATCCGCAATGGCCCAGTCGGCGGTCTGCGCGCGCCACTGCAGCCGCAACTCGTCGAGCTGTCCGTACCACGGCGATCCGGCACCATTGTTGGTTTGCGCGCCGATGCGCAGCCTGCGGATGGACTGCTTGAGGACGAGGCCCGACTGCTCCTGCACGAATGCGCCGTTGGCATAGAGCCTCACCTTGTTTCCTTGGCGAACGACCGACAGGTAGACGTAATCCTGTCTGCAGTCACACGATGTGGAGAACACTTTCTGGTAGATGCCGCCTGAAGTCGTGTTGGTGTCTCCGATGAAGTTGTATTGCGTTGTTATCTTCTGGGTTGTGAGTTCGAAGCCGTTTGTATTGATATGGTTATCCTTGCTACTGAAGATGCGGCCGTAGTAGTTGACTTCCTCTCCCCGATCCATCGCCTTCACCCAGCCGGAGAGGGTCATCTCATCCCCGTAGCTGGCCCAGCGGGGATCGTTTGCGATGGTCACGTACGACGAACCGGAAGAGGAGAACACGCTACCGACGGGGCCTGCATCAGTGAATGTAGGGGGCGTGGCCGAGTCGGTACACACGAGCTCGTTCGTGGACGAGTCCTTGCTCGTGCCGGAGAAGTGCCATACGCCCCTGTAGTCGGCGTTGGCCCACACGAGCCTCGGATTCACGAACTGGCTCTGTCCGCCACAGTAGTAGAGCGTGAGGGTGGTGTCCGTGCCCGACAGGCTGGGCACACACACCCAGACGAGCGACTCGCCGTTGGGATTCCACGTGTCGACCTCGTGGTTGAGCAGGTTTCCGGCCGCATCTGCGAAACGGATGTCGTCGCCGCCCGGCATGCACAGGGAGGAGACGGACGCCGGCAGGCGGACGAGGACCGGGAAATCTGTCAAGGTCGAACTGCCCGTATAGCCGCTCAGCGTCACCGTCCGCTTCCTGAGGAAGACGGAAGTGTCCAGCGTCTCGGCGCAGACGCCGCCGCACAAGGCCAGCAAAGATGCAAGAAACATCCATTTGCGATATCCTACGCGAATGCGCGTGGACATTTTGGCGAGAGTACTTGAAGGTGACATCGCGATTCTCCGTTCTCATTGCTTTTCGATGCACCAACATTATAGCAGTTCGATTGCGGTACAACCGCATTCTATGAGAAACAGAAAACGAATGTTTATGGAAATGGCACGATGGCCGTCCCGGCGTCAAATATGCTATACTCTGCGCGGTGAAAAGAAAATCCAGAGACCTCAGCGTCGTCGGATCGCCTGAGCCGCGCAAGGTAACCGTGGCGGTGAAGATGATGAATACGACAGGCCGCCAGCGCCTGCGCGGCGTCTACCGCTACATTGCGGAGGGTCACGACTGGGATGTGCATCTGATCCGAACCGAGGAGGAGCTGGACGAGAACGCCATCCGTCAGGCGGTACGTGAAGGGACGGACGGATTCCTCGTGCTGTACCATCCGGCCACAGCCACACTGGACGCGCTGAAAGACACCGGCATGCCCGTCGCCACGTTCTCCGCTCCCCCGCGATCGTCGCACATGCTGTGCCTGCCGGACGAGGACAACCGCCGCATCGGCGCGATCGCCGCCGAGCACTTTCTCTCGCTGGGGCGCTTCCGCAGCTTCGGATTCGTGCCCGACGAGAACGAGCTCTTCTGGTCGCGCCAGAGGCTTGACGGGTTTCGCCGCCGCCTCGGACGGGAGGCGCGGCGTCTGATGGTCTATAGCCATCGGCCAGCAGAAAGCACGCAGACGCTCGACGAATGGCTTCTCGCCCTTCCCAAGCCGGCCGCCGTGATGGCCGCTTGGGACTACCGGGCCGCACAGGTAATTTCCGCGTGCCGCCATGTCGGCATCGCAGTCCCCATGCAGGTAACGGTCTGCGGCATGGACAACGACGAGTTCATCTGCGACAGCACAAGCCCGCGCCTCACCAGCATCCTGGCCGACCGCGACGGACAAGGCTACGCGGCCGTCACGGCATTGGATGCCATGATCGACGGGCAACGCCCGCGCATCGACCCGACGCCCTTCCGCACTGCGCAGCTCGTCGTACGAGGATCTACCGCACCATTGGCGCCGGCAACATCGCTCGTCGAACGCGCGCTTGCATTTGCCGAAGAAAATGCCCTCGCGGGAATTGACGCAGCCGACGTGGCCAGCCATCTCGGCGTCTCGCGCCGCCTGCTCGACCTGCGCTTCAAGCAGCTCAGCATTCCATCCATCTCTTCTACGCTCACCGATCGTCGCCTCGCCGAGGTTAAAAGGTTGCTGTCCACGACGTCCTTCCCGCTTGACCGAATCGCCGCACTCAGCGGATTCCGCAATCCCGATTCCCTGCGCAACCTTTTCCGCCGCCGCTTCGGCATCTCGATGCGCGCCTACCGGGGAAAAAGCTGCTGACTTTTACAGTCAAAACCGTTTTTGATATAATTTTGGGCCTTAAGGAAATCAGATGAAATTCACAAGCACACGCTCGACCCTCTCCGTCGATTCCCTGCCCGCGATCCTGCGCGGGCTAGCCCCCGACGGCGGACTCTTCGTCCCCGCATCACCCCTTCCGCGCCCGACCGGCTCCGCCTCCACGCTCGCCGACGCCGAGCGCGCCGCACTCGGCGCGTTCTTCGACGACGTGCCGGAGACCGTCCGCGAGGACGCCATCCGCAACCTGCTCTCCAAGTTCCCCGCGAACGACCCGACGCCGCTCGTCGACGCCGACGGCTTCAAGATCCTCGAGCTCTTCCACGGCCCCACGGGCGCGTTCAAGGACGTGGCCCTCTCCGTGCTGCCAGTCCTAATGACCGCCGCTGCGCAGGGCCGCCGCGTCCTCATCCTCACCGCCACCTCCGGCGACACCGGCTCGGCGGCGATGGCCGGCTTCGCCGATGTCCCCGGCGTCGAGATCGCGGTGTTCTTCCCGCACACCGGCACCTCGCGCATCCAGCGCCTGCAGATGACCACCCCCGCTGCAAAGAACGTGCACGGCATCGCCATCCGCGGCAACTTCGATGACGCGCAGGCAGCGGTCAAGCGCATCTTCGCCGACCCTGCGATCCGCGCCGCCGCCGAGTCGGCAGGAATCCTCCTCTCCTCGGCCAACTCCATCAACATAGGCCGTCTCGTCCCGCAGGTGGCCTACTATCTCCACGCCGCCGCGAAGATTAAAGAGCAGGTCGGGGTGGCCGACCTCCGCGTCGGCCAGTTCGACGTCGTCGTCCCCAGCGGCAACTTCGGCAACATCCTCGCCGCCTACTACGCGAAGCTGCTCGGCGCGCCGATCCGCAAGTTCGTCTGCGCCTCCAACATCAACGACGTCCTCACCCGTTTCATCGCCACAGGCACGTACGATCCCGGCGACAAGTTCACAGTCACGAACTCGCCCTCGATGGACATCCGCAAGAGCTCCAACGTCGAGCGCCTGCTGTGGATCGTCAACGACGGCGACGGCGCGGCCGTGAAGAAGCTCATGGACGACTTCGCCGCCACGGGCCGCTACTCGCTCTCGCCCGCCGCCACGGCCAAGCTCCAGGCCGATTTCGTCGGCGCATTCGCCACGCCCGAAGAGACAGAGGCCGAAATGCGCCTCATGCGCGAGCGCTGCGGCTATGTGCTCGATCCCCACACCGCCGTCGCAACCGCGGTCGCCCGCAAGCTCGGCTACCCGAAGGACGGCGTCCCATGCGTCGTTGCCGCCACGGCAACGCCGTACAAGTTCCCGGAGACTTGCCTCAAGGCGTTCGGCACGGACGTTCTCACGAACCCGCCGCCCGCCTTCGCCGCGCTGGAGAAGGCTCCCGTGACGCAGACGCAGGTGGTCGACGTCGCCGGCATCGACGACGCCGTCCGCGCCCTCTTCTGATCATGGCGAGTCTTATGCCGTACGTTGCGGGAGGGTCGCGCTCCTGCGCGACCGCCAGCGCATCCAATTCGGCGGCATCCCCTGTCGCCGCCCCATCAACGGCACCAACCAAACCCGCCCCTACAGCGCCCCCACTCACTCCACGTAGGGGACTCAAACCCTCCACGTAGGGAACCCAAACCCTCCACGTAGGGAGACGCGACCCACCACGTAGGAAGACCGCCACCCCCACGTAGGGAACTCAAAACCTCCGTGTAGGGAGACGCGACCCTCCGTGTAGGGAGACCGCCACCTCCGTGTAGGGAGGTTTGCCTACTCCGCAATGCCAATCCTGGCCAGGTGTGGAAGACCCAGCCCCATTAACACCTAGAACTTCACAATCCCGGACTGGCGTAACGAGATGAAGCCCGTGCCGGAACCTGGCGAGCCGATGACGAGGTGATCGAGCAGAGGAATGTGCAGCACCTTGGAGGCCGCAAGCAGTTCCTTGGTCAGTTCGATGTCTTTTCCGCTCGGCGTCGGGTCGCCGCTCGGATGGTTGTGCGCCACGATGATCGACGACGCCTGCCACTGGACAGCCTGCGCGAACACTTCTCGCGCCCCCGCTGGCGTCCCGTTCAATAGCCCGCTTGAAACGCAGATCGCCTGGCTGAGCGGCTTGTGCGCGGCATCCAGCGGCAGGACGAAGAAATGCTCGCGGTCGTCGCCAAACCGCATTCGCGCACGGAACCACTTCGCCGCGTCCGCGCCGTCCGCGATCTCGGCAGGCAGATCGTCTTCGACCTTCGCCTCGTAAGCAAGGCGCACGAATTCGAACGCGGCAGCGAGCTCCATGCACTTGACGCGCCCGATCCCCAGAATCCGACTATCCCTGTGCGCTTTGTTGTATTCCCCAATCCGCGCCATGAGCCCCTTCCAGTCGCACCGGATCATCTCGCCAATGCCGTTGAACGCCGAGATGAGGCGTCGGGAGAGCTCGCAGACGTTGCAGCCCTTCGCACCGGTCTTGAGCAGGATAGCCAACAGCTCATCCGGCCTCATGCCGCGAGCCGTTCCGAGCGCCGCCATGCGCTCGCGCGGTTTGGCATCCGGCGAAAGACGCGCGAACGCACTTTCCCGCCTCTTCTTAACCATAGCGCCTTTCCCCTGCTGCAGCCATCGCGTAGTCGCCCTCCTCCTCCCGGGCATATCCTGCACCACCGCCCAAAAACTCCTGATTCGCGATCATCCGACGTACCACCGCCTCGAAGTCAGCGCGGAAATCCTCGCTTTCGCGCCACTGCTTGTAGAGCGACATGTCGGACTTGCGCTGATGGATTACCGCCGTGTTGATGATCTGCGACATCAGCTCGTCGACGGCCTGCATGTTTGGATTGCCCACAACTAGGCTCTCGTACCTCTGATCCGCCTTCACCGCCTTGGCGATCACAAGGAACTTCGCCTTCTGTTCGTCGGGCGTCGCGTTCCACCCCTTGAACCAATGCTCGTTGAACTCCTTGATGATCCTGTCGAGCGGGTCTTTCTCGTCCTCCTGGGACCCCGCGTTCACCATGACGGGCGCGTTCGGGTCGATCATCGCCTCCCCGGCGTCCAGCACGATCGTCTCGTTCAGGCGCGTCTGCCTGAGCCCGTACGTCGAGAGGTCCACCTTGTCGAGAAGGTCGGTGATTTCGTCGTCCTTCGGGACGATGAGACAGGGGATGAGATGCCTGAGATACCACATCATCTTTTCCCAGTCGACCACCGTATATGGCATGATCGCAGCCACGCGCGAGTAGACGCGGACGAACTGCTTGCACTTCATCTTGAAGTCCGCCTTGCCGTTCTCCGGCCATTCGATCTCGACATTGAACCGATGCGCGGCAACGTCGATGTACGGCGCAAGCTCGGCGGACTCCGCGCCCCTTATGAACCTCTCCATGAACGGATCGACCTCGTCCTCCATCGTGAACACGCCCATCCCGAGCAGCGTCGTCTTGAGCTGCGACAGGACATTGAGGTCGGTCGGACCGGACAGCGTCGTTGTCGTGTAGAACGGATCGAACGCATCCTTGATGTCGTCGATCTTGTTGTAGAAGTCCAGCACGAAAAGGTCTTCGCTCTTCTTGCCCAGATCGGGATCGGCACGGTTGAGGCGCGAAAGGCACTGCACCGCCAGAACCCCCGCAAGCGGCTTGTCGATGTACATCGCCGCGAGTTTCGGCTGGTCGAACCCCGTGATGTACTTGTTCGCCACGACGAGGATGCGGTTCTCGTCCTTGTCGAACTCCTCCGCCGTCTTCGTGTCCGCGAAGCCGTTGAGCCCTGCCTCGGTATATGCCCTTCCGCCAAGGCTCTTCTCGCCCGAGAACGCAATGAGCGCCCTGTACGGCAGACGCTTCTTCGCGATTATCTCGCAGATCGCGAGATAGTACTGGATGGCGCATTCGATGTCCTTCGTCACCACCAGCGCCTTGGCGTGCCCGGAGAGCTTGTGGCTTCGGAAGAGGTTCGCGTCGAAGTGATCGATCATCACGTCGGCCTTCTCCGCAATCGTCTCTGGCTGCCGCTCAACGTACCCGCGCAGCTTCTTCTGCGCCTTCTCGCTGTTGTACTCGGGATTGTCCTTGGCGCTCTTGACGATCTCGTAGTAGCTCCTGAACGTCGTGTAGTTCGTCAGCACGTCGAGGATGAACTCCTCCTCGACCGCCTGCTTCATCGAATAGAGGTGGAACGGACGGAAATGCCCGTCCTCGCCCCTGACGCCGAACCGCTCCAGCGTCTCCCTCTTGGGCGTCGCCGTGAACGCGAAGTAGGACGCGTTCGGGCTCATCTTCCGCTCGTTGATCATCTTCTCGATGAGCGCGTCCGTGTCGGCGCCTTCCATGTCCGCGTCCTTCTGCATGGCCGCGTTCATCTTCCCCGCCGCGACGCCGCCCTGGGACGAATGCGCTTCGT
This sequence comes from uncultured bacterium, assembly GCA_902769585.1. Lineage (GTDB taxonomy): Bacteria > Verrucomicrobiota > Kiritimatiellia > RFP12 > UBA1067 > RUG572. The sequence continues at coordinate 19,910 of CACXPT010000016.1, forward strand.
CGATGATGATTCCGAAGTTCTTACCCGACATGTCGCCGATCGTGCCGCAGATGAACGGGAACTTCTGTATCGTCGTGATGACGATGCGCTTGCCGTTCTCGATGGCCGTCTTGAGGTCGTTTGAACTGTCAGCGTGCGCGACGATTCCGGCGGAATGGCCGAACGCCTTGATGTTGTCGGTTATCTGCTTGTCGAGGATGCGCCTGTCCGTCACAACGAGCACCGTGTCGAAAAGCGGCATCCCCAGCCCCCGCGCCCTGTTCGCGGCCTCCGACCTCGGGCACACGCCAATCAGCTTGTACGCAAGCCATGTCAGCGAATTGCTCTTGCCCGACCCTGCCGAATGTTGGATGAGATACCGCTTGCCGACTCCGTTCTCCGACACGTCCCCCAGAAGCGCGTCCACCACGTCCAGCTGATGATAGCGCGGGAAGATGAGCTTCTTCACGTACTTCATCGTGTGCGGCACCTTTTTGCCGCTCTTGGCCTCGCCGTAGTCGAAGAGCGCGTAGTTCTGAATGATGTCCGCAATCGTCGCCTGCGTCAGCAAGCGCTCCCAGATGTAGGACGTCTTGAAGCCGACGGGATTCGCCGGATTCCCCGCACCCTGTCCGTCCGGCAGCCCCTTGTTGAACGGCATGAACGACGTATTCTTCCCGGCAAGGCGCGTGGTGAAGAACGCCTCGTCCTTGTCCACCGTGAAGTGCGCAAGGCACCGCCCGAAGTTGAGGAGCGGATCGCGCGGATCGCGGTCTTCGCGGTACTGCTTCCTCCCGTTGTAGCGCGCCGTCTGTCCCGTCCAGGGGTTCTTCAGCTCGAAGGTGAAGAGCGGAAGTCCGTTCACGAACACGGCCATGTCGATCTCGTCGGCGGGATGGATCAGCGAGAAAGTCTGCTGGCGCGTGACGGAAAACTCGTTCTTCCTGAAGTCCTCCCACGCCTGGACGCTGTCACCCGCGCCCGGGCGCGGATACCAGAGGTCGAGCTTGATGTTGTCAACCTCCACGCCCTCGCGCAAAACCTTCAGAATGCCGAACAGCTTGACGCTGTTGGCGATCTGCTGCGGCACGTTCTCTTCGAGCGGCGTGTGCCCCTTGTACGCCTTGAGCTTGTCGGACTGCGTCGCGTTCAAGAACGACCAGAGCCGCCGCAGGTCGATGGCCAAGGTCTTGTCCATGTCGGACGGCTTGCCCCAGAAGAAGCGATCCTCCGCCGGCGACTGCGCGGCGACATCGGCACTTTCGCCGCGCTCCTCGCGCGTAGACCCGACAAGCGCCTTCTCAATCTGCCATTCGAAGGACTGTTCGTTCGTCACGCTCGTGCTCATGCCACTTTCACCTTTCCCGTCACCGCCTCGTCGATGACGATTTGCCGCCGCTCTCGCAGCAGCTCGATCTGACGCCGCTTCACCTCAATCGCCCGGTCGATTTTCCCCGTCTCCGCATCAAGCCGCTTCACAATCTCTTCCTGCTCGGGAAGCGAGGGGAAGGATAAGCGCAAATACTTGAAATCAGCCCAAGAAAGAGATTGTCTAAGTCCACTTCCATATCGATATATTTCCTTCGACACATCCCAAGCGTGAAGGCAATAGAAAACGAACTTTGGGTAAAACCCGTCGTTGACAATCAGACCAAGGTAAGCACTTGTAATTATTCCGCAATCCTCAACATAGCCTATCCGCAAACTATTCTGGTCATTTTGTAAGTCAGTGCATCTAACCACGATATTGCTAGGCGACAGCACTTGATAGGATGAATACTCTGCAGGCACAAGCCCTTCAGCCCGCGACTTCTTCACTACGATTTTGCCATAACTCAACGAGAGAACCGTTTCTTGATCAAGCGCTCTGTTCTTACGCTTGTTTTCAGAGAAGATGCACTTACCATATTTCTCCACCCATCCTTCACGAGCTGCCATAGCCTCACATATCACGATCTCGCGGCGTTCCTGCAAGAGAGCAATCATCTTCTCCTCCGCCGCAATTGCCTTGTCAATCCTCCTCGTCTCCGCATCCAGATACGCCACAATCTCCTTCTGCTCGGGAAGAGGGGGAAGAGGAATCTTGAACGACAAGAAACTATCTAATGGGACCGTCTTTCTCAAGCCTTTGTACAACGGTTTTAGTCTCTTGCCATCATCGATCCAAAGAAAATAGTAATTCAAGAACTCTGGACTAATCCCATCGTCAATCAGCGACATTACATCATAGGCACCAGTTATCATACCGCGCAAGCCTGACAACCCCACGGCCCTTGGCGTTTCTTCATTATCAAACATACAGAAAACGAAATCTCCTGGATTCACCTCTTGATATGTCTCAAATGAAGCGGGGAACTTCCCCTCTGGATTATCCATGTCTCGTTTTATTATGCCGCGAAGAGTAAGAGACAGCAGATCATATTCGTTACAACATCTGCCCACCAACTTCTTATGCGGGAGAAGGATGCTCTTCAACAGCCTTTCCTCCCACCCTCTGCGCCTCTGCGTCTCTGCGCGAGTACTCTCAACCGCACTCATCCCAGCAACTCCTTTAGGATTGAGGCGTTCTCCTCGGCCTCTTTTCGCAAGTCGGCTTCGTTCTCGGCGAGCGTCCTGAGCGGTTGCGGCTTGTAGAAGTGTTTCGTGAAGGATATCTCGCAACCGATCTTTGTCTTCGGCAGGTCGATCCACGCGTCCTCGGCATACGGTCTTACCTCGCGCTGGAAGTACTCCCAGATATCTTCCTTTACGGGAATCTTCTCGCCGTCGCGCAAGTCGGTATCAGGCTCGTAGGTGATGTAGGTGCCGTGGTCCGTGGGGAAGTAGCCGTAGTCCGCAAGACGTTCCTCGGGAACGCCGTACACGCTGTCTAGCTCCTTGAGCACCTTGGCGTTGGCCTTGACCTCGCCCTTCACAACGCGCTCGGCGGCGGGATCGGGCGTTGCCATCGCGCGTGCGATGGTCTTGCACTGCGCGGCAGTCACGCCCTTGGGCGCAGCTTCGATGACTTTTTCGAGGAAGGCGTTGTAGTCCATGAAGACCTCTTCGCCAACCTTCTCCTTTATCGCCTTAGCCGCCTCCATGAGCGCGCGGCGTTCGCGCCACTTCGCCGCATCGAAGAACGGCTTGAGCTGCTTGTCGGTCTTCTTGATCTCCGCTTCCTGGAGGTATTCCTTGACCGCCGTCTTGTCCGCTTCCGAAAGCCCTTCGTAAACCTTCTCGCCCAACGTCGAGTAGAGATACTGCGAGAACTCCACGTCCTTCCCGTCATGGCGGAGCGCATCGATCTTGAGCGCGGTGAACTGGGCGCGGAGCCGGAGCGGACGCTCCACGGTCACCGCGTAGTAGCGGAAATCGTCATTGGAGAAGATTTTAGATTCGACGGGATTGTCGGCGGTCGCCTCGCGCGGCTCGAATGCCATGTACGCGGCGAGGATGCGGTCGCGGCTGGCCGCATCGATCGTGCAGTTGCGCTGGCCCTGGTTCTTGCGAAGCTTCTCGAAGGCCTGGGACGCGTCGATGAGCTGTATCTTGCCTTTGCGGCGCTCTTCCTTATTGTTGGTGATGATCCACACGTAGGTGGTGATGCCCGTGTTGTAGAAGATGTTGTTCGGCAGCTGGACGATGGCCTCGACGAGGTCGTTTTCGAGAAGGTAGCGGCGCGTGTCGGACTCGCCACTGCCGGCGTCGCCGGTGAAGAGCGCCGAGCCATTGTGGACGGACGCGATGCGCGTGCCCTGCGGCTGGGACTCGAGCGGCGTCATCTTCGAAAGCATTTCGAGGATGAACAGGAGCTGTCCGTCGGAGGTGCGCGGCGTTGCATCGACTTCCACATCCTCGCCCGCGAAGTTGACGAGCTTCACGCGGAAGCGGTCGTCAAGCAGTTCGTTGTCGTGGTAGATCTTCTTCTCGTCCTCCTTCCAGCTCTTGCCGTAGGGAGGATTTGTGATCATGTAGCCGAAGCGTTTCTGGGCGAAGCCGTCATCGGCGAACACCTTCTCAAGCTGCGTGATCGTGTTGCCGTTCCTGATGTTCTTGGCGTCGGTCCCCTTGATGATGAGGTCCGACTTGCAGATGGCGTAGGTCTCGGGGTTGACTTCCGTGCCCGAGAGGAATATCGCGGCAGGATCGACTTTAAGCACCTCGGTGAGATAACGCTGCGACTCTGTCAGCATGCCGCCCGAACCGCAAGCAGGATCGTAGAGCGCGAATGTCTTCGGAAGGTTGTCCTTGATCGGCTCGAAGATAAGCCGCGTGAGAAGCATGATGGCGTCGCGCGGAGTGAAGTGTTCGCCGGCCTCCTCGTTGTTCTCTTCGTTGAAGCGGCGGAGCAGTTCCTCGAACACCTTGCCCATGCCGATGTTGTCGAGCGGCGGAATCATCAGCCCGTCCGGTCCCCTGACCGCCCTGTCGGTGAGATTGATGCGCGTATCCGTGACGCGCTCGATGACCGAAAGAAGACGGTGGTTGTCGGAGAGCTTCTGAGCCTTCTCCGCGGCGGATTTACCATCCTTGGAGATAAAGCCGAATTTCCGTAGGACGTCGCGCACGTTCTCCGAAAAACCCAGAAGATATTCGTTGAAGTTGTCGAGCAGTATCTTTTCGTCGTCCGTGGCCTGCGCCTTGAGAATGTTCAGCGTCCACTTGCTCGTGTTGAAGTACGGCAACTTCGTGATGTCAAAGAGGACATCCGCGTCGATTCCGTTCTCCTTGACCTCGGCATCCACCTCGGCCTTTGTCGGTTCAAGAAGCGCGTCCAGCCTGCGCAACACGATCATTGGCAGAATCACGTCGCGGTACTGCCCGCGCAAGAAAACGTCCCTCAAAACGTCGTCCGCGATGTTCCAGATCAACGAAACCATCTGGTTGTGCGCTGCGTCTTTCATGGTCTATCCACGCCTCCGTTCCTCGTGAACGTGCCAGTCCCCACGCCTCAAAAGATAAAAGCAACCGACGACATCCGGCCTTGCCGAATGCCTCGCTTCACAATTCTGGGATTTCATTTTCATAGCCGTGGTGCGGCTGCATCACGGCGGCATGAAAAGAGCGCGTTCTCAATCCATGCCCTCGCTGGAAGCCCTACCACAGGCCTGCTCAATCACATGGGAGAACGCGCCCTGGTTGGGGCGCGTTCTGCTGGCAATTGATTGAGCAGAAGCCTGTTGGCTTCTCTGTTGCATACGACGTTGGAAACGTGTGGTAGTATTTCCAGCGAGGCGTCGTTCAGCAGTTCGCTAAATTGTTTCTATGTGGTTGTTTTTAGGTTCCGATAGGGAGACTCCTTTGCTTGCTCTGCGCAAAGTATACCACTCCCATGCGCGGGCGGCAATCGCAAACTTCGGTTCGTGCATCTTTCCAAAACCCTGGCCAAGGCGGCGGTCGCGGGGCGACCGCCCTACCGGAGCCGCCAAGATGGCGGCTCTCCATACGGCCGCGACAAGCGCGGGCGCTCCCGATGGTGGCATTACGGAGCCGCGAAGGCGGATTTCTTGATGCGGCGGATTTCACCCGCGTCCAGTTTCGTGAACGCAAAGCACTTGGAGCCGAGGTCTTTCAGCGACGCGCCGATGAGACAGAGTTCCTTGTCGTCGATGATGAGAAAGCGGTCGTTGTTTAATGTTGCCAATATGGAAGTGCTGCCAATTCCAATGTTGCCAGTTTCCAATTGTCGTATCATGCGGCATCCTCAATTGGAAATTGGAACTGGCCACTGGCAACATTTTCACACTGGCAACATTCATCCACGCCTTCCCGTTTCTTCGCGAAAAGGTCAAGTACCTCCGGCGTCGCCCAGTTGTCGATGAGGATCAGCGACCGCTTCGCGCGCGAGACGAGCGAAAGCACCAGCGCCCGCGCGTCCCACAACTGGCCGTTGTAGAACACGCCCTGCAGCGGCGGAGTCTGCGTCTGCACGAAGAAATCGACCTTCTCCTTCAGATCGGCTATGTCGCTGTCATGCTTGGCAAGACGGCGATCCATCTTGTCCTCGAGATGATTAAGCCGCGTGTTAACTGCATATCCGCGTATTAGGTATTCTTTCAACACGCCAGTTGCCCATTGCCTAAAACGGGTACCTTGGACCGATTTAACGCGATAACCAACTGATATGACTACATCAAGGTTGTAGAATGCGACCTGATAGGTCTTACCGTCGCTGGCAGTATATGCATTTTTTGCATAAACTGAATTCCTGTCCAGTTCGCCCTCTTTGAAAATGTTGCCGACGTGTCGTGCGATGACCGACTGATCCCTGCCAAAGAGCAACGCCATCTGCTCCTGCGTCAACCAAACGGTCTCATTCTCAAGACGCACGTCCAGCCGGACGGTCTCGTTCGGCTGATAGACTACAATCTGGTTCTCGGCGGCATCCATAGTGATTTCTTGCGTGGAAACAGTATAGCATAAATCAGCGACTTTGGGGCATGGCTTTTCCGGGCTGAAGAACGGTCCATGAGATCAGTTTGTGATATACTCTCATCCGTTGACACGGCATTGTGTGAGGGCAGCGCCGACCTGTCGGTAGTCCTTGAAGGCCGCAGCAATCGGGATGGCTTTCTCGACCTGTCCAGCAATGTCCGAGAGTCGTATCATCAACCAATGAACGTCCACGGCGTCGAACAGGCTTAGGATGCCGTGGATTTAAGTTGTGCAAGGGGGCTAATGTTGCCAATGTGGAATTGTTGCCAATACCAATGTTGCCAATTGCCATTGTAGTCTCCATCATGCCGCCTCACCTATTGGAAATGGGAATTGGACACTGGCAACACTCACACACTGGCAACATTCACCCGACGGCCTTGAGGCGTTCCACGAGCAGGGCGGCGAGGTTGCGCACGTTCGCCATCTCGCCCTGCCGCCGTTCGCTCGCGAACCGGCGGATCTCCTCCAGGCACCGCAGCGGGTCGCGACCCGCCATCACGGACGAGAACACCCGCGCGTTGTCCCTGTCCGTCACCCCTGCCGCCGCCATCGCCTCCTGCACCGGCGAGAGCGCGCGGGGCGGAGGAGGAGAATCCTCCACATCCCCTAACAGCTCCTTGAACAACACCGCCCCTTCCCGGCGCTTCACCCCAAGATCAAATCTGCCCGGTCCGGTCTTCTCCCGCCCCTCGGGGCGGGTTATGTTGATCACCGGATGTTCTTTGTCTGTTATATGTATGTTGGGGTCTCTCTGTGAGACCCTGCATGGTCTCTCTGCGAGACCCTGGTTTCCTCCTCGCGGGCGTCCTCCTTGAAGTTATCAACAGCCTTGCCTTTAGACTTATCTACAGGCGGCAGAGGCGTATTGAGATTGGAAACAACCGGAACAACTAGGGAAAACAACTTGGAAGAAGTGCGCGGGCTAACTCGCCAGCGCGTCTTATCCATCTGTTTTCACAGGAATTTCCCAATAATTATATCGCTTTGGATTGGACGATGGGCACGGGCGAGTTAGCCCGTGCGCCCAAGGCAAGTTGTTTCAAACAAGTTGTTTCCATTCTACAAAAGATGCTGACGCGCCGATGAGGTAGAGCTCCTTGTCGTCGATGATGAGGAGGCGGTCGTTGTTTAATGTTGCCAATATGGAAGTGTTGCCAATGCCAATGTTGCCAATTGCCATTGTAGGAGACGAACAGGCGCAAGACGCTGTCACATCAGCGCGTACTTGGCGATGAACACCACCGTGAGTATGTACATGACCCAGTGGATCTTCTTGAAATTGCGGGCAAGAGTGTTGATGACCGTATACGAAATGACGCCGAACATGATGCCGTCCGAAACGGAGTATGTGAACGGCATGGCCACGATGGCGAGAAACGCCGGCACGGCATCGCCCGCGTCACGCCAATCGATGTCGGCGCACGAGGAAAGCATCATGTAGCCCACCACGATGAGGGCCGGAGCGGTGGCGAAGCCGGGGATGGCGAGGAACACAGGCGCAAAGACGATCGCAATCGCGAAGAAGGCCGCAGAAGTGACGGCGGTCAGGCCCGTCTTGCCGCCCGCCATCACGCCAGAGGCGGATTCCACGTAGGTTGTGGTGGTGGACGTGCCGAGGACGGCGCCGGTGGCCGTGGCGATAGCATCGGCGCATAGTGCGCCCGAGATGCGCGGCAGCTTTCCCTCCTTGTCGAGAAAGCCGCCCTTCATTGAGACGCCGATCAGCGTGCCGAGGGTGTCGAAGAGGTCCACAAAGAAGAACGCGAACATCACCACGAAGAAGTCGAGCGACGTGACGAGCGTCCATCCAGAGCGCATCGTCTCGCCCGTACCGTGCGACCAGCTCGCAGGATTGAAGAGTGCGCCGATGGTATGCCCGAACTCGCCGAAATTCTGGGCAATCCCAGGGAACGAGAAATCTGGATAGAGGGAAAAGAACTTGGCGGCAGGATCCGGTACATAGATGCCGCACGCCTGCGCGACAATGCCGAGCCCCCACGTGAAGATAATGCCCATCAAGATCGCGCTTTTCCATCCCTTGACGAGCAGAAAGCCTGTAAGGATCGTGCCAGCGAGCGCCAGCAGCGCGCAGATGCCGTGGGTGTGGAACGAGACTTCCTTGAAGCTGACCATCGCGACAAGCGTCGCCGGGTTGTCCACGACAATCCCCGCCGTCTTCATCGCGATCAGGCAGATGAAAAGTCCTATTCCCGCCGAGACCGCCTTCTTGAGCGAAATCGGAATCGCGTTGAATATGCCCTCGCGCACCGGCGTAAGCGACAGCGCAAGAAAGATCAGCCCCTCCACAAATACCGCCAGAAGCGCAAACTGCCAGCTATACCCCATGCCCAGCACCACGCTGTACGTGAGGAATGCGTTGAGGCCCATCCCCGGCGCGAGCACGAACGGGTAGTTCGACATGAACGCCATCAGGAGCGTGCCTATCACAGCCGCCACCGCAGTCGCCATGAACACGCCGCCGCGCGGAATTCCCGCATCCGAGAGAATATTCGGGTTCACGGCCAGGATGTACGCCATCGTCATGAACGTGGTAATGCCCGCCACGATCTCCGTCCGGACCGTCGTGCGGTTGCGGTTCAGCTTGAAGAGACGCCCCAGGAACCCTTTGTCGGGTTCGACCGGGGACGTCTCTCTCGCGAGCCATTTCAGGTGGGCACCGATGCGAATCGACTCGTCGGGCGTAATGACACCGTCCGCGCGCACATCCTCGAGGGCGCGGACGAAATCCGCCATGTCGGGATTCGTCGCCGCCAGTGGCTTGGCGAAGCCGAGCAACAGTTCGGTTTCGGCCTTGTCGACCTTGCCATCCTCGAGGATGCTCTTTTCGAGCCTCCGAATGGCTTGCAGCACGGATTCGTTATCGGTATTCATGGCATTGGCCCACCACCTGCAGGATTACGACCTAGCCCCGCGCCTTGATGGCGGCGGCCATCTGCGCGATCGCCTCCATCGACTTGGCCTCGTGGATGGCGAACGTGCGCGTCCAGGGAGCCATCATGAAGCCCTTGATGCGATCCTTGGAGCAGTGCTCGTCGCAGTACTTGATCGTGTCGGCGAAGTTCGTGTCGCACGACCAGTTTGATCCGGTCGGCACCTGGTCGAAGCCTGCCTTGTCGAGATCCTCGTACGTCTGCACGTGCGGACGGCTCCCCTCGCTCATCTTCGAGACGTCGAACTGCGCGCCGTAGTACCAGTTCGACTGAAGCACGCTCTTCGGCATGCGCTTCATGAACTCGTCCTTGTGGTGCCAGCAGTAGTCGCTCCAGATCCATGGACGGCATCCTGTCTTCTCCGTCACCTTCGCGAACCAGAGGAAGTCGTGCCACCACAGCTCGCCCTGGCGGCAGACAGCGAAGAGGTGCGACCTCTGGTGGTTCGCCGTCTCCTCGTCGTACCCGAGGTGGAAGAAGCGCGGATGGTCGAATATCTCCGCCGCGTCCTTGATAAGGTCCTCGCAAACCTGGTAGTACTTCTTCGTGGACACCATTCGGTGATATTCCTTGAGCCACGTGTCGTGGCAGGCGGAGAAGTTCATCTTCGGAATGACCTCAAAGCCCATGCCGCGCAGGCGGGCCAGCTCCTTGCGAAGCCTGTCCACGCTCCAGCTGCCCTTCACAGCCAGTTCCGGATGGCTTGGATATTCGACGATCTCGGCGAGGTCGATGATGACCTGGTTGCAGCCGGCCTTCGCCAGCGCAGCCGAGATGCGGCCCCACGACGGCTCGTCGAAGCGCACATGGTTCGCGCAACAGCGCGTGAGCCACTTCTCGTCCATGTTCGGATCCTGCGTCTCCAGCGGCACGTCCTTCCACGAGTTGACTCCGAAGTGCGCGAGGTACGACCACAGGAACTTCGGCTCGGGCTGCTTGACCTTCGCCGCCGCAGGCAAGCTGCCGAGAGCCAACGCGCTCGCTGCCGCCGAAATGAATTCACGTCTCTGCATTTTCATGATGTTTCTCCTTTGCTTTAGCTTTTCATTTCAAAAGGTCCGTCCAGTCGTAGTGGAGGAGCGCGCCGTTGACGGCATTCGCGTAGGGATACGCGATGCTCTGCTCCACCACCTCCGTCCAGCTTTCGGGCGGATTCACGGTCTCCACGCCCGCGATCGTCCCAGGTGCGGCGGCGAACGCGTGCGCCGCCGGAATCGCCATCCGTCCGCACGCCACCACGCGCGGCGCAGCCCCGAACTCCGCCTTGAGCATGTAGTACATGACCGCAATCTCCTCGTCATCGTTCTTCGCGCCGTAGAACTTGTGCTTGACCGAGCCGATCTCGCCCGAGCCGATGAGGTCGGCCACCACCACAGGCGTGCCGTCCGCGAGCAGCGCCTCCGCGCGTTCGCGCAGCGCACCGCGCCCTGCGTCGCCCACCAGCAGTACGGGCGCCTTTGTAGCACCCTTCGGCGCAAGCGTCACGGCCGGCACCAGCAGGCCGCCCTCAAACTGGAACGCGGTCTTCGCGACAGTCAGGTTGCCAGCCTCTGCCCGCGAGATCTCAACTGCCGTCGCCGTCACTTCTTCAGTCATGCGGATTCCGGCCACGCGACGGACGGTCTCGGCTTGCGGTCGCGCAGGAGCGCGACCCTCCCGCACCACCTTAAGGTCGTCCTTCAGGAGGTCGTAAATGCTGCGGAATCCCGGCAGCTCCGATATTTTTCCGTTCGGCGTCACGTTGTAGTCTGGTTTGTCGAGCCCGTGATCGACCTTGGCGAGCTCGAAGCCAACGTCGAGCCGGCGGCAAGCGTCAACGTCGATCGGCAGCGCCGAGGTGTCGTCCATCAGCCAGCGGCGCATCCACTGGACGGACGACGCGCGCGTGGACTCCTTCCAGCCGTGCGGCCCCGGCACGTCCGTCATGCCGTAACGGTCGGTCCCGAGGCCGAGGTTCGCCACCGTCTCCGCCACCGTGCGGTATGTCTGGCGCGACCCCATGAAGGGAAATAACAGTGCATCAGCACGGGTTGTCCCTGCATCAGCACGAACGAGGCGTGATTGAGCCCGAAGGCGAGCTGTCCGAATATGCACTGCTCGGCGTCCTGCGGACCGTTGTGGTCGACCACCTCGCGGATGGACGAGAGGTAGCAAGACGGCGCGGCAGCCACCACGCGCGGCTCGACGGCCATGATGAGCGACGTCATCGTGCCGCCGCCAGAGTTGCCCATGTAGCCGATGCGGTCGGGCTTTACGTCTGGGCGCGACTGCAGGTAGTCGATCGCGCGCAGGCCGTCCCATATGCGCATCTGCGCCGTCGAGCGGCCAAGGAGGAGCGCGTTTACGCCAAACCGGTTGTGGCCGTGCACGTTGGCGGTGTCCGGCACCTGCATGCGCTCTCCCTGCGAGATCGGGTCGTAGATGAAGGCGACCATGCCCTGCTTCACGCCCTGCACGCACCCGCGCTGATATCCGTCAGACCCCTTCCCGTTGCCGCTGTGACCGCAGGTGAGGAGAAATGCCGGGTATGGAGGCTTGAACTCCGGCGAGTCGGGGATGTAGAGAAGGCCCGTCACGTACACGCCGGGCAGGCTCTCGAAGAGTATCTTCTCGATGCGGTAGCCGTCGCGCGGAACCGTCGCGACGACCTTGGCGTTGAGCGGCGTCCTCGCCGGGAATCCGCCCACGGCCTCGACCATCTTTGCGCACATCTTGGCGCGGTAGGCGTCGTACTCCGCGCGCGTCTTCAGCTTGCGCCAGGCATCGTCCGCCGCCGCGTCGGCAGCCTCGAGCTCGTTGAAGACAGTCACGTACGATAACATTCCCGAGCCGCCAGGCAGCATCGGCTTCTCCAGCGCAGTCCGCGCGAGGGCGGGCATCTCCGCCGACGACGCAAGCGCCGCCAGGCCAACAGCAACAGCAACTATCTTCTTCATTTTTCCTCCATCAATAGACAAACAGCATCTCGCGGTACTTCGGCAAAGGCCAGCGCGAGTCGTCCACCAGATACTCCAGCGCGTCGACTGTCCGGCGCAGGTCGACCATCGCCGCGAGAATTTCCTTCGCGCCTCCCTTCGCGAGGGCCTTGTCGAGCCGCTCGCACTTCACGTGCAGGTCGTCGAGCCCAGCGCCCAGCTTGAGCGAAAGCGCCTTCAGGCCGGTCACGCCCACCTTGAGGCCGTCCTTCTTCGCGATGGATATCGCCGTCGCGAGCTTCGAGAACTCGTCGGCCACCACGGGCCGGATCATGGAGCGCGCGATCTCGAGCGCCACGCCGCCCTCGATCCTCACGCGCCGCTCGTAGTCCTCGAGCGCGATCTCGTAGCGGCTGTCCATCTCGCTGCGGGTCAGGACGCCGTACTTCTCGAAGAGAGCCTGGTTCGCAGGCACCTTCAGCGGCGCGATGGCGGAAATGGTGTCGGGCAGGTCCGGCAGGCCGCGCGCGGCCGCCTCCTTCTGCCACGCCGCAGAATAGCCGTCACCCGCGAAGAGCACCCGCTTGTGGGCGCGTATCAGCCGCTGCAGGAGCTTCTGCAGGTTCGTGTTGAAGTCGCCCGGCATGGCGTCGAGCTTGTCCGAGAGCGCATCGAGCGACTCGGCCACGATCGTGTTCAGCACCATCTGGTTCTGGGCGCAGTTCTGCGACGAGCCGGGCGCGCGGAACTCGAACTTGTTGCCGGTAAACGCGAACGGCGACGTGCGGTTGCGGTCGGTCGTGTCGCGCGGCAGCGGCGGCAGCGTGTCGACGCCGATCTTCAGGGAGGTTCGCGCCCCTGCGCGACCGGACGCGCGGGAGCGCGTCCCTCCCGAAGCTGCCGGATCGGTCTCGATTGCCTTCACCACGGCGTTCAGCTCGTCGCCGAGAAAAATGGAGAGGATTGCGGGCGGTGCCTCGTTGCCGCCCAGCCGGTGGTCGTTGCCGGCGCCGGCCGTCGACGCCCTCAGGAGATCGGCGTGCAGGTCGATGGCGCGGATGACCGCGAGCAGCACCGTCAGGAAGATCGCGTTCTCCTTCGGGTTTGTGCCTGGCTCAAGCAGGTTGCGCCCGCCGTAGGCGATGGACCAGTTGCAGTGCTTGCCGCTGCCGTTGACGCCGAAGAAAGGCTTCTCATGCAGGAGGCACTCGAGTCCGTTGCGCTCCGCAGTGCGACGCAGCACCTCCATGATGAGCATGTTGTGGTCGACGGCGAGGTTGAGGTCCTCGAAGATCGGCGCAAGCTCGAACTGCGCTGGCGCCACCTCGTTGTGGCGCGTCTTGGCGGGGATGCCCAGCTTCCACAGCTGCGCCTCCACCTCCGTCATGAACTTCAGGATGCGAGGACGTATCGCGCCGTAGTAGTGGTCGTCGAGCTGCTGGTGCTTCGCGGGCGCGGCCCCGAACACGGTCCTGCCGGTCTGCAGCAGGTCGGGACGCTGCAGGTAGAACCCGCGGTCGATGAGGAAGTACTCCTGCTCCGCGCCCAGCGTCACGGACACGCGCCCGTCGGGCTGGCCGAAGTGGGCCATTAGCCTCTTCAGCGCCTTAGTGAGCGCCTGCACGGAGCGAAGGAGCGGCGTCTTGGAGTCGAGCGCCTGGCCCGTGTGCGCGCAGAAAGCCGTCGGGATGCAGAGCGTCGCCCCGTTCGCGTGGCGCTTGATGAACGCCGGGCTGGTGGGATCCCACGCAGTGTAGCCGCGCGCCTCGAACGTTGATCGCAGTCCGCCCGACGGAAACGACGACGCGTCGGCCTCGCCGCCGATCAGGTTCTTGCCGCTGAACGCCTGGATGGCGCGTGCCGTGCCGGCCGGCTCGATGAAGGAGTTGTGCTTCTCTGCCGTGCCGCCGGTGAGAGGCTGGAACCAGTGCGTGAAGTGCGTGGCGCCCTTGGAGAGGGCCCACTCCTTCATCGCGTGCGCCACGTCGGCGGCGATGGACGGGTCAAGGGGCTTGCCGTCGTTCACCGTAGCCAAGAGCTTCGTGGCGGCGGACTTCGGCAGGAAGGCGCGGATCTCCTTCTCGCCGAACACATCGTCGCCGTACGTCTGCAGCGAGGTGTCGGCCGGGAGCGTCGCCAGCGGCACGTCCGGACGGCGTTCGGCGATCGCGTTTATGGCGTGGATGCGGTTGTTCGTGCTCATGGCCGTCTAGTATATCACATTTTGTAACATGCCGCCGACGTTGCCTGAACGCGGGAGCTTATGGTATCATGTGCGGCATGAAAGCCCTCATTCCAGCGGCAGGACACGGTACGCGCTTCCTGCCAGTCACGCGGGTGGTGCCCAAGGAGATGCTGCCGGTCGGCGCCAAGCCCGCAATCCAGCTTATCGTCGAGGAAGCCCTCGCCGCCGGCGCGGACGAGGTCGTAATCGTCATCTCGCCCGAGAAGGAGATCGTCCGCAAGTACTTCGACGGCGACGCCGAGCTCGCCTCACGCATACGCTGGGCCTGGCAGACCGAGCAGCGCGGCCTTGGCCACGCAGTCCTGCAAGGCGCCCCGCTCCTCGCGCAGGAACGCGAACCGGTACTCGTGCTACTCGGCGACGCGCTGGTCTCCGGCGAAGCCCCTTCCGCCGCCATGGCGGCAATCTCCCGCGCCCACGGCGGCGCGTCGGTGGTCGGCCTCGAGGAGGTGCCGCTGGAGAAGGTGTCCCGCTACGGCATCGTCAAGGGCACACAAGTGGACGAGCGCGTGTGGAAGCTCGATGATCTCGTGGAGAAGCCAGCCCCGGAAGCGGCCCCATCTCGGCTCGCCATCGCCGGACGCTACCTGCTCGACCCCGCCATATTCGACCTCCTCGCCACGCAGACGCCCGGCCACGGCGGCGAGATACAGCTCACCGACTCCATCCGCCGCCTGCTGGCCGAGAAGTCCGTCTACGGCTACCGCTATCCCGGCCACCGCCACGACATCGGCAACCCCGCCGGCTACCTCGAGACTCTCAACGCCTTCTCGGCATAGGCGCGAATTCAGCGGATCAGGATAAGGTGCATTGTCGATGCGACGAAGCGCACCGCCACCTCCACCGTCCGCGACGCCGGCGCAACCACAGTGAACGTAAGCTGCGTGCAGCCTGAATTGGCGCTGTCCCAGCTGTTCGGCCCCGCGGCCGGCTGCGCCTGCCACACGCCAATCTGCTCGCCGCACTGCTCAAGGCGCAGCTCCTTGCCGTCCTGGCGAAGCGTCACGCGCGGGCCGTCGATCTCCGGCGTCGCCTTCGTGATCATCGCCCAGCGAACAACCCCGCCCTGACGCACGCCGCTGATCACGTCGCGCAGCAGGTAGCTGCGCCCGTCCGCCGCCATCGTGCCGGTTCGCACGACCGATGTCGCGTTCGTGTAGAGCGAAGACAGATCCAGCACGGCGCGCGAGCCCCACAAACCCGACGTCACCTGCGTCACCGCGCCCGAGCCCTTCACCCACTGCTGGCAGCCGTCGATCATCGGCACGTTGTGGCTCCAGGTGTTAAGACGGTAAATCCACCAGCGCTTCGAATCCTGCGTCATCGTCCACAGCGCGTTACCGATGGCCGGGTTGGCCTCGATCGGCGAATAGCTCTCGGATCCGAGATCGATGGCCCAGCGGATCTTGTGCGCGTCGAGGATGAACGAGCCGCCGTCCATGTGCCCGTGGTTGCCAGACGGCGACCCGCCCTTCAGCCCCACGAACATCGCCGTCTCGTCGTTCCAGCTCGAACGCTGGATCACTATGGGCATATTGCCCTGCGAGTTCCAGACGAGCGGGGCGGCAGGCACCGTCCCTGCCGGCGGTTCCCGCGCCCAGAAGAGCGCGAGCGGGAAGAGGCGGTTGGTTCCGGACCCGTTCCGCGTCAACGCCGTGTAGGAGCGATAAAGGTCGAGCTCGCGGTAGGCGAGCAGGTCCGGGCGCCCGAACCGCGCCGCGTACCACCAGCGGGCGAAGGTGGCGGAACGTCCCGACGAGCCGTCCGCGTAGTTGAACGTGGCGTCGCTCGGCCCTGTCACGAGATCCATGTACGCGCCCGACTCCTGGAAACCCGGCAGGTCCACCAGCCCGTAGGACTGGCCGAACGCCTGTTCGAGCAACGCGATGGCGACCACGTTGAACTCCATCCCGTAGGTCCAGTAGCCTGGCCCCTCCGGGTAGTTGCCGTTCGGCGCGAGTTCGGCCATCGGCGTAGGCAGGCGCTCGATGCACCGCTGCACGAACGCGGCCGTCCCCACGGGGTCGTCCTCGGCCAGCGCAAGCGCCGCGGCGAGGATGCCCGCATGGCACACCTGGCCCCAGTTGTTGACAACCGTGATCCAGCTCTGGTTCTCGCGCGACGCGTCGAGGCCGTACTTCCGGAGCGCGGCGGCAATCTCCGCGCGCGTTGGGTCGTCCATGTACTCCCACAGCCAGTCGTACCCGATGGCGACGGCGAGCGACATTTCCGCCACGTCGAGGAAGTGCGAGGGATGCCACGTCTCGAACGCGCACACGGCGCGCATCTCCTCCACCGCGCGCGAAAGATGCGCAGCGTTGCCGTAGAGGCGGTACGCCATCGCGAGCGTGCAGATGCGGAAGAGCGCGGTGCGGCTCACGTCGAGGAGACGCTTCCCGCTCACGTCGAGCTTGTACTCCACCGGCGCGGCCGCGAGCAGGCGATTCGCCGCGGCCGCCACGTGTTCGGCGCCCTGGCGCAGGAGCGCATTCGTGGAGAGTCCGTCGCGCAGCGCCTGGAAGCCGGCCGCGTCCGAGAAGAGACGCGGATGCGGACCCAGCGCGCGCACGTCCGCCACGAGATCCGCGCGCGGGACGAGCGGCAGTTTGTTCGCCTCCGTGACGGTGTTCGTGGCCTTGAAAGTCAACGTCTCGGTGCCGTCGCCTCCGCTCGCAACCGCGAACACGCCCTTCACGCCGCCGTACGTCTCGCACGAGAGACGGCTGTTCGCCTTCAACGCCGAAAGCGTCGTGCCCGGCGCGCGCACGAGCGCGTAGCTCTCCCCGGACGCCAACGCGGCCTGCGCGAGCTTCACGCCGAGGGTCGCGCCGTTCGTGGCCACGAGCGACTCCGTGAACGTCACGCGCGGCACGGCGGGCTCCGCGCCCATGATATCGACCAGCAGCTTGCCGCCGCGGCAGTCGAGCGTGCGCAGCGCGATCGCGCGCGCGCCAAAACCGAGCACCCCGTCCGCAAGCCGCATCCCGCCGCCGTGGCCGCCGAGCGCGCCTGTGAGCACGAGCGTGCCGGCGCCGTCCTTGACGATCGGCGCCGTGCCGTAGAACGGACATGCCAGCGTCGCGGTGCGCGAGGCGCCCACGGAGAAGCAGAGCCCGAGCGTCCGGTCCACACCCACCGCGTCGGCGTTGGGCGTGAACGGATTCACCGTGACGCCCCAGTTCGTCGAGGCGAGCGTCAGGTCGTTCGTGACACACCACGTGGCGCCAGAGAACGTCATGCTGTCGGCGCGGAGCGTTGCGGGCGGCGTGCCGAGGTTCTCCTGTCGGGTCACGTTGAACTGGCCGTTGCCGGTAATCTGGTGGCGCCCGAGGAAGCCGCGGTTGTCGCCCTCGTACGACACGCTCTTGTATTTGCTCACCACGCTGTTCGTGAGGGTCATTTCCGACTTGAGCGTCGTGTCGGCCCCGCCGGAAATTTCGGATTCCACCACGTAGCCGCGCGAGTTGGGCTCGCCCACACCCACGCGGAGCGTCCGCCCGGAGGCGATCGAGATACGCCCGCGCAGCCGCGCGATCGACTTGTCGAGTCCGTTGTTCAGGACGCCCGTGCCGGCGACGACGAGGTTCGAGACCGTCATCGACTGCCCGGTCTTCATCTTCCACATCAGATTACCGCTTCCCGTGAGCGTGAGCGTGTCGCCGCCGAACACCACGTGATTCACGGACGAATTCTCCGGCGAGCGCATCATGCGGCTCAGCACGTAGTCGTTGCCGGCGCAGGGCGGCGATTCGGCCGGCGTCGTGCCGTCGGACTGCAGGACCCAGTGCCCCACGGTGTTGAAGGAGGTCGTCCCCTGCGCGTCACTCGCGCCGAGCGTGTAGATGCGCCCTTCCACGACGCGCAGGCGAAGCGCGTTGCCCGACACCTCCAGAGAATTCCGCCGCGGCGCGTCGCCCAGCGTGAAGGTCGGCGCGACGTTGTTCGTCCATGTCATCAGCGTGTACGTGCCGGGCGCGGCCGAGGCGAGCACGTCCACCGCCACGGCACCGCCGCACGCGAGCGCGCCCACGGCGAGCGGCGTCCGCCCCGGCGTGAACGCGAGCCGGGCGCCGGAGGCGAGCGTCAGGCGCGACACGCTGCCCGCGCCGCCGAACGTGGCGCCGTTCGTGACGACGCAAGGGGCCGAAACGGAGCCGTCCACGTCGAGCCGCCCCGTGAGCACACTCACGCCGCCCGTCAGCGCGTTTGCCCCAGCAAGCGTCCACGTGCCTGTCCCCTCCTTGATAAGCAGCATCCGCGCGGGCAGGGCCGACTCGATGCGCCCGTCGCCCGCGCCGTCGAGGTAGAGCGTGGGCATGGCCTTGGGGTACTCCGTGCGGCAGTTCACCGTGAACGCGCCGTCATACGTCACGCACGTCCCCGCCGTCTCGTTGCGGAGGCGTCCGCCGTGGTGCTCGGCCGTCAGGCTGCTGTTGGTGTAGCCGCACACGACGACGTCGCGGTTGCAGCGTGCGTCCGCCGTGCCGCAGTAGCTGATGCAGCCGGTGTTCTTGTACTCGCGCTGCCCGAGCGTGATCTGGTTGCCGGCGCCGAGCGCGGAGGGGGCGCCCTTCCCCGCGAGCGACACGACCCGGAACGTGCCGTCGTTCACAGTCACGTCGCACGTGAAGGAATTGGTCGGGCACAGGAACTCCGTCACGCCCTTGTCCGTGCGGACGCATGACGAGATGTCGCCTGCCGCGAGATGGCGCGTGAAACGGCACGTGCCGCCGCCGCGCACGGCACACCGTCCCGTCCACGGACCATTGACGACGAGCGTGTCCGTGGCGTCGTTGACGTAGAACTGGGCGTTGCCGTTCTGGCGGATCGGCCGGTCCGTCTCGAACATGCCCGAACCGTAGAGACGCAAGGAGCCGCTGTTCAGCGTAAGGGCGGCGAAGGACCGGCAATAGAGCACGCCGCCCGACACCGTCGTGGAGCCTTCATACGTGTTGGCGCGGTTGGCGAGGTAGAGCGTTCCCGAACCGCTCTTCGTGATGCCGCCAGAACCCGAGACGACTCCCGCGATGATCACGGTGCCGGATGAGACATCGAAAAAGATATCGCCTGCGAACGCTATGTTTGAGTTGATGGCGAGCGTGTCGGCGGGAGCGAACGACGCTTTGTCGCCCACAGTCGGCACCGTGCCGCCCCAGTTGGCGGGATCAGTCCACGTGGCACCGTCGCCGCCGCCAGTCCACGTGCGCGTAGCCGCCGACAGCGCCATCGCGAGGGCTGCCGACAGGGCGAAGATTGTGATCCCTGCTTTCATGCAAGGGGAATTATAGCATAATTCCCTCGCGTCTCAGCTTCTTGAGCGCAGCCTTCACATGCTCGCGTTCGCGTCCGGCGAACGGCGTGAACGGCGCGGAGAGGACGTTCTGGATGAGGCCCATCTCGGCCAGCGCGCACTTGACGCCCTTGAGAAACCCGATCTGTCCCTGTCCGAGACCATACAGCAGGTAGGACGACATCGTGGTGAACCGCTGGAGGCGACGCACCTTCTCCACATCGCCTGCCTTTGCAGCCAGGTACATCGCCTTGAACTGGGCAGGCCACAGGTTCGCGCCCGTACAGACCCCGCCGTCCGCGCCAAGCAGCACCGCCTCGCCCATCGCCTCGTCTGGGCCCATGAAGAGCGAGAACTTGTCCGCAAACGGTTCGAGTGCGATGCGGAACTTGTTGAAGAGCGCAATGATGGAGCTGGAGTCCTTCATCGCGATGATGTTAGGATGCGCGGCAAGCTTCGCGATCGTCGCCGGTTCGATGATCGTGTCCGTGTGCGCAGGCATGTCATAGATCACGAGCGGCAGCGGCAGGCGGTCGGCCATCTCCGTGAACCACGTCACGCACTCCGCCTGCGTGAGCTTGAAGTAGTACGGCGGCGCGGCCACCACAGCCGACGCGCCGTGCGACTTGCACTTGGCGGCAAACGCCACGGCGTCGTCCATGTCCGTCTCAGTGATGCCCACGAGGACGGGAACGCGCCTCTTCACGAGACGGCAGACCGTTTTCACCAGCTCCTCGCGAATGGCATATGAGAGATGCGGGCCTTCGCCCGTCGTGCCGAGGAGGAAGATGCCGTCCACGCCGCCCTTCAGCAGGTGGTTCACCATGTTCATCGTCCCATTCTTGTCCAACCGCCGCTTCTCGTCGAGCGGCGTCACCATCGGTGGAATCAATCCTGTTAGTTTCATCTTTATTCCTTCTTTAGTAGATTTAGCCACAAAGAACACAAAGTTCACAAAGCTTATTGGGGGCTTAGTGTCTCAATTAGAGGTCGCGGAGTCCATTGTAAGCGGGGCCGCCGGCGGCCAAGTAGCCGCCCGACTTCCCAGAGGAATCCGTTGAGACCCAGAAGCTGTAGAATGTGCCGCAGTGCAGCTTGAAGCGGAAGCGGACGGCCTTGCCCGCCAACGCCGCAAGGTCGCCGCCCTTCCAACGAATCTCGGCTTTCGTCGAGTCCGAGCGCACGAGCGGCAGACAGTCCGTCGCCGCGAATCCCGGCAGCACGTCCCCCTTCTCGTCCAGCACTTCGGCCGCGAGCGAGCCGAACCGGCATTCCGCATTCACGAACAGGTGCTTGCCCGAGAAAGTCACGGGCTTCGTCGTCACCTCGCCACGCCCGTCGGCCACAAGCCCCACGAACCCGTCGCGACGCAGCGTCGCCACGCCGATGGAGGCGTTGAAGTGCATGCCGTTGCGCCGCCAGCCGATTTCGGGATCGCGCGAATACGGCGTCGTCTCCGTGGCGTCGCCGCGCATGGCCGTGTAGTAGAACCACAGCCGCTCGTCCTTGATCACGCAGATGCCGCCCATTGGCGAGAGGTAGCCCGTGTCCCACTTGCCAGATCCCCAGCGCGAAGCCGCGATCGCCGCCGTGCGGTCGGGACGGTCGAACGTCCAGCCGTCGCGCGAGTAGGCGAAGTGGAGATCGGTGATCTTCGGCATGCCAGCGACAACGCATGCGCCGTTGTCTCCCTTGAGCGGATGCAATATCTCGAACAGACTCACCATTATCGATTCGTACGCCACCGCGTCCATGTTGTAGAGCTGCGGCGTGTTCCCGCCGACGGACGGATCGGGCAAGTCCTTCTCGTCAGTCGCGAGCCACGGCTTGGGACGCGGCAGGTCCGGGTGGAGTCCTCTCGAAAATCTGCCCGCCGGGAAGTTCCACAGGCACGTCTCGCCACCGAACGTCTCAGACGCCCAGTACGACCGGTTGCGCCCGCCCTTGCCCGGACCGCCTCCGCGCAACGAGAACACCCACTTGCCGCGGAACGGGTCGTAGAACATCGTCGAGCGGTCACCGCTCTGCCCCGCGTTGCCGATGTGCGTCCACGCGATGCCGTCCGACGACGTGTAGAGGCGGTTGTCCGTCACGCCGCCGGCCACGGACACCATCAGCCGCCAGTTCGCGTACGGATTCGCCGCCTTGTAGTCGGGGAACACGCTCCAGCTGTCGAGCAGCGTATCGGTCAGCACGCGGTTCGTGCCCTTCACGATTCCCAAATCTTTCCGTTCCCACGTGATACCGTCCTTCGACTCGGCGTAGCAAAGGTACTTCATCCATCCGGCCTCGTACCAGAGGCGGAACACCTTCTTCACGGGATCCCACCACAGACCGCCGCTCGTCGC
>CACXPT010000017.1 GCA_902769585.1 uncultured bacterium
CGCCTGGCCCGCGCTCTGGATGTGCGGCGTCAACAAGGACGCCCAGGGACGCCGCTGGCCGTGGAACGGCGAGATCGACATCGTGGAGCGGCTGAACGGAGACGCCTTCGTCTACCAGACCGTCCACTCGGGCTGGACGCACCACAAGAAGCACAAGAAAGACCCCAAGCACAACGGCAAGGCACCGATCGTCAACGGCGACTGGAACGTGTACGGCATGGAGATCACGCCCACGGAGCTCGTCTGGTCGGTAAACGGAAAGGACACGTTCCGCTACCCGAAGACGGACTGCGGCGACCCCGACCAGTGGCCGTTCGACAATCCGTTCTACTTCCTCCTCGACATGCAGCTGGGCGGGAAATGGGTCGGCGACGTCAACCTCGACACACTTCCCGTCGAGATGTACATCGACTACATCCGCATATACGAAAAGACGCCCTAGATGCGGCACCCATGAAATGGTACAATTATCGCAACGCCAACAAGGAGTTCCCATGAAAAAGATGATTCTGATGTCGTGCGCCCTTGCCGCCGCCGCTACATTCGGCGGTCCTGGGCGAGTGTTCCCGCAAGTGAAGCCCTCCGACGAGGCGAAGCTCGTCCAGCTCGTGGCCGACTGGCCCGCCGCCCCGGCCGCCAAGCCACGCAAGATCCTCGTGTGCAACTACCTGCGCGGCTGCGAATGGCACGGACCGTCCGTCTCCTACGGCACGCGCCTCTTCGCCCTCGCGAGCGTGAAAGGCGGCTACAAGGTCGATTTCACCGACATCCGCCAGCTCGCCATCAAGGGCCTTCTCGACGGCTACGACGCCGTGGTCCTCAACAACACCACCAACTTCCAGGAGGCGGAGGCGCCTGGCGTCTCCGAGAACCTGCTCGACTACGTCTCCAAGGGCGGCGGGCTCCTCCTCGTCCACTCCGCCGTTGACGCGTTCAACGACTCGCCGACCGTGCAGGAGATGAACGGCGGACTCTTCTGGGCGCACCCTTGGACGGCCGGCGGCGGCGACTGGTGTTTCCGCAACGAGGAATCCGACCACCCGCTCATGGCCTCCTTCAAGTCGCTCCCGACCATCTTCCACCTGGGCGACGAGATCTACATGCACCCCACGCCCCCCTTCGACCGCTCCAAGGTGCGCGTGCTCATCTCGCTCTGCCTCGACGACGCGAATTCGCCGTCTCTTGGTGCCGCCGCTGGGGCAAGGGCCGCGTGTTCTACACCACCTACGCCCACGATACACGCGCCTGGCTCGATCCCGCACGCCTCTATCACATCCTCGGCGGACTCCAGTACGCCACCGGCGACGTGAAGGTGGACGACTCTCCACGCAACGACAGGAAGTAAGCGTGCCATGACGACTCGCCGCGCCTTCCTCCAGTCCGCCGCCCTCGCCGCGCCCGCCCTTCTCGGCGATCTTGCGGCATTGCCGCGTCCGCAACGCCCCAAGCCTTCCAACCGCATCAACATTGCCATGATCGGTTGTGGCTATCAGGCTACGTACGGTAATCTCAACTCGTTCCTCGTCGATCCGCGCGTGCAGATCACCATGGCGTGCGACCCCATCCTGCGCGCGCCAGGTTACGGCTACAAGGCCGAAGCCAAGGCTGGCCGCGCTGTACTGAAGGCGAAGGTGGATGCCTTCTACGGCAACCACGACTGCCGCATGGAGCAGGACTGGCGCAAGGTGGTGGACGATCCGACAATCGATGCTGTGGTGGTTATGACGCCAGACCATTGGCACGCCGCCATCGGCATAGCCGCAATGCGCAAGGGCAAGCACGTTTACGGGCAGAAACCGCTCGCTCTCGGCATCTCGGAGGGGCAGGAAATGGTGCGTGTCGCCCGCGAGACGGGCGTCGTGTTCCAGACCGGCTCGCAACAGCGCAGCGCGAGCGAGTTTCGCGTCGCCTGCGAGATCGTGCGCAACGGCTATCTCGGCGAACTGAAGGGATGCGAAGTCAAGGTGGAGACGAAACGCGGCGGTTGCTGGGGACACACCTTCAACCGCGAGCGCCGCAAGCCGCCGGCCTACTTCGAGCCCGGCATGTGGGACCTCTGGCAGGGCCCCGCCCGCCACTGGGAGGACAACGCCTTCATCCCCGGCATCCACGAGCCTATGGTGTGGCGCTTCAACTCCCGCACCGGCAACGGCATGCTCGCCGACTGGGGCGCGCACCACTTCGACATCATCCAGTGGGCGCTCGGCAAGGACGACAGCGGCCCCGTCGCCGTGGAGAACATGACCACCAACCTCCCCGAGGACGACGAGGTCTTCGACTTCGCCGACGTCTTCGACCTCGACTTCGTCTACGACAACGGCATCCGCTGCCACGTCTCGAACGGACACATGGACGACCCCGTCTTCAAGTTCCACAACGGCGTCCTCTTCCACGGCACGGAAGGCGACCTCCTCGTGCGGCGTGGCTTCATCCAGCTGCCGCCCAAGCTGAAGAAGTGGCGCGAGAAGAAAGACCTCAAGGATACAGATATCCACCTGCACAAGTCGCGCGGATCACACGAGTCGGACTTCATCGACGGCATCTGCCTCGGCACGCCCGTCGCCGCGCCCTGCTCGACCGGGCACCGCTCCGCCACGCTCTGCCACCTCGCCAACATCTGCGAGCACCTGCGCATCAAAGGCCTCCGCTGGGATCCCGTCGCCGAGCGCGTCATCGGAAACGACGCCGCCCAACGCCTCACCGTCGTCCCCCACCACAACGGCTGGACGCTCGGGGCATAAAAGGCATCTACGCCAACTTGGCAATGCGCTGCAGGCCGACGATCGCAGAGTATGGATCCGTGCTCTGGCAGACGGCGCGGACTACGGCGAAGTTGCGCGCGCCGGCGGCAATCACCTCGGGCAGGCGTGCCGCGTCGATGCCGCCGATAGCGACGGCCGGGAACGGCACTGAGGCGATCATCTCGCTCATCGTGGCAAGGCCGAGCGTCGGATCCGGGATGTCCTTCGTAGGCGTTGCGTAGACGGGGCCGACACCGATGTAGTCTGGAATTGCGGCCGCGCAGGAGCGCGGCTCTCCCGCCGTCCCGGCGGCGGCACGAGCCTGTGCCGGGTTATGCGTCGACAAGCCCACGATCTTTAGGGACGGGAACTTCTGCCGCACTTCGGCGACTGGCATGTCGTCCTGTCCCACGTGTACGCCGTCCGCCTCAACCTCGGCGGCAATCGCCGGATCGTCATTAACGATGAAGAGGGTTTCAGTGCCGCGAGTGATGCGCCTCACCTCGTGAGCCTCGCGCAGGACATCCGCGCGCTCGGCGTGCTTCATGCGCAGCTGGACGATGCGCACCCTGGCCTTCACGGCTGCCTCCGCGCAACGCGCGTAGCCGACCACGGGATTGGTCATCACAAGATAAAATCCAAAGTCTGTCAAGCGTTGCACCATTCTTTCGTGTATTTCGTGGTTACCAAGAATCGCTTTCTATTTCTTCGTACCGATCACGCGGCCCTGCGCGTCGCGGTAGGTGACACGTCCGGAACTGTCCTTCGTCGAAGTGCCAGTCACGCGTCCCATCGAGTCGCGGTAGGTGGTTTTGCCGTAGCTGTCGGTCGTGGCCGTGCCGGTGGTGCGTCCCATCGAGTCGCGGTAGGTCGTCTTGCCGTAGCTGTCGGTCGTGGCAGAACCCTGGTTGCGGCCCATGGCGTCGCGGTAGGTGGTCTTGCCGTAGTTGTCCGTGGTGGCAGACCCCTGCGTGCGGCCCATGGCGTCGCGGTAGGTGGTCTTGCCGTAGTTGTCCGTGGTTGCCGAACCCTGCGTGCGGCCCATGGCGTCGCGGTAGGTGGTCTTGCCGTAGTTGTCCGTGGTTGCCGAACCCTGTGTGCGGCCCATCGCGTCACGGTATATCTGGGGGTTGGCCTGCGCGGATACTGGCAAAACGAATCCGGCGACAATGGCGACTACTGCGAGAATCCTGATTGTTTTCATGCTAGACTTCCTTTCTGCCTATAGCGGCTCTGTAGCCAGTTAGGGCTTTTCAAGGAGCGTTTCTGACACGCATGGCGGGTGGAGGAACCCCGCTCTACCATTGTTACTGGGTGACGGGAGTTATCGTGACCGTGCCAGGCGCTTCCTCGTCCTTCTTTTCGGCAGCTTTCTTCTCGCGTTCGGCCCGCTGTTCGTCCAGCGTGCGCGTATCGATCTTGAGAACATCGTTCGCCGCATTCGGACGATCACCAGGCTCAAGCTCACGCCCCTCTACGTACTCGCGGCCGCGCACCGCATTCTTCGGCAGGCCGATGTCCTCTGGCAGGTTCGCCGGGTCGGCAATGCCAACGGTCACGAAGATGAGAATTTCCTTTTGGACTTTTCCACGGCTCTTCCATCCAAAGAGCTTCGGCCCGATCCACGGAATCTTGCGCAGATACGGGATTCCAGAATCAATGTCCCCCTCCTCTGTCTTTGAGAGGCCGCCAATGACCGCTGTCGCTCCATCCTTCATCGTGAATTCGGTGGTCAGGCGCTTGAAAAGCAGGATCGGATACGAACCATACGGTGCATCTGACCCACCAGAGATGTGATAGAACCCATCTTCCGTGACGGTCTTGTCAAGATCGCTGATGGACGGCACGATCTCCACGCTGATGAGTCCATCGGGCGAGATGCGCGGCTTGACCGTAAGCGTAATGCCCCATGAGAAGAATGCCGTCTTGGAGAACAGTCCGTCCTCCCCAGGAATGACTTCGAGCTTGGCATCGCTCTTGGTATAACCAGATTGCGTATCGTGCTGCGATGTGAGCGTAACGTTGGGGAACTTTGTCGTTCGGTCGAAGAGAGCCTCCTTGCCATTGGACACGATGATCTTCGGATTGGAGAATATCTTGGTGTCTTCCAGCTGTTCAAACGCGCTCATCGCAAGACGGAAGTCATCGGCGGAAAGCTGTCCGGAAAATACGCGTGCATTACGCCAGGCCATATCGGCATCCTTATTAAGGGCCTGATCATGGAAGATCTTGTCATAGACGAGATTTTTATCAGAATCGCCGGTAAGCCTCGTCGGCGTGGATACGCCTGGCACCTCGACGTTCTTTTTCAAGTAGTCCACGGCGGAATGGCCGTCGGAAATATCTTGACCAGCCGCGTTATATGTCTTTGGGGTATAAACCATCGTCTCTGTTCCTGCCGCGAATTTGTTGAGTCGGCCATTGCTGTATTCCATGCCAGCGTTGAGATCGTGTACCGACGCGCCCCAGCTTTCAAGTTGATTCCACTGCAGGCCCAACTTGTGCATGGCCTGGTTAGAGAGTTCAATGAAGCGTGCTTCGATGTAGATCTGCGGCACGGCCTTGTCAACGGCCTTGATGATCGCCTCGCAGTCCGCCAGAACATGTTCGTTCGCCGTTACCACAATCGTGTTGGCGCCCTGAAACGGAGTGGCGACGCTCTTGGCGAACTTCCCGTCTCTCCCTTTTACTCCGAATGATTCATTGAACAGCTTGGCCAGCTCGTCGACGGAGGCGTGGTTCAGCTGGAACGTGCGCGTGAAGATCGGCTCAGCCAGCTTGTCCTCCTTGATGAAGTGGATGCCGCCCGTAGACTCCACACGATAACCGCGCGAATTGAGGATCGACTTCATGCCTTGCAGCCACGGCACGTGCTTGAGCGACACGGAGACTCGCTGCTGAAGGTTTGAGGACTCTGCATAGATGATGTTCGCGCCTGTCGCACGGCGGAACTGGCGAAGGATGTCGGTAAGAGAGGCGTTGTCCGACGTGATGTCCACAAGAGCCGTCTCGTCGCTCGCCAGAAAGCGTGCGGCTATCTCCGCCCCATTCGCGGACATGGGCGCGGCCGGTACTGACGACGGAGCAGCTGCAGGAGCCGAAGCCGGTTCCGCAAGCTTCACGACAGGACGTCCCTTTGCCGCCTCTGCTGAATCGTCGTCGATTTCGCTCAGGTTGATCTCGTCCGCCTCCGCGACCTCCGACTGCTTCTTTTCAGCGGGCTTATCCTCAACTGTTTTTGCCGCCACTGCCTCTGGTTCGGGGACTTTTGGCGTCGGCTTTTCCGCCACTTTTGGAGCTGGCTTGTCAACAGGTTTCCGGACAGTTTCCGCCACTGGCTTCGCAACGGGCTTCTTGGCTTGCTCTACCTCGGGTTTTGCGGCAGGTTTCTCGACGGACTTCTCGGCGGGCTTGGCGACTGGCTGCGACACGGGCTTCTCGGCGGGCTTAGCCGAAGGCTGTGGCGCCGGCTTCTCCGTCGACTTCGCGGCTGTAGCCGAAGAGTCGGCATCTGGCACCAGCAAGTCGCCCAAAGAAGGCCCTTGCCCCTGCCCGACGGCTACGGTCGCCCAAACACCCGCGCATACAGCGAGAAGAACGCCATTGATCTCTTTGCGGAATTCCATACCAGCACCTCTCTTTCGTTCTGTTTTCCTTGTTTTGAAACCTCATTTGACGCGGCGGGCCCTTACATGCTCCAGCCGCAGCTTCTGTCCGCCATCTCCCCACCTGACACGCCAAGTGAACCGGACGCCGTCCAGCGTCGTGGACATGTAGTCGCCATCGCCGTATATGTTGCCGTTTATGCTGATGGTAGCCCGCACTTGCCCGTCCTGCGTCTTCACCACGGCCGGGTTGCTGAACTTGAGCGACTTCTTCGCCTTCTTCCATTCCTCTGGCGTGATCTCCCGCTTGCGCTCCGCCTCGGCCTTGGCGGCGGCCTCTTGCGCGGCCTTCTCTGCCGCCGCTTTCGCGGCAGCCTCCTTGGCGGCGGCCACCTTCGCCGCCGCCTCGCGAGCCGCCGCCTCCTTGGCCGCAGCATCCTTCTTTGCCGCCGCTTCCTTTGCGGCCTTCTCCGCCGCTGCGGCCTTTGCATCGACCTTCGGCGCTTGAGGTTTCGGTTTTGGCTTCGGCTTCTTGCGCACCTCGGCGGAAATGGGAGTCCGCTCTCCTTCATAGCCCTTCGGCCAGAAGGGATTGCGCAGACCCTCGGCAGCGCCAAGCGTCATTGATGCCAGCAACGGCAACAGTAGGAGTCTTGCGGAAGCTCTCATTTCTTCGCACCTCCTCCCGGCGGCAACGCTGGCACCGACTGTTCACCTTTTGCAGGCCATTCAAAGACCAGTTCTGCCGACTGCGCGTCAGGGTCCTTCTGCGCCTTGATCAGCAGCGACTGAAGGGTCACGTACGGCAACAGCTTCTCGACGCGCAAGACGAAGGATGCGATCTCCGCATAGCTGCCCTTGCACACGACGCGGATCGGGTGGCGAGCGTGGAGCTGGCGCGGAGGCGGCTTAGGCAAAGGCAACGCCCGCACAGGCTGCTCGGAATAATCCAATATGCCCAATCCCACGTCGGCAGCGATGGGATCCAGCAGCGACTTCGCGCGCATTGCCCAAGACTCCAGCAACGGCGTAAGCAGTGCGTCGAGATATGGCTTCTGCGCCGCGTCGATCTCGGCCAGCATCCCCTTCACCCGCGCCGAATCCTTGAGATCCCGCTCCATGATGCGCTGCTGGTCCGTCAGGCTTGCCAACTCGCGCTTTGCCTTGTCTATCGACATCTGCGCAGGCTGTACGGCGAAGAGGTATATGAACGCCGCACCCGCAAGGATCAGTGCGGAGAGGAACATGGGGTTCTTGAGACCGGCGGCCGGTTTTGCGGCATCTGCGCTCATTTCTCGAACCTCCTCTCCTTGCAGCGGAATTCCACCTCGAAGGCAAGCATCCGAACGCCGTCCTCGCCAACCCGCGTCTCCTGGCGGATATTGATTCGCTTCTTCTTGCGAGCGGCGGACTTCTTCTTGTCCTTGTCTACGACTATCCAGTCGGAGAACGCATCGCTCTCGACCGCCTCCATGAGCGCCGTCACGGAGGCCGTAGCGGCAGTGCGGCCAGAAATGCGGAACTGGACGTTCTCCACCGTGTTTGTCGGCCCCAGCAGCGGCGGAAGCTTGGGGTTCTTCGGATCGGAGAGCTTCTGCGGCGGCGGCTCCGGAATCGTGAGCGCGGTCAGCTGCACATCTTCCGGGATCACCTCCGCCAACTTCGCCATCAGTCCGCCGTACTTGTGGCACCCCCTCTTGTAGGCATCAAGCTGGTCTAGCTGGGCCTGGCGCTCGCGCATGTCCGCCATCTGGGCGAGGCTTGCGGCATGTGCGGACTTGCGGCCCTCGAGATCGGCGCGCACAGAGGTCACCTTGCTGTTGAGGAGCAGCCCCTGCATGAAGAGAATCCCCCACCAGACCACGCATGCCACGCAAAGCAGCAGAGACAGAAGCGGCAGCATCACGCGCATGCGCACGGGAGATGACGAAGCCATCTCCTCGGGCCGCAGCAGATTCAGATGGAGGTTAGGCGCTTTCATCCATGTCCCTCCATGGCGGCGCGCGCCGCCCCCAATGCCGTCAGGTACGCCTGCGACGTGCCGGGCGTCAGGTCGTTCGGCAGCTGCACGCCCTTAGCCAGCTGCTGGAACCCGGCAAAGGCATCCGGCGACACGAACGGCACGCCGA
The DNA here is from genome assembly GCA_902769585.1 of uncultured bacterium. Classification (GTDB taxonomy): domain Bacteria; phylum Verrucomicrobiota; class Kiritimatiellia; order RFP12; family UBA1067; genus RUG572. The sequence goes on from CACXPT010000017.1 coordinate 8,476, forward strand.
GCGTCTCCTCTGCGAACGAGTTCCAGTGTCCGGCGCCGGCCGAAAGCCCCATCAAGAACACCTTGTCGACATGCACGTCGTAACGCTGCGCCAGATAGTCAAGGGAGAGCTGCAGCTGCTGCAGGACCGGACGGACCAGCGGCTCAAGCGCAGGACGCGGATCGATGAGCGTTCCATCGAGGATCGAACCCACCAAGTCGTCGGTCACGCCGAGGCCGGCCTTCACCAGCTCGCGCATCACCTCGTAGCCAGCAGCGCCAGGGCACTCGCGGAACAAGAGAAGCGCCCCCTTGCGGTATCCTGCAAAATATATGGACGTGCGCGTGACGAACACCGCCATGGCCGTGCCGTCAGCCGCAACGAAATCGGGCTGGCTGTGGAGTGCCGCAAGCATCGCTGCCGGCGCCACCTGCACGGAACACGCCGTAGGACGATGCCCTTCTGGGAGGAGACGGGAGAGCCACAGCACCTGATATTCCGGCAGACCTGCCTGAAGGATGAACGGATTCTCGTCCAGCGGCGCGATCACGAAGCGGTTGCCGTCATGCGATGCAGGAACGAACGGAACAGGTGCAGCGACGGCCGAAGAAGCAGACTTCTTCTCCGAGGACGGCGGAGGTGCCGCGTCACGGCGAACCCCTAGCTTCTTCTTGACCGGTGCGGCAGCTGTCGACGACGGCGCCTTTTCCTCCGCCACCAGGGCATCCACCGTCGTCTGCCGGACTACCATGTCGGGCGAATATACCGCCAACGCAGCCTGTGGCGACTGGAAGGCAGACGGCAACGCCCACCTGACCTGATCCCTCAGATCGTCCCACGATTTGGGAAACTCCCCGTCTGGCGGCGGCACGAAGCCGACGGCGGCAACAAAAATTTCACCCTTCCGCCGCTGAAGTCGTACTGCCGGATATCCGCGCGGATCGCCAGGATCCATAAAAACGCCAGTGACATCGGACGGTCCGCGTCGGCCAAAGCCCCCCCCTGCCGCAGACTTCTCCCACGGCATCTTGACGTCAATCGTCTTGTCCTTTGTCAGTTGCAGTTTCATCCGTAAAAACACAAGCACATTTCATGCCAGAACTCTAGCCTAGACCACAGGTTTTTGCTCGTTCCATCACGTCTGCGGCAATCAGCGGATTCTGGAACGTAAATGCAAAGCGAATGGCATCTGCCGCCTCGAAAACGATTCCTCCTGGTTCTACGATGGTATTCTTCAAGTCGGCGAGGGGAATGCTGATGTCAATACCCTTTCCCGCAAACACGATACGGCGGTTGGTAAAATAGCAGTGCGTACGCTGGCACACGTACCCTTCGCTCCGATGTCCGGGAAACGCCACGTCGCTTGGCCGCCCCACTGGACGCGAAGAAACGTCAAGCCCCGGAACGTCACCTCGTGCGTAGAGCGTTCCCTTCTCGTGGAAGAACGCCTGCTCGTTGGGGTCGACAGGCTCCAGCCTGACCTTCTTGGCCGGACGCGGGCGAATCGCCGCAATGCCGCCGTCGGCGAGCCACTTCTGATAGCGTTCCTTGTTCTGCCTCATGCGCCGGCGGATCCGCAACCTTACGACAACCATGGGAATAAACAACCAGAAAAAGGCAAAGGCGATCGTGATCATCCCCAATGCGTGCATAAACCACGGCTTGTTGAGGTTGTTCAGATCTTGGTAGATGAACCAGAACATCCCGCCGAGGAACACGAAGGCAATCAATTTTCTCAATGCGTACTTCACGGCTGTTGGTATTTCAAAAGTCTTGGGGTGAACTATTCATGGGAAAAGTCGTCATGAATCTATGGTTTCAAGCAGGTAATCGGACACACGATGATGCCATCGTCCTTCCGCCGATAGGCATAATCGCCATTGGCCACAACGACCATCTTGAAGGACGGTACCTTCATCCTCATGGTATCGATCTTCTTCGCCAATCGGGTGAGCGTTTTCACGCCTTCTTCAATCAACCGTTCCCCTCCCAGCTTGATCTCGATCAGGCCGTAAGTCCCGTTCCGCAGATGGACGATGGCATCGCACTCAAGACCGCTCGCATCATGGTAATGATACACAGTACCGTCGAGAGCTTCCGCATAGCACCTCAAATCGCGAATTGCCATCGTCTCAAAAAGATAGCCGAACGTGTTGAGGTCGTTCATCAAATCCTCAGGCCCCACGCCAAGCGCGGCCACGGCAATTGAAGGATCAGTGAAATAACGCGTATCACTCGTACGAACCACCGCCTTGCTCCGTAGATTAGGACTCCACGCCGGCATGTCCTCAATGACGAATATTTTCTTCAATGCCTGAATGTATTGGGCGACCGTCCCCTCACTAAGCGAACTCGCATCATTTGCGGCCATGTCGCAACGAATCGTATTCAGGCTCGACTGCGTACCTTGAAGTCTCGCATAACTGCGCATGAGGCGCTTCACCCGCTCTGGGTCACGAATCGTCCTGTCCACTCTTGACACATCAGTGTTTACCACGGCGTCATGGTAATTAAAGGCCCGGCGAAGCGCACGAGAACCACCTTGCAACACGGCCTGCGGCCACCCGCCACGACAGACCAGATAGGCAATTTCGCGCAAATTTCGCTCCGGTGCGGCCATGGTCTTGAAATCTTCCGCCGCCAAAAGCGATTTCAAGCTTACAGTTCCATTGGATTCGCAACTTTCCCATAAACTCATCGGACGCATCGTCACACGCGCGATCCGCCCCGTTCCCGTATGTGAAATCTTCTCTGGTTCTGGCGGCACGGCACTACCTGTCAAAAGGAAACAGCCGTAACCATCGGCATGATCCACATAATATCGTATGGCATCCCAGAACTGCGGTGCTTCCTGCCACTCGTCAATCAGACGCGGCTGGTCTCCATTCATAAGTTCCGTAATGTCGTTTTCGGCCATCTTCAAGTATTGGTCATGTTTCTTGGGATCAGCCATACACAGAACACTTCGCGCGAATTGTTCGCATGTGGTCGTTTTGCCACACCACTTTGCACCTTGCACAAGAACGCCGCCCATACCAGCCAATTCTTCTACGATGATTTCATCTGAAATCCTCTTGAAATAGTTTTTCATGGCAGTTATTTTACCATATCAGCCTTCGTGACACAATAGCCATTGTGGCATTTGTAGGATTTTCACTGTGGCGTTTGTTGGATTTTCATTGTGGCGTTTGTAGACTTGAAAATGAGGTTCTGGTTCAGACGGTCTCGGTGGGCCCTTACTGATAAAACCAGTAACCGAAGGACACATGGTCTCCATGCAGGGAAACGCGGCATGGAGAATTTGTAATCGCTTTGCCTGGTATCGTGAACACGGCATCAGTAAAGCCTTCGGCTGAAATCTTTGCATGGGCATGTCCAACCTCTACACCGTCAATCTCCACATGAAGTTCCAATGGGCTTGAATATTCGTGCGTAGCCGTCACGCGCTCAAATTCTGACGGTGCCACAAACTTCACCTTCTTCATGGTACGCATGACCATCGTCACGTCGACGCCCGGTTTCAATGGTACTGTCATCTCATCCTCACCGAAAACGACACGGCCCGTATCAAACATCTTCTCGTCACCACATTTCGCCACCATTCCCAAAGCCGGATAGGGATTGAGAAGATATCGCGGCACCACTTCATATCGGTATTTCCGCTCGTCCCGATCATATCCTACGTCTAATTTGCAGACAAGCTGTTTCCCAGATGGGATATCCGCTTTGGGAGACAGGCCAGCGTCAAACGGCTTCCAGTTGGCAAGGTTGACCTCGTAGCCGTCAGGGCCAACCGCAATCTGCCGCCCTTGCGCGGTCTTTAATCCGTCAGGATACATATCGTCGGGAGCCATAAACCAGTAGTCGAACCGAGTAGCTGGCTCATTTTTCAGAATCTCAAGATTTTCAAGAAGGTTCTTCCCTCTAAACTCGGGCGAATAGATGCCCACCAGATGCGCACATCGCCGTTGGGAAAGGAAATAGGTCAATCCACAGCTCCCGATACATCCGAACGAAGAATTTTGCGGCAATATTCGATCCATGTCGCGAGCAAACATTGGAAGACGTTCGCTTTTGCTTGAACAGGCATGAAACAACGCCATGAATACGAGACCCATCGCAATGGAAAACGCAATCGGCAAGAGACATATAAGGCAAGCCGCCGAAGAGATGCCCTTGAGCCTATCGTAGCCCCAGTACATGCCTTCTGCAGAAAACATCACGCACAACGGCACAATCCAAGCCATATAGCGGTCCATATTCGAGTTTTGCCATCCGCTCTGTGCCACGCAAATGACACTGCCAAACGCAGCGACAAGCAATGTGAAGTCATGGCGTACGCTACGATGTCGCCAGTCGTGGACAAGAACGCCCACCCATAGAAATGCCGCACTTAAGAAAGGAATCGCATAAAAGGTACGTGGCGGAGAAATCGGCTGCCCCAGAACAATGCTCCTAACGATTTCAATCGCATCGGCGGCAGTCTTCTGAACGGCAACACCGAAGGGTTCGGTCAAGAAATACCCCTTGTTTGAAACAGATGAAAACTGAAGATGTCCGGTGATCCAGAAGTTCAAGGCAAACACACCAGCAATGCTTGCTAGGCCTACCAACCCTACGCTCCAGTCGTTCCATCGGCGGTTTCGGAAACCAAGCAACGTCACTAGCACGAAAGCGCACACGCATATCATGCCCTCTGGACGCACCCAAGGAACAAACGCCATCGTGAGCGCCATGGCCCAGGCACGATCGCTCGCCAACGACGCAGCCAAGAGTCCAGACGCGGCCAGCCACAACCCTATGTCGCTCTGAGCCATGGCACAGTAGGCCGTCTGAGGGAAAAGCGCCAGCAATACGCAGCCAAGAAGCCGTACGCATGGATTTGAGAAACGCCGCCAAAAAAAGAAACCCCACCCGGAAAGAAAGACGAGGTAAAGAAGCGCGTTGAGCCAAAACCCTGCCGAGACCAGCGAGGCCCCCTTAAACCCCAACATGTATGGAACGGCAAGTATGAACGGGTAAAGAACAGACGTAGTACCCGTACACATCGCACTACCATGGGAAAAGGAAAACGGATGGCCCTCAGCAATCCGCGCGGCCGCCTGGCAATACAGCAACGTGTCTGGCTGCGGTACTGCCAAAGGTCCGGGACCGTTAACAAGCGAGCCGGCAAGCCAATAGCCGGCTATCTGTACAATCCCTAAAGACAAAAGGAGAGCGGCGAAACGCCGCCCTCCCCTCATGCTTTCAAGCAATGAATGCATTACTCGCCACCGCCAGCGTCACTAGCCGAAGGAAGCTTGTGCTCATAGCCGGACTCAGACGAGGAGCATGTCCACTCGTCGCTCTCGGTCGCGGGAGCCGTGTATGTGCCGCCTGCCGGGCACACGGGAGTCGTCTTGATGTACTTGGTGCTCTCTGGTCCACAAAGGCCCTCAAGCGTAGGCGCACCAGTGTTACCTGGCTTCATGCGCCACTGCTCTGTCGCTGTCTGCAACTGCTTGAGGTTGCTGATACACGCATTCATCTGCGATGTCTTGCGGTACGAGATAAAGTTCGGGATCGCGACTGCTGCCAAGATGGCGATGATGGCGACCACGATCATGATTTCTACGAGGGTAAAACCCTTCTTCATTCTTTTCATGGTTGTGTTCCTTTGTTTTAACGCAATCGGCACCATGCCGACCGCTAGCAAATTGGCAAGCAAGTTTCGTGCCATAGACTGGGAAATTTGGCGGTTTGAAAGGTTGAAAAGTTGAAAAGTTGAAAAGTTAAATGGTTTGGTAGCGCAAGCAAATTGGGCGAGGAATCAAGATGTTGTGGTGTTGGGTCGCAGTCTGACTGCCTAATCGTCTAGATGTCTCATCGTTCACGTCTGCCGTCTCGCGTATACCGTCCCCCCATCGCCCCTCTACATCGCAAATGCCCATTCCATTCGCCATTTTGCCGATTCGCATTTTTGCGAATCGCCCCATTCTCATTTTTGCGAATGTCATGGCAATGGACAAAAGACGGAAGACAGAGGGAGAATTGCACACGCAGGGCAATTTGTTTGGTATAATGTGCCCAGTTTTGGAAAGGTGCATACGCATGATACTGAAGCACAGAGACCGGGAACTGCTACGGTTCGAGTGGCTCGAACCGCAGGGGGTTCACGTACTCTCCGTCAACGAGGCGGAGCGCAAGTTTCTGCCGCTTGAGATGAAGGGCGTCGCCACAGACCAATCCCTGTGGCTCTGGCTCACGCGCCGCACGGTGCCGAAGCACCGCCATTACATCCAGACGATGCTAGGCAACCTCGGCATCATGCGCATGGACACGCACTCCATCATCGAGTTGTGCAAAGGACTTTCGTTGAACGATGTCTATTGGGTCGTTCCCGATTCGTTCAATGGCACATGGAAAGACCATAATCTCTACGAGAACGAGTTTTCAAAGACCTTGGCGGTCATGGCTTTTACCGGCGGCTTTCGTGGCGAGTTCAATGCAGAGAGGGACATAACGACCTCTCCAGAATTCACCACGAACGGTATGCTTGCCAAATGCTGGCGTCGCGTAGATGAAACCGTATTCTTGTACAAAGCCGGGACAGAGGGCGCGGCCAACACGGGATTCGAGCCGTATTCCGAATACTACGCCGCACAGATTGCGGAAGTGCTTGGATTCAACCACGTTCCATACGGACTCGAGAAATTCAAGGGGCGGCTATGTTCGACCTGTCCCCTTTTCACAAGCGACAAATACGGCTATATCCCGGCTGGACGCCTTGTCACGCGCGACGAGGCTCTAGCCGATCCGCGCTTTGCAGACATCTTCCTGTTTGACGCCATCATCTTCAACACCGACCGCCACATGGGAAATTTCGGATACTTGATTGACAACGATACGAACGAAATCGTCGGTGCCGCCCCCATTTTCGACAATGGATACGGCCTTTTCTCCCTTGCGATGTACAGACCGGGGCAACGGTATGACGAATACGACGACTTACGCAAGTTCGTCAATCATGTCACACCTGCGCTCTACGATAAATGGCTAGACTTACCAAGCGGATTGCCTCTGCCCTTGATTGATCGCATAAAGCTTCTGAAGGGTTTCCGGTTTAAAAGGCACAAGTATTATAACCTGCCAGTAGACCGTCTCGCCAAGATTGAGGATTTCCTGCAAAAAAGAATAGCCAAAATCATAGAGTTTGGCAAGTTAGCGGATGAATTCCTTAAGATAACGCAGAACGATGACAGTGTAAATCATGTAAATGACGATTCGCTTGAAATGCAAATCAAAGTCAATCTCAAGGCAGATCCTTTCGTCACATACAACGAATTGGCTGAAATCCTCCAAGTTTCACAGAGCAGCATAGCCCGCAAGATGAAAGACCTGCAGAACGCCGGCGAGATCAAGCGCATGGGCGCGGACAAGAACGGCTATTGGTTGGTGCTTGGTGCTTAGTGCTTAGTGCCTAGTGCTTAGTGCCTAGTGCATAGTGCTTGGTGCGATGCTGGCGCACCAATAACATGCCTGCAAAGCCCGCACTAAGCACTAAGCACTAAGCACTAGGCACCAAGCACTAATCATCCGCCAGCTTGCGGTACAATGTGCTCAAGTTGACATCGAGCTTTTCTGCGGCCTTTTCCTTGTCCCCGTTGGTGGTGGAGAGGATGTACTCGATGTACTCTCGCTCACGCTGCTTGAGGAAGCTCTTTAGGGACGTGTTGGACGAGGAAAGCCCTTGGCCTAACGATACCGCACCTGGAACTGCCGCCATGTCCGTAGGCGTGTGCCGCTGAATCTTCGGGGGCAGAAGATCGACCGTGATGTCGCCTTCCGAGAGGAACGTGAGAGCGTGACGCATGGCGTTCTCCAGTTCCCGCACGTTGCCTGGCCAGTCGTATGAGGTCAGCACGCGAGCCGCTTCCGGCGTTATGGCCGGGACAGGCTCATCCTCTGGCGTTTCGGTACGGATGAAATGCAACGCGAGCGGCAGAATGTCCTCAGGGCGCTCGCGCAACGGCGGGATATCGATCGTAATCACCGCGAAACGATAGTACAGGTCGCCTCGGAACGATCCGTTCGCAACAGCCTTCTCCAAGTCCGCGTTCGATGCCGCGATTACCCGTACGTCCACCGGAATCGCCTTCGTGCCGCCCACGCGCCTTATCTCGTGTTCCTGCAGCACTCGCAGCAATTTTCCTTGCAGGACGAGCGGCATGGACGAAATCTCGTCAAGGAACAGTGTACCGCCGTTGGCGGCCTCAAACAACCCCTCCTTGTCCGCATGCGCCCCAGTGAAGGCGCCCTTCACGTGCCCGAACATCTCGCTTTCGAGCAGGTTCTCCGGCAGAGCGGCGCAGTTGACCGCCACCCACGGTCCATCCGCGCGCGTCGATGCCTTGTGGATAGTGCGTGCGATCACCTCCTTGCCGGTGCCGGACTCGCCGTTTATGAGCACCGTCGCAGGCGTAGGACCTACCTTCTGGATCGTGTCGCAAACCTTCTTCATCGTAGGTGACGATGCGATGAAACTGTCGAACTGGTAAGGAATTTTCGCATCCGCCTTGAGCAGCTTGGCGGACGCGGCGTTCTTTGATATCTGCTCCTCGGCGCGCTTGAGGCACGCGAGCATGTCATCAACCTTGAAGGGCTTGGTGAGATAGTCAAACACGCCGCTCTTCATCGCGTCGATCGCCGTCTCGATGTTCACGCATCCAGTGAGGATGATGACTGGCATCACGGCCGTCACTTTGCGTATCTCGCGGAAGAGAGCCATTCCGTCCATCGGCTCCATGCGCAGATCCGTCACCGTGATGTCGATACCACCAGCCTTTACGATAGCCAGCGCGGACGCACCATCACCCGCCGTCTTCACGGCGTAACCGCTCGACTTCAGCAGGCTCTGCAGAAGCAAAAGTGTACCTACCTCGTCGTCAACGATGAGAATGGTGGTCATGTCGCCGATTATTATACCACTTTTTGGGCGATGCTGACAAGTATCGTATTTTTGTCATAAGTGCCTAGTGCCTAGTGCTTGGTGCTTAGTGCTTAGTGCCTAGTGCTTAGTGCTTGGTGCTTAGTGCGATGCTTGCGCGCCCAAATCTTGCCTGCAAAGCCCGCACCAAGCACCAGGCACCAAGCACCAAGCACTAAGCACCAGGCACCAAGCACTAGGCACTAACGAGCTATCGAGCCGAGGTTGAAGATCGGCAGGAACATCGCAAGCACGATCGTGCCGATGACGGCACCAAGGAACACCATCAGGAAAGGCTCCATGAGGGACGTGAGCGTCCCGAGCATCAACTCGACGTCCTCATCATAGGCATCCGCTACGGAATCGAGCATATCCTCAACTTTGCCCGCCTTCTCGCCAGCGGCTATCATGCGAACCATCAGCGTAGGCATATAGGGCTTTCCCTCCAGGGATGGACTGAGCTGGTTGCCCTGCTCCACCTCGAGACGTGCCGCCAGAATGGCCTGCTCCAGCACCGTGTTGCCGATGGAACCTGCCACCACTTTCAGAGACTTCAGGATGGGTACGCCGGCCGCGATCATCTGGGCGAGCAGGCGGCAGAAACGTCCGATGCTGGCCTTCTGGTTTAGTTGGCCGAAAATCGGCATCTTGAGCATCCATTCGTCGAAGCGCCGCCGCCCAGATTTCGTCTTCTTCCACCGCCGAAACAGCCACACCAACGCCATGACGATTGGAAGAATTATGTACCACCACGCCTTTACGAAATCCGATACATCAACAAGCTTCTGCGTCAACCAAGGCAGATCCTTGCCGAATCCTGAAAACATTTCCGCGAAGACAGGCACCACGAACTGGATCAAGCCTGCCGACATCAGAAGAGCGATCGACATGATCACCGCAGGATACGTCATCGCGCTCTTCACCTTCTTGCGCAGGCGCGATGCAGACGCGAGGATGATCGAAAGCCGTCGCATCACCGGCGCAAACTGGCCAGACTGCTCGCCAGCCACCACCATGTTGACGTACATGTCGTCGAACAGCTGCGGAAAATCCGCCAGTCCCGCCGAAAGCGGCTCTCCCCGCTCAATCACGTCCAGCAGATGCCTCAGCACCTTCTTGAACTCCGGGTCGTCGCACTGCTCCTCCAGCGTCATGATAGACGAAAGGATCGACATGCCAGCCCCCAGCATCGACGCGATCTGGCGCGAGAACGGAATAACCTGCGTCGCCGCAAGCTTCTTGGCCCTTTTGACTTTGATGACACGTCCAGCCATTGGCTATTCGCCTCCTGTGACTTCGAATGCCGCTTCAAGGGAGGTGACGCCGGCACGGACCTTGCGCATCCCGGCTTCCTTCAGCGACACCATGCCCTCCTGAAGCGCCAGCTCCCTCAGCTTCTCCGCGTTGCCTCCCCTCTCTATTATGCCGCGTATGGCGTTCGAGATCGGCAGCACCTCCATGAACGCCCCGCGCCCCTTGTAGCCGGAGTTGTGGCATTTGGGGCATCCGCCAGGCCCGTATATCTGCACACCCTCGAACGGCTCTGGATCAACGCGATTCGCCTCCAGAAGCTCCATGTTGACCTCCACCGGCTGGCGGCAGAACGGACACAGCTTGCGGAAAAGACGTTGCGCCTGCGCAAGGATAAGCGAGCTGGCCAGCAGGAACGGCGGCACCTCCATGTCGATAAGTCGCGGGATGACACCGCACGCGTCGTTGGTGTGGAGCGTCGAGAGCACCAGGTGCCCTGTCAAGGCCGCCTTGACCGCGATGTCTGCGGTCTCGTTGTCGCGGATTTCGCCCACGAGCACGATGTCCGGGTCCTGACGCAACACGCTTCGCAGGATACCGGCGAACGTCAACCCCTGCGCCACGTTCACGTGGCATTGGTTCACGCCCGCCAGCTCGTATTCAACCGGGTCCTCGGCCGTGACGATGTTCACGTTCGGCTGGTTAAGGTCCTGCAGACAGGAGTAGAGCGTCGTCGTCTTGCCCGATCCCGTCGGACCGGTCACGAGGATAATACCATGTGGCTGCTCGATCGCGAACTTCATGGCCTTATAGGCATATTCGTCGAGGCCGAGCGACGCGAGGCCCGGCGCCAGGTTCGCCTTGTCGAGGATACGCATCACGACCTTCTCGCCGTGTACGGTTGGAAGGATGGAGACGCGCACGTCCACCTCCTTCTTCAAGGCCTTCACCTTGAAGCGCCCGTCCTGCGGCTTGCGGCGCTCGGCGATGTCGAGGTTAGACATGATCTTGATGCGCGAAACTACCGCCGAATGCAGGGCTTTGGGCGGAGCAGGACGCTCCACCAGCTCGCCGTCGATGCGGTAGCGCAGGCGCGACGTCTTTTCGCCGGCCTCGAAGTGGATGTCGGACGCCTTCGTCTTCAGCGCCTCGATCATCATGGTGTTGACCATGCGTATGACAGGCGCCTCGCCAGCGGATTCCGCCGAGGCATCGATCGCGTCCTCCTTCTCCTCTGCGGACGAGAACTCGATCTCGGTGTCCTGCCCCTTCATGATGTTTTCCATCGCGAGAGCAGGGTTGGCCGCATCTTCCTGGACTTTCAGGCGTCCCAGGGCGTCCATCACGTCCTTTTCGGGTGCCACGCACGACCAGATGCGCCCGCCCGCCGCACGAGACACCTCCTCCTGCGACGGCAGGTCGAACGGGTCCGCGAACGCGATCGTGAGCCGTCCGCAAAGCTTCATCACCGGTACCGCCTTCGCCTTCATCCAGAAGTCCAGCGGCTTGGATCCAGTCAGTTCCTTCGGGATGGAGAAGTTCTCTGGCAACGTCAGCGGCGGCATGTTCAGGTATGCCGCCGCCGCCAGCGTGAAAGCGGCGGGATCGACCAGGTTCTTCTGGACGAGATAGCGCTCTAGCGGCAACTTGTCCTGATGCGCCTGCTCGGCGAATACCGTAAGCTTGTCAGACGAAATGACGTTAAACTTCAACAGCGCATCCGAAAAGCTTGCGAAGCGCGCACGGGATTTCTTTATGGGAAGAATGATTGGCATCACTAGTAGACTAGCAGAAACCATGCCATGCATTGGCATGTCTTCTGCTTTAATCATACATAGGAACACCATCAAAATCACCAAACTTTTAACCTTCTAACCTTTTAATCTTTTAAACTTTTAAACTTCCAAAACACCTAACTAACCATGGCAGAGACTCAAAAATTTGACCCGAAACTTGAAGAAGGCATCGCCTATTTCGAGAAAATGCTGCAGTTGACGCCTGACGACCGTGTCACGCTGCAGTTCCTGTGCGTTGCATACGGGCAAATCGGCCAGCCGGAGAAGCAACGTCGGGCGCTCGTCTCGTATGCCGGAGTCCTCCTCAAGGAAAAAGACTTCGAGGAGGCGGAAAAGCTTGTCGAACAGCTGGAGAAATACACCGAACCAGATGCACGAGCCGCAGTCCTGCGAATCCGCGCCGCCCAGCGTCCCAAGCAGGCTGCCGAACCGCCCAAGGAAGACGCCGCAACCCCTGCTACCGGCAACAAGACCACCACAGCCGTGTATATCGCCATCAAGGCAGAGAAGAAGCTTGCCCGCCACCTCGCGGAGAGCAAGGTTATCGACGAGGCTACAGCGGACGCGATTCAGGATCGACTGACGGCGCTTGCAGACGTGCCAGGATGCTTCCTTGTCTCAACCCTCTCGGAAATAGAGAAAGAGAACACTGCCACCGCCGAGGCAGTCTCCGCATTTCTTGCGGACGAGACTGGCGCACCGCCTATCCCGCTTGAGGCGTTCCCCGCCGTCGAAGAGCTGTCGCTGAACCTCCCCGACTCCATAGTGCGTGTTCGCGGCGTGCTGCCGTTCGCCAAGTTAGGCGACACATTGCTTGTTGCCACTCTCAATCCCTTCGACGATGCCCTCAAGAAGCAGGTCGAGTCTGCCGCCGGTGCTCCCTGCCGCTTCTACATTGCCAACCCGCGGACAATGGAGACGACGCTTGACCGCCTCTTTTCGGAGGCGACGCTTGATGAACCTGCCAACGTTCCAGCGCCAGGAGGAGACTAGCCATGCGCATCTCCGGCGACAGAATGGCTGCGCGCGCCGGCGTAACGCTTCTCGAGGTCATGCTCGCCGGAGCCTTGACCGCGATCGCCGTACTCGCCACGCTGGAGGCCTTCATCGTCGCCGGAAAGGTTGCCCACGAGAACGCCGAGATGCTTCGGGCGGACAACGTCGCCTTTGATCTCCTGTGGCGAAAGTTCTACGGCGACTACGATCAGATGAGATCCACCGCAGGACAGCTCGTGCAGGAAAAGAACACCAGCGACAGCAATTCCCCCTATCGTTCCGCCTCGCTGGACGACCCGCCGTCCTACGCCTACCGCGAGTACGTCACGCTCATCAACGCCAACAACGACGGCGACGGCAAACTGCTCACTGTCACGCTGAGATACGGACCTGAAGGCCAGTACACCATCTCGAACGAGATTTTCCGATGCAACATTCCAAGGACTACGAACTGACATGGTTGCACGCACCGACAGATCCGGCTTCACGCTCATGGAGACGATGGTCGCCTCGTCCATCGCCACGATCGTGATGCTCGCGCTCGTCGGCATGTTCCTCTTCTGCCAGAAGATGTTCCGCATCACAATCGCCGAGGCGGAATCCACCCTCGCAATGCGCGAGCTGCGCGACAAGCTCCTCTTCCGCGCCGGCCCCGGGCTCAACAGCGGGCTCCTCACCGGCAGGGCCATCGCCGACGCCGCCTCAATCACCATGACCTGGCCCACGCTCGACAGCGACGCCGCCAACGACAAGCCCGACCGCATCCGGCTCGTCTGGCGCGAGAACAACTTCTTCAACGAGAGGCTTCCGCACACGGCGGTCAACCTGAAATGGTTCGCTCCCAGCGGTTTCCTTCAAATGCAGGACTGGTCCCAGACCGTCGACCTGCCGCGCATCAGGCTGGAACTCGGCAGCCCCGTCGAGGATTCCGTCCGCCAGACGTCCTGGATCCTTCTGCCGCAATGAGGAGAACCGCCATGAAGAAGACTTCTCCAAAATACGGATTCATCCTGCCGACAGCCATCATCCTGATGTTCGTCTGCTCGATCGCGATCGCCGCCGTGCTGAGCTACGTATCCTTCACCACGCGCATGACAGCCGTCCATCTCGGCAATTCCGCGTGCCGCTTCGCCGCGCAGTCTGCGATCGAGTCCGCAAAGCAGCGCATCTACAAGGGCTTCTACTCCTATTCCGGCAGCACGGCCAGGGTAGGACTAATGAGCGGCAATGCCTTCTCCTGGTTCAACAGCTATTCGTCAGGCTCGCCATCGACCATTGGATCTGGCACCGTCGTGACGCTTCCCGCCTCGACCAACATCAACGGCTGCGTGGTGACACCCGTGATCCACCACTCCGGACGCGTCGCCAACCAGCCCATGGCCGTCTTGACCATACGCGCGACAGCAACGCGCCAGAATCCTGGCGGCACGACATCGTCCTCCACCATCGAGGAACGCGTCCGCTTCGCGCTCATGCGCTCGCGCGTGTTCGACAACGCCTACTTCGTCAACAACTACGGCTGGTTCCAGGGCAGCGCCATCACCGCCAACGGCGACGTGCGTGCGAACGGCAACCTCTACCTCGATTCTGGCTGTACGGTCAACGGACACGCATACGCCGCCAAGAACGACGAGCTGAACGTCATCGGCTCCATCGAAAACACCGGCAAGATGCAGGATCTCAACACCTACTGGAGCAGCTGCGGCAATTCTGCCCGCCCCACCACCCCAGCATATCGTGGCGGAGACTACTACGGCGGCGGCTACGACCCCACCTTCTCCGTCACCGAACGGCTCCATCCCTTCCAGGACGAGCTCACGATGCCATACATCTCCGAGTTGGGCGAGTACGTCACATACGCCCAGGAAACTGGCGGCAAGATATCCGGCGGCATCGCCTACAAGCTGGACGCGAGCGGCAACGTCACGTCGTATTCCCCAGGCACCATCAACGCCCACTACAGCGGCGCCGGCCCGTCTGGCAAGTCGACCCTTTCTGACAAGGGCGCGCTCGTCATCGAAGGCACCCAAGCCAATCCGATCATCCTTGACGGACCCGTCGTCGTCGATTCGGACGTCATCATAAAAGGCTATGTCAAGGGACAGGGAACCATCTATTCCGGACGCAACATCCACATAGCAGGCGACATCAAGTATGTCAATCCCCCCAGCTGGAACCATCCCGACACGACCCCCACCGCCACAGAAAAGGTCAACGCCAATAAGGACTTCCTCGGCCTCGCCGCCAAGGGGAACATCGTCATGGGCGACTATACCCTCTCCTCCTGGCTCGGCGCGAACAACTCCAACGGACTCCAGTACTACCTCAAGAACGGACCATATGTCCAGCAGTACAGATGCGACGAATCCGACAACACGATCGGCTATCCACGCACGAGGGAGTACGGCTGGACGTCTGACGAATCGGTGTTTTGCGGCGACTACACGCAGAAGGACGGAGGAAAGAAGGTGGAAGTCAGCACCAAGACGGAATGGGTTTACGAAAACGGCCGCCGCGTGCAAAAGACTACAACGACCATTGCCGATGCCCAGACGCGCCGCTATTACGAGTCCGTATGCCCAGACAAGATCATCCAGTACCTCTGCGGCGACACGCAGACTTCCAGTTACGGCGGCTCCAGCTACAGGCCGACCATCACGCGCATCGATGCGGTCATGTACAACAACCACGGCATAATCGGACATATCGGCAACTGTACCATAAACGGTTCACTTGTTTGCCGCAACGAGGCAATGATCTACTCTGGTGCACTCAAGATCAACTGGGACCACCGTCTCTTTTCCGGCTTCGACGGCAACATCGGCCTGCCGATGGACGCCTCCCAGCCCCCCCAGACCCTATCCTGGCGCGAGATTTCAAATTAGCAGGGTTTAAAATCGGAAATTACTTCTATACGATCATGATCGAGGCAAACGAAGACATATCCCTGAAGGTTGAGCAGCAGCTGCGCGACGTGGAGGAAGGTCAGGCCCTGGCAAAGGCAATCGCCGAGGGACGCGAGATCCATCCAGCACTCCTCGCGCAGCAGCCGACGACATCCGACCTTGACAATCAGCCCGTAGCCGAAACTATGGTGCAAACCATCCAGCCCGAACTGCCCCCGCCGCCTTCAGACCCAGAAGCCACCTTCCGCCAAGTCCGCCTGGGGATCGTGGCTATAATTGCCTTAATTTTGCTTATCCTTTGGCTACGCCAGAGAAAAGGTTAAAAGGCCCCCCACACATAACCTTTTATCTTTTAACCCTTTAATCTTTTAACCTTAAATCAGAACTCGTCTGGCAGATCGATCCGCATGGTGCGGCTCTTCATCGCATCGGAGAGCTTGTCGTCCACAGAAGGTGTCGTGTTGACCTCCTCGTCGAACATAAGCGCGTCGATGCGGATGGTGCGGCTCTTGAGCTGGGCCGGATTGAGGTCCTCGATCTCCTGGACGGAGACTACTTCCTTCTGCTCGCCCCTGCCGTCGTTAGCGTACGTGGTTCCCGGCTCCGATGCTGAAGGCACAAGCAGGATCGCTCCGCAAGCCGGACATTCGGCCTCATAGCCTACCGCTTCGCCGGGCGCGATGATCTCCTGCCCGCACGTGGTGCACTTGAAGGAGATTGCATTATCGCCGGTGATGGCGGTCTCGACGAATCCGTCGGCATCAGGTTCCTGCGCCTCTGCGGCCTTCCTGGCAGCTTCTTCCTCCGCGGCCTTGCGCGCAGCCTCCTCTTCCGCCGCCTTGCGCGCCGCTTCTGCTGCGGCGACCTTGCGCGCAGCCTCTTCGGCCAACCGCCTGGATGCCTCTTCCGCCTCGCGCCGGGCGGCTTCTTCGGCCGCTCGACGTGCCTCTTCTTCCGCTGCGAGACGCGCCGCCTCCTCGGCCGCCTTCCGCGCTGCCTCTTCCTCGGCCGCCTTCCGCGCCGCCTCCTCGGCCGCCTTCCGCGCCACCTCTTCCTCGGCCGCCCTCCGCGCCGCCTCTTCGGCAGCCTTCCGCGCCGCCTCCGCAGCCGCCTGGCGAGCCTCTTCCTCGGCCGCCTGACGGGCCGCCTCTTCCTCGGCGGCCCTCCGTGCCGCCTCCTCCGCCGCCAAGCGAGCGGCTTCCTCGGCCGCCTTCCGCGCCGCCTCTTCCTCGGCCGCCTTCCGTGCCGCCTCCGCCGCCGCTTTACGCGCAGCCTCCTCTTCAGCCGCTCGCCGGGCTGCATCTTCAGCCGCCTTGCGCGCGGCCTCCTCGGCCGCCTTGCGGGCAGCCTCTTCCTCGGCCGCCTTTTGCGCAGCCAAGATCGCAGCCTGACGAGCAGCTTCTTCCTCGGCAGCCTTGCGGGCAGCCTCTTCAGCCGCCTTCCGCGCAGCTTCTTCGGCCGCCTTGCGAGCCGCCTCCTCAGCAGCCAGACGGGCGGTCTCTTCCTCGGCCGCCTGACGGGCCGCCTCTTCAGCAGCCGTGCGAGCAGCATCCTCGGCGGCTGCCTTCTCAGCGAGAAGCGCAGCATATGCAGTCTCGGTCAAAGGCGTCACGCGCGGAGCGACAGTTTCCTTGGCTCGCTTAGACAACACCACGCGCAAGGCATCCCGCTCCGGAAGCACCAGCTTTTCGCCAGTCATTGGATTGCGGACAGTACGTGGCGCCCGACGCACAACGTCAAACTTGCAAAGCCCTGGCAATATGAAATAGTTCGCTCGCGCCTCGCGATAGGCGATCTCGATGATCGCCTCTAGCGCAGCGCACGACTGCCGCTGGGAAATCCCAGCCCGAAATGCCAGTTCCTTTATCAACCGACTCTTTGTATATGCCCGCTTCTTTGGTGCCTCTTCCATCATTCGTCTCCCAAATTGTCCAATGCTGGAACTGATTGAAGCAAATCCCATGCCAAGAGCATCCATGGGGGTGGCATTGATTCTGCTGTAATCTCCATTAGCAAAAGGAATTGTCACATGAAACTGTGGTTTAGAAAACAAAACACTGAAGCGGCCGCAAGCGAAAAGGCGGAAGGTTCCGCCATACCCGTCGAGCAGCTTGCAGAAGCTGCTCCTTCGTCTCCGTCTGGCAGCATGCCCGCCGCGAGCGTCCCTGCCGCCGCCCCAGCCAAGGCCGCCCCTTCGGTGCCTATGCGTCCAAAACAAGGACAGAAAGCGCTCTATTACCAGATGATGAACGCGATCTACGATGCCGTGCTGATCCTTGACGACAACGGACACGTGGTAGATTGCAACGAGCGGGTACCGTCAATTCTCGGCCATTCGCGTGAAGAGCTATGGGACGAACCCGTGGGAATGCTTATCCCAGGCATAACCCCGCAGATTTTCGCAAAAATGAAAAGTGGCCTCCACGGCAACCGTCGCGTACTGATCTCCGCCCGGTGCCACCGCAAGGACGGCAGCACCTTCCACGGAGAGGTGGGAGCAGGCCTGATCAATCTCACAGGTGAGAATCTGGTCTTGACAATTCGCAATATTGAGAAACGCGCTCCCGTCAAGGCGATTGTCAGGCCAAACAACTCCTAATTCAAGTCCTACCTCGTGGCACCAGTGACTTCTTTTGCGAATGCGGCGAGCGCGGCGGTCGGATCGGCGCTATCCGTCAGGACTCGCATCAGCGCGCTGCCGATGATGTAGCCGTCGGCCGCCTTTGAGATCATTTCCGCCTGAGCGTGCGTGGACACGCCAAACCCGGCGCAGATAGGCACATTCACCGCCGCCTTGATTGCAGAGAGGCGTGCCGCAAGATCGGGCGGCAGTTCGCTGCGAACACCTGTCGTCCCCTTCACGGTCACCACATAGAGGAAGGAATCCTCCATGCCCGCCGCAATCTCCTTGATACGGTCCAGCCCCGTCGTCGGCGCGATTAGCGGTACGAGCGTGAGACCGTGCGGACGCAGCACGTCCAGGATCTCTTCGCGATCCTCAAGCGGCACGTCCACCGCCAGCACAGCATCCGCTCCAGCCGCCGCAGCATCTGCCGCGAAGCGCTCGAGACCATACTTGTAGATGATGTTGTAGTAGGAGAACACCACGAGCGGAGCGTCAGGATGTTTAGCTCGCAGCTGCCCCACAGCCTTCAGTATCTGAGCCAGATTGACGCCGTTCTCAAGCGCCGTGCGCGCAGCCGCGCGGATGACCGGCCCGTCGGCCATCGGATCCGAGAACGGCACGCCTAACTCCAGAATGTCCGCGCCGTTGGAGAGTAGCGTGTCGCCTGCGGCGACGCTCGCTTCAAGGGTGGGCGCGCCCATCGTGAGGTAGGCGACGAATGCGCCGCGCCCCTCGGCGCGGGTCTTTGCAAAGAGTTTTTGAATGCGGTTCATTGCGCGTGTTCTTTCTTGTACTTGAAGATGCTGTGAAGGTCCTTGTCGCCGCGGCCGGAGAGGTTCACGAGCAGTATGGCGTCCTTCGGGAGGGACGGCGCGCGCTTGATCGCCTCGGCTACGGCATGGCTAGACTCCAGCGCGGGGATGATGCCCTCGAAGCGGCATAGCGCGTCGAAGGCCGCCACAGCCTCGTCGTCATTGATGGTCGTGTACTCGGCTCGGCCGCTGTCAGCGAGGTATGCGTGTTCAGGACCGACTCCCGGATAGTCCAATCCTGCGGAGATCGAGTAGGTGTCGATTATCTGACCGTCCGGCGTCTGGAGAAGGTATGTCTTGGACCCGTGCAGCACACCCACCGTGCCGCCGTTGATCGAGGCCGCGTGCTCGCCCGTGGCGAGTCCCTTGCCGCCGGCCTCCACGCCAACGAGCTTCACGGAAGGATCGTCGAGGAACCCAGCGAACAGGCCCATCGCGTTCGAGCCGCCGCCGACGCAGGCGATCGCCTGGTCGGGCAACTTGCCGTACTTCTCCAGGCACTGACGACGTGCCTCCTTGCCGATTACGCTCTGGAAGTCCTTCACCATGAGCGGATACGGGTGCGGGCCTGCCACCGTGCCGATCACATAGAAAGTTTCCTCGGGATGGCTCGTCCAGTCGCGTATCGCCTCGTTCATCGCGTCCTTCAGCGTGGCGCTCCCCTCCTCGACGGCATGCACCGTCGCGCCGAGCATCTTCATGCGCTCCACGTTCGGTTCCTGGCGAGCCACGTCTATGGAGCCCATGTACACCTCGCAAGGCATCCCGAAGAGCGCGGCAGCCGTGGCCGTCGCCACGCCGTGCATGCCAGCGCCCGTCTCCGCGATGAGACGCTTCTTGCCCATCCGCCGCGCCAGCAGAACCTGTCCGAGAACGTTGTTGACCTTGTGCGCGCCTGTGTGGTTCAGGTCCTCGCGCTTCAGCAGGATGCGCGCGCCGCCCAGATGCTCAGAGAGCCGCCGCGCGAACGTGAGCGGACTCTCCCGCCCCACGTAGTCCCTCAGCAGCTCCGCGAACTCGGCCTGGAACGCGGGATCGGCCTTGGCCTCCGCATACGCGCGTTCCAGCTCCAGGAGCGGCGTCATCAGCGTCTCGGCGACATACTGTCCGCCGTATATTCCGTAGTGTGCTTCTTTTTTCATGTCCTTGTCCTCGCGAAAAGTTCGTTGAGCCTTTCGATTGACTTGAGGCCCGGCGCCGTCTCGAGCGAACTGTTGACGTCCAGCACGTCCGCGCCCGTTGCGGCAGCATCTGCCAGGTTGTCCGCGCCCAGACCACCCGCGAGCACGGCCCGCACGCCGCGCCCGTGCGCCGCCGCAACGCGGCTCCAGTCGCTTCGCGTCCCAGATCCGCCGCCACGCGGCGAGTCGATCACCACCGCATCTCCGTCGGCGCCGCCGTCGAGCGTCCAAGTCTCGAAACCAGCCTCCCACAAGGCAGCAACCTCTTCCTCCGTCGCCACCCGATGCAGCTGCACCACGTCAAGCCCGGCAAGCCACATCGTCTCCACTATCTCCTCGACAGGCTGCCGCACGAAGACCCCGACCTTGCGCACGCGCCGAGACAGCTCGCCTGCGATTGCCGCCGCCTGCTGCTCAGTCACGCAGCGCGGACTCGACACCTCGAAGATGAAGCCGAGATAGTCCGCGCCGGCGACATCTGCCGCCCGGGCGAACTCGACATCGTTTATTCCGCAAACCTTCAGCCGCGGCATCTGTCCATCCGTCTTCACGTCTCGCAAGTGATTCTATTTGTAGAAACGCGGAGATTATATCATGCTCTCCCCTGCATCGTCAACCGTGAAAAAACATTTCCCACTCGCAGCGCTAGAGCGCCTGGTTGCGCTTCGCTATGCCGAGCGCTGCGAAACGACGGGCATAGGCCGCGTACTGGGCGGAAGTCAGCGGCTCGAACGGCGGACGATATGGTCCGCAGTCGATCCCGACGAACTTCATCATGGCCTTCCGGTAGCTCCAGTTGTCGCTTTCGATCATCAGCTCAACGACGCGGTTTGCCTCATCCTGCCACTTTGCGGCAGCGCGGAAATCGCCTTTCGCTGCCAGCGCGCAGATCTTCGCGAAGTGCGCGGGAATGATGTTGTACGTTGTGCCGATGCCGCCGGAGAAGACGTTGCCGAGCGCAAGCCCGCACAGAAGCTGCTCGTCGCATCCTGCGAACCAGATGGTCTCCTTGCCGAGCTTCCGCTTGAGGCGCTGGGCGGCATAGTAGTCGCGGCCCGTGTATTTCATGCCCTTCACGTTGGGGAGATCGAAGAAGCGGATGTCGCGTTCCGGCACGAGCGCCGAGCCGAACGAGTAGATCATAAACGGCAGGTCTGTAGCCGAGGAGATGCGGCGATAGTGGTACATCGTGGCGTCAAACGAAGTGCGGTAGAGCTGCGGCGCCACGGAACTCACCCAGTCTATGCCGATCGCCGCCGCGTGCCGCGCGAGCTCCACCGAGTCGTCTGTGTTGTTCGCGCCCACGTGCGCTATGAGCTTGCCCCGCCCACGCATCGCCTTCACGGCCGCGTTCATCAGCTGCTTGCGCTCCTCAACAGAGAGCAGCCACCATTCGCCGGTGGTGCCAGTAAGGTAGAACCCCTTCAGCCCGCCTTTCAGCCCATACTCGATGATCCGCGCGATCGTTTCCTCGTCGACGCGCCCCTTCTTGTCGTAAGGCGTGAACATGGCAGCATATGCGCCATACATTCCCTTGAAGCACTTTTCCGTCAGCTTTATGTCCATTGCAGTCCTTTCGCTCCGCGAACGGGCAATATTATATCATTTCTATTTTCCATTGCCCAGCAGACGGACTGGTCCGAGGAGACCGGCCGGGCGCGGCTTGTCTTCCGCCGTCCAGCCCTTCATCCAGTTCATCCACGTGTAGATGCCCGTGCCGGAGTCCGGCTTGTCGTCCAGCACCCACTGCGGCACGCCATACTTGCTCTTCGGCTCCGCCGCGCCGCGCTTGCGCGCGATCGCGTCGCCCGACCTTGCCCAGCGCCGAAGCCGGAAGCTCCACTCGATACGGCGCCTCCCACAGGCAGCCGAGGAACTGTCCGTCCACCCACACGTTCGCAAGTTCGCGCACATCGCCAAGGTCCAGCTCGCACGGCTCATGCACGGACGAGAGGTCGATGCGCTTCTCGTACATCGCACGGCCCGAGAAGTATCTGAGCTTTTCGTCCTCCGACGTGTTCCACCCCGTCAGCATCATGAACTGACGCGGCGCGTCTGGCGCGTTCTTGCCGGTAAAGAACGTCACCGCCCAGTACGTCGAGAGGTCCATGAGCCGCCGAGACGGCGGCTCTCCATACGGGAGGGTCGCGCTCCTGCGCGACCGCAATGGTTTTTCCCCTTCCTTCGGCTCGCCGAACGACACGAACATCGACTCGTCTGGACGCAACGCGACCTTCGCCTTCACTCGCCCAGCCTCGTCCTCATACCACGGCAACGGCTCGATCTTTCCGCTCTTCGCATCCCACCGTTCGGGACGACCCTTGCCCGCAAATGACACCATCCCGTCGAATGCCGTCTTCTTTCCGTTCACGACGAAATAGAAATCACGCCCCTCGATCACGCGCCGCAGCGCCTTCAGCGCGCCGCCCGATTCGACGGGCGCACACACGCCGAACGCCCTAACCGCCGCAAGCGAATTGTCAGCCGCCTTAAGGTTCGCGTAGCGTCCGCACCAGATGGAATCGACAAGTCCGCGCCATTCTGCCGGATCGTCCGAAAGCGTTGGCGTGTCCTGCGGCCGCAGGCCCGCCACGCGTGCGCCGGCATCCAGCAGAGACTTCACCTTGCGCAGCGTCGCGCATGTGAGGTACCGCTCCTCGCCCAGCCACAGCACCTCATACGGCAACCGCCCCGGCATCGCCACGCCACAACCACCGGCGCGGTCGCAACAAGTTGCGACCCTCCCGAGAGGGTCGCGCTCCTGCGCGACCGCCAAAGCGGGAGGGTCGCGCTCCTGCGCAACCGCCAAAGCGGGAGGGTCGCGCTCCTGCGCGACCGTGATCAACCGCTGCAAATCCGCCACGCCGCATCGGTCGTAGTTGTAGCCTGCCTCCACGAGTTCGGACTGGTAATCGTTCCTGTTGGGCGTGCCGTCGCCCGCAAGGATCAGCACGTCCGCCTTCGGCTCTCCGCTCTGGAGCAGGAACTGTCCGCGATGGACGTACTCGGCCCACCACTTCCCCTCCGGCCACCAGGTGGTGTTCCGGTTGAACTGGGTACCGTGGCGACCGAGCGAGAAGCCGGGCTGCACGTTCATGAACGGCTGCTGCAGGTAGGAATGGTACACCAGCTGCGAGATGCCGTCGAGCCAGCCGCGGTCGCCGTTCACGCGCAGCTCGTGCGGCGTGATCTGCCAGCGGCCCTCCTTCGCCTCGGTGGTGAACGCCTCGGCCGCTATCTGCGTGCGGCCGTGCAGGTGGCCCGCGGACGAGGCGATGCGCGGCGAATCGTGCGGATCGCGTCCGAGCCAGAACTCGCCGGTAGGGATGTCAGTCGACGCGAAGCAGCGCAGGTTGTCGAACGGACCACCGTAGCTCTCCGTCGCGGCCTTCACGCCCTCGCGATGGCACAGCTCGGCGAAGTAGTCGTAGTAGTTCTCCGCCATCAGGTCGGCCACTGTCCACTGCACGTCGAAGAGGAACTTCGCCGTCTCTCCCGCCGTGCCAACCGTGTAGCCTGCCATCGCGGGTAGCCACGGACGGATGTCGTAGCCGCGCCGACGCGCGAATTCCGCAGGGAACTCCTCGGTCCAGTTCTGCCCGCCGACCTCCCACGAGTCGATGATCGCCACGGCGACGGTGCCCTTCCCGCCGGGCGCGTTGATCATCTTGTGCGGCATGTGCGGCCAGTGGGCGTCCAGCCCCTTCTTCGAGAGTTTGTCGCACTCCAGCCCGCACACGTTTCCCGGCGCGGGCGCGCACTTCTTGCCCGAGGTAGTGTAGCCCACGCGCAGGATGCGCCAGCAACGCCCTTGCGCGGGAGGGTCGCGCTTCAGCGCGACCGCATCCAACGTGCCGTCGTCTTGCAAATATTTCGTCAGGTCAAGGATCGCATCCCTGGCGATTCCCGGCGCGGCAGGGTCGCTGGGCGGACGATATCCAATCTCCACGGAAGCGCCGTTCTTGTCGTCGATATCGCTCACGAGCGGCAGGGATGTGAACTCAGCGGACGCGAGAGAGCGGCGGCAGAACCCCACCCACGGCGGCGGCTTGACTGGCGTCACCTTGATGCGGAAGAAGCGGCTGAGCGTACACTTCGCGAGCGGCAGCACCTTTGGCGTCAGCTGGCAGTTGTAAAGACGGTAGCCGCGTTTTGCGAGCGTCGTCCACGCCTTGCCGTCGACCGAGGCGGACACCTCCAAATCGAGGTAGAACTGCGACTCGTTCCAGCATGTGACTAGCGATGTGGGCGCAATGGGACGCGCATACTCGAACGTGACCATTCCGCCCTTGTCTGTCGGCGCCGTCGGCAGCGCGAGCGACTTCTTGCCACACCGGAATGCCTCGAAGTCTGCCGTGAAATCGCCCGTCACCTTCTCCGGCACGGTGGGCTTCTCGATCGGAAATGCGTAGACAGCGATGTCGCGGTAGAAGCCGTGCTGGGCGGCAGGCTGCGCGAGCTTCACGGGCTTGTCAAGGCTCTCCGCGTCCGTCGCCGCTGCCACGAGCACCTTCATCGAATCTTCGGGCTTGATCCACTTGCCGCCGGAGGACGACCAGCCGGGACAGTTGTGGAAACCAAGACGGATATTGTTTTTCTTCGCCTCGCGGATGGCCGTCTCCCAACGCTTCCACCACTCCTCGGAAAGAGGTTGCGTGCCGGGCGGCAGTTCCCGCTGGCCCGGCATGAACACGTGGGCCGTGCCCACGCCCAGCTCGCCCATCGCCTTCAGGTCGGCGGCGAGGCACTCGTCCGTGATGCCGGTGGTGGTCCAGTGATACCACGCCTGCAGCCGCGATTCCGGAGGCGGATTCGCAAACTGTTCGCGCACGCCCGCGCATGCGCCTGCGGCCGCGGCACACGCCGCTAGCCATATTGTCGTCTTTCGCATGGGGACATTATATCACAAGGCATGGAGAGCAGCCGTCTCTGCGAGAACGAGTGCAGCCGCAATCTGGACACTGCTAGACACGCAGAACGGGGTCGTATATAATGTGCGCATGAACATTCGCAAAATCGTGTCACTTGCCGCCTTCGCGACACTGGCGGCATTTCCTTCTACTGCGATGGCGAACCCTCTGCCGGAGCGAGTCAAGGGCTTGGCAGCTGAGAACATCCCCTGGCGAAGCGTGGGGCCAGGCGGCGGCGGCTGGATACAGTCGATCCTCTGGAGCCGGCACGCGAAGGACCGTCTCTTCGTGGGATGCGACGTGGGCGGGTTCTACGTCTCCGAGGACGCGGGACGCCACTACGAGATGCGCAACCGCGGCCTCAAGCACATGTACGTCGAGACGATCGCCGAACACCCGTCCAACCCCGACATCCTCTTCCTCGGCACGCTCGGCGGCATCTACAAAACGACAGACCGCGGCCAGACCTGGCAGGAGAAGCGCAGCGGCCTCCCGCCCATCTCGGACAGTCAACATACCGTCCAGATCTCGAAGTTCGTATTCGCCTCCGGCAATCCCAACACGCTCTACGCCGCCGTAGGACAACCCCGCACGCGGAAAGGCGCACGCGGCGAGATCTGGCGTTCGGACGACTGCGGCGAAACGTGGCGCATGGTGGTGAAGAGCGGCCTCGCCAAGGACGTCGACATCTATGACCTCGCCGTTGCCGCCGACGATGCGAAACGCATGTTGGCGGCAACAAACAAAGGCCTCTTCCGCAGTGACGACGCCGGCGAGACATGGACGCCGTCCAACGACGGCCTGCCATCCCATTTGCGCACGCGCCACCTCGCCTGGAGCCCGTCGGATCCGAAGATAGTCTACGTGACGCTCATGCAAATCGGCGGGGAGAAAACCTGGTCGGCCGGCGTCTATCGCAGCGACGACGGCGGCCGCACGTGGCAGGCGCGCAACAACGGATTGAAGCAAGTCGCCGGCAAGCCGGGCAGCGGCAACAACCTCTGCACCTGGACGGACTGCATCGCCGTCGATCCGCGTAATCCTGACGTCGTCTGGACCGGCGGCGCCACCTGGTGGTGCACGGGCGTCTACAAGACGACCGACGGCGGACAGAACTGGAAACGCGCCTTCCCCGACGAATGGCCCGGCTGGCTCAAGTTCTGGGGGCCGACCGTCATGTGCCTGTCGCTCTCGCCGATTGACCCGTCGCGCCTCGCGTTCGGGACGTCAGGCATGGTCTACACCACTGAGGACGGCGCCGTCACCTGGGCGCAGCGCTATTCGGAGGAACGGACCGACGGCAAGATCGTCGGCACGGGCCTTGAGGTGACCTGCCTCCATTCCGTCACGCCTTCGCGGCACCGGCGCGGGAAGTTCTACCTCGGCTACTACGACATTGGCCTCTTGACAACGGATGACAACGGCCGCACGCTCACTCGTTCGATGTCAGGCGTGCCCGGCAAGTTCTCCAACTCGTGTTTCTGCGTGGCCGAGGCGCCCGACGACCCGATGACGGTCTGGGCCGGATTTGGTTCGTGGGGCGGCGGCGGTTCGGGCTGTGTGGCGAAAAGCACGGACGGTGGAAAGACGTGGTCGCCCTGTACCAACGCAGCGAGCGGGTGGATCGACACGCAGGTGCGCGACCTGACCGTACTTGGAAGTAAGCCGAACTACCACCTTCTCTATGCGAGCCCGAAGGGTCTGATCGAGAGCGTGGACGGCGGCGCCACTTGGGCGTGCGTTGACCCGGCGGAGTTTCCGGAAGCGCCGCGCGTGCGGGTGCTCGCGCACGGCGGCGGACGCCTCTACGCAGGCGTAGCAGGCGCGAAAGACGGGAGGGGCGCAATTTATTGCGCCCGTGATTCCGGTCGCGCAGGAGCGCGACCCTCCCAAGTGTGGCGGCGGCTCACGCCGGCATCGTTGTCGATTGGACAGATCAAGGATGTGGCAGTGGAGGGCGACCGCATACTTGTCACGGCGCGCAACGAGTACCGGGATCGCACGTTCCGCGCAGGCGGCGCATGGCTGAGCACGGACGCGGGCGCGACGTGGCGCAAGGTGTTCTCGGACAAGTTCTGCGATGCGGCGCTGATTTCAGGCGGCGAACTGTTCGTGTCGCTCACGGACCACCCGTACCACGACCATTGCGTGGGCGGCGGCGTGATCCATTCACGCGACGACGGCGCCACGTGGACGCATCTGGACGGCCCAGGCCTCCAGAACTGGAATGTCTCCGCGCTCGCCATCGACCCGTTCGACCGCAAGTCGCTCTGGGTCGGTACGGGCGGCAACTCCGTCTTCGTCGGCCACCTCAACAGGTGAAGTCGGTCACGCCCACGATGCGCATCGACTCGTCTTCCGCCGAGAGCGTGTAGAGCTTGAAGGCGAATCCGCCCGGAACGACCTTC
>CACXPT010000018.1 GCA_902769585.1 uncultured bacterium
TTGCTGAGCCGGTCCTGAATCGCCAGCTCCACCTGAACATCACGCAGGTTATATTGTTTGAACAGTTCCCATTTCTCCGGCGCGTGTTCCGGCAGGTTCCAGCATCGACCGCCGTTCGCCTTCGTCGGTTTGCAGGGTTTGCAGAAGTACCTGACCAGCTCTTTGCCTTCCTTCAGCTTCTGCTCCTCCAATCCCAGTGCGGCACCGATCTTTTCCAGCCCGATCGGCAAGCCGTCATAAGCGCCCCAGACCATGGTACACTGCCATGCCGCCGGGTCCAGGTATGTTCCATTGAAGATATCCGGTCGGTTCCGGCGGAGCCAGTAGCTCAGGCACACCCGCTCAAAGGAACTGTTGTATGCGCTTTTCAGTACGGCGGGATCTGTCAGCGCTTGCAGGATTTCATCCGGGACGGTATCGCCGCAGGCGGACGGCATGGATCACCTGACCGTGACGGTGGCCGATTCCCGGCACGGCATCCGCACGTGGAGCGGCACGATGGCCACCAGCCAGGCGAAGTTCGTCGGCAAGACGCTCGCGCTGGGTGGCGAGAGCGATTTCCGCGACTGGGGGAGCTACAGCAACAGCGTGGGCACCGTCCTTTCCGCCGGCAACGCGATCAAGAACTTCACCGGCTCGATCCAGCAGCTCGCCGCATGGCGGCGCGTGCTCACGAAGGATGAGATCGCGGCGGCGTTTGGCTACCCGCGCGCCGTGTTCGGCGTGGGCACGGCGGACGGGACGGCCGGCGAGTTCGCGACCGCCGCCGAAGGTTCCTACGACTACACCGTGAGCGACACGTGGCATGGCATGGCGGGCACGCTCGACGCGACGCACCGCACGCTCACGCTCCGCTTCACGCCGCCCCCGAACTGGAACGGGATGGACCAAGGGTTCCATCTCGTCGTGGGCGACGTGACGGGATCGGACGCCCAGGTGTCGCTTGCCGTCAACGGGGCGCGCTTCGGTGCTAAGGCCGTGACGACCGGCGACGACGTGTGGTGGATCGTGAAGGGCGGCGCCGTCCATGCGGGCGAGAACGTCGCCACGCTCACGCTGGGCGGCACGGGGTCGCTCGCGATCGACAAGCTCGAGATGCTCGGCTCGTGGGCGCCTCGGCTCGTGGGCGCTCGTCAGCGGCGGTACCGGCGGTGAATTCAGCCATGAGGGTAATCCGCAGGGGAAGGACTTCTACGTGGGTGACCGCAACATGACGCACGTCACGCGCGCCGTGGTGAGCACAGTTCCCTCCAATCGCCTCCACTTCTGGCTGCCGGCCGAGCTTGCGGAGAACTATCCGTTCGAATTCACGTTCATCCATTATAGCGGCGCTGCTGCGTTCACGATCAACGTGAATGGGGAAGAGGTGCTCAATGCCCCGACCGGCATGGACAACGGCCAGTCACAGACGATTCAATTTGCCGCCGGCGTTCTAAAGGCTGGCTGGAACGTGATCGAGCCGCACTACCAGACGGGCGGAACCGGCGCATGGTCGCAGTGGAGCCGCTACACCCTCAAGATGCTCGGCCCGGACTTCGGCACGATTTTGATGGTGCGCTAGCCGAGGAGCAAGACATGGAACGTATGATCAGGGCGCTTGCCGGCGCGAAGTGCGTTGCGGCGATGACGGGGGCGGGCGTGAGCACGCTCTGCGGCATTCCCGACTTCCGCGGGCCTCAGGGTCTGTACAAGAATCCTGACGCGGAGCGGATATTCGACATCGACTGGTTCGACCGCGACCCGGCCGTCTACTACCGCGGTTGCCGCGAGCTAGTGTACGGGCTTGGCAACTTCACGCCTGGGCCGGTGCATGTCGCCCTGAAGCGGCTGGAGGACGCGGGGATGCTTGACGGCATCATAACGCAGAACATCGACATGCTCCACCAGAAGGCGGGTTCGTCGCGCGTGTACGAGGTGCACGGTTCGCCAATCTTCCACCACTGCCGGCGATGCGGTGACGAGAAGTCGTTCGACGAGATAAGGGCGATGATAGAGGCGAACGGCGGGCCGGAGCGTCTCGGCGAGCCGTACGTGCCTCGCTGCGCGTGCGGGGGCGCATACAAGCCTGACATCACTTTCTTCGGAGAGTCCCTGCCAGAGATCGCGTTCGCGCGTTCGCAGGAGCTGGCGATACGGGCAGACGTGATGTTGGTGCTGGGGACGTCGCTCACGGTCTTCCCGGCGGCCGGTCTGCCGCGCCTCACGTTGCAGAGGGGAGGCAAGCTCTTCATCGTCAACGCCCAGCCGACGCCGCTCGACGACTTTGCGGTCGCCCGCTACGACGATCTCGCGGCCTTCGCCGCCGCCGTCACTTCCGCGCTGGACGCGCGGGACGGGCAATGACGCGAAGCAGCTCTGAGGCGACTACGGAATCGTCTGCCGCCGAGCTGACCAGCTTCTCGCGCGCCTGGAGCATCCTGTAGCGCGCAAGGCGCAGTTCGCGCAAGGTGAACGCGCGTGCGTTCGAGGCGGCGCGCTTCGTCATCCACGGACTCTTGCTGGCGGAAGGGCCGACGCCGGCGGCGTCTAGGTCGTCGGCCACCTGCTGCGGCAGGTCGCGCGCCCATGTGCCGTATGGCGTGAGCCAGCCGTTGTCGATGGCTTCGCGGTACACCACAAGTTCGCGGAAGAACTTCTCCGCCACTGTGGCGAGGAGAATGCCGAAGCCGTTCTTCCCCTCGAAGTTGGAGAGGGTGGCGACAAGCTTGGCGGGGTTGCGCTGAGATATGGCGTCCGTGATTTCCCACAGCTCCGGCTCGTCGCCGCCGACAGAGGCGACGGCCGCTATGTCCTCGCGCGTGACGGTGTCGCGCTCTGTGCCGAGGTACGTGCGCATCTTGACGAGCTCGGAGACGATGACGCGCGTGTCGGTTCCGACCTTGGCGATGAACGCGGCATCTGCGCCTGGCGCGAACGAGAGCTTCTCCTCGGCGGCCAGCTCAGGCAACCTGGAGAGGGCGGACTCCATGCGGTCGCGGTTCTTGCCGCCGCCGGCGAATTCCACGACCTGCGCGAAGCTCTTGAAGGTCTTGGCAAAGATACTCGTCTTGAGCAGTTTCGTGGCGGTGACGACGAGGAACTGGTTGCCGGGAAGGGGATTGGCGGCGAGTTCCTCCGCGAACTTCCTGAGCGCGTTACTGACGGCTTCGGTGGTCTTGCCGTTGCGGCCGCCGCCGGGAAGGAAGTTGACGCCGCGCCACCATGTGAGCTTGACCGGGTCGAGGAAGGGTGGCGTCTGGACCGAGGCGCGGCAGGCGGCAAGCGAGGCGAGCTGCGCTTCCTCGTTGGCGGCGTTGCCGTCGATGGTCTCCACGGCGCTGGCGCGCAGGTCTGCCGGGACGGCGGCTTCGACGATCTTGCGGGCGGTAGCCTCGGCGAGATAGTCGTCCTCGCCCACTATCAGGTGTATGTTTGCTGCGGCCGGCACTGCGGAACCCTACTTGACTAGCGTGCGGAAGTAGGCGATCGTCTTGGCGAGGCCTTCCTGGAGGGGAACCTTCGGCTCCCAGCCGAGGAGTTCCTTGGCGAGCGTGATGTCGGGCTTGCGGCGCTTCGGATCGTCCTTCGGCATTGGGCCGTAGACGAGCTTCGAGGTCGACTCCGGCAGCTGGCGCAGGGTCTCCTCCGCGAGCTGCTTGATGGTGTACTCGCCGGGATTGCCGGTGTTGATGACGGCCGCGCCGAGTTTGTGCTTAGCGATGAACGCGTCGATGGCGGGGCGTTCGAGCGACATGTAGCGGCGGAACGCCTCGATCAGGTCGTCGCAGTACTGGAAGGAGCGCGTCTGCGAACCGTCGCCGAAGAGGGTGATGTCCTGGTTCTGCAGGGCCTGCATGATGAAGTTGGAGATCACTCGGCCGTCCTTAGGGTGCATGTTGGGCCCGTAGGTGTTGAAGATGCGCACCATGCGCACGTCCACGCCGTACTCGCGCGCGTAGTCGGCGCAGAGCGTCTCGGCAACGCGCTTGCCCTCGTCGTAGCAGGAGCGGATGCCGATGGTGTTGACGTTGCCCCAGTAGGACTCCACCTGCGGGTGGACGAGCGGGTCGCCGTAGATCGTGGAGGATGCGGGCCTTCGTCTTGAGCGCGAGGTCGAGCATGTTCATGATGCCGAGGACGGAGCTCTTCGTCGTCTCCACGGGGTTCTTCTGGTAGTGGATTGGCGAGGCGGGGCAGGCGAGGTTGTAGATCTCGTCGAACTGTCCCCAGAAGGGCTGGGTGACGTCGTGCAGGACGAACGAGAAGCGGCGGTTCTCGAAGAGGTCGTAGATGTTGGACTTCGTGCCGGTGAAGAGGTTGTCGAGGGCGGTGACCTCGTAGCCGTCCGCGAGGAGGCGGCGGCAGAGGTGCGAACCGAGGAACCCGGCACCGCCGGTTACTAGCGCTTTTTTCGAGAGTATCATGTCTTCTTTCCTTGTGTTTGACGGGCAAGATTATAGCATATTTTGGGCCACCGGAAAATGTGCTATAATAGCCGCGATGAGCAAGAAGAATAAAGATGCGGCGAGCGAGCCGCCAAGCCTTTTCGACAATCTGGACCTGTTTGCAGCCCCGAAGGAAGATAAACCGACGGAAGACGAGCCCAAAGACGAGAAAGACGGCGAGAACATAGAAGAGGGCGAGAAGCCGAAAGCGGCACCTCCGCCGCCCCCTCCGCCACCGCCTCC
This sequence comes from uncultured bacterium, assembly GCA_902769585.1. GTDB lineage: Bacteria > Verrucomicrobiota > Kiritimatiellia > RFP12 > UBA1067 > RUG572. The sequence goes on from CACXPT010000018.1 coordinate 4,668, forward strand.
TCCCACGCCAGCGCACGCGACGGCTGGCCTCACGGGCCATGGCCCGTTGCGAGACCTGTTCGACTTCAACTTCCGCCAGTATTCGGCCTACGTGATCTGCTCCCGCGCGATCCCGGCGGTGGAGGACGGACTCAAGCCCGTGCAGCGGCGCATCCTCCACTCGCTGTGGGAAAAGGACGACGGCCGCTTCACCAAGGTCGCGAACATCGTAGGCCACACGATGCAGTACCATCCGCACGGCGACGCCTCCATCGGCGACGCACTCGTGGTGCTGGCGAACAAGCTCTGGGGCAAGGGAAAGGGCTACCTCATTGACGGGCAGGGCAACTTCGGCGACCTCTTCACGGGCATGCCCGCTGCTGCATCGCGATACATCGAGTGCCGCCTCGCCGAGCTTGCCAAGAAAGAGGTGTTCAACCCCAAGACGACGGAGTTCGTCCCGAGTTACGACGGGCGCAACAAGGAGCCCGTGCTGCTGCCCGCGAAGATCCCGCTCCTGCTGATGCTGGGCGCGGACGGCATCGCCGTCGGACTCTCCACGGCCATCCTGCCGCACAACTTCCCAGAGCTTCTCGAGGCGGAGATCGCGCTCATACAGAAGAAGCCGTTCACGCTCTACCCGGACTTCCAGCTGGGCGGCGTGATGGACGTGAGCGAGTACCAGGACGGCTTGGGCAAGGTGAAGGTGCGCGCCGTCATAGAGTCGCGCGAGAAGACGAAGCTTGTCATCACCCAGCTGCCGTGGGGCGAGACGACGGACTCCATCTCCGCTTCCATCGAGGACGCGATCCGCAAGAAGAAGGTCAAGGTGCGGAAGATACACGACCTCACCAGCGCGGGCGTGCAGATCGAGCTGGAGCTGCAGGCGGGCGAGTCGCAGGAGAAGGTGAAGAGCGCGCTCTACGCGTTCACCACGTGCGAGAAGTCCATCGCCTCGCGTCCGATCGTGCTAGACGCGGGCCGTCCTCGCGCGATGACGATCACGCAGATCCTGCAGAAGAACGTCGAACGACTGATGTTCCTCACGAAGCGCGAGCTGGAGATCAGGCTCGGCGAGCTGGACGACCTCTTCCACGCGCGCACGCTGGACCGCATCTTCATCGAGGAGCGCATCTACAAGCGCATCGAGAAGGAGACAACCTACGAGGGCGTGCAGAAGACCGTCATCGACGGCTTCAAGCCGTTCCGCAAGGAGCTTCGCCGCGAAATCACGCTCGACGACGTGGAGCGTCTGCTGCAGATCAAGATCCGCCGCATCTCGCAGTTCGACATCAACAAGAACCGCGAGGAGATCAAGAACATCGTCAAGGAGGAGGCGGAGGTGAAGGACAACCTCGCCCACCTCCGCGCGTTCGTGGTGAAGTACCTCAAGGGACTTCTCAAGATCTACGCGAAGAAATACCCGCGCTGCACGCGCATAGTCGACGCGTTCAAGGAAGTGGACGTGCGCGCGATCACGGCGAGCGAGTTGACGATCCGCTACGACAAGGAGAACCACTTCGTCGGCTCTGGCCTGAAGGGCGGAGACGAGCTGTTCAAGTGCTCATCGCTGGACAAGCTCGTGTTCGTGTGGAAGGATGGCCGCTACAAGATGACGCCGCCCCAGGACAAGATCTTCGTGGACAAGAACTTGCTTGAGGTGTTCCTGTTCAGTCCGGAGAAGGATCGCGACAAGGAGTTCGTGTGCGTGTACGAGGATCCGCTCTGGGGCTTCGCGTACATCAAGCGCTTCACGTTCGGCGGCATGATCAACAACAAGGACTACCGCCTCGCGCCGGAGAAGAGCAAGGTGCTCTACTTCGCGGCGGGCTGTCCGGAGCAGTTCTACGTGAAGTTCAAGCCGGCGAAGAACCAGAAGATACACCAGATGCTTTTCGAGCCGCTGGAGATGGTCGACAAGGGAGGCGAGCAGCGTCCGGTGGTGGAGCTGCGCAGCGCCACGGCGCGCGGCATCCAGCTGACCACCAAGCCAATCGCGCGCATCTCCCCGAACAAGGGGCCGTGGTGGGACGAGGGCGAGACGGCCACAAAGGCCGTGCTGCTGTAGCGGACTATTCCTGCGCGTAGGGGCGGTAGACGAGTATCGGCCGGTCGGTACGCAAGGCGAAGGACTCGCCTGTGGTGCGGTTCAACGTGCCTGACCAGAGCGACACGAGCGAGACGCCGTCGAGCGGCCATTCCAGACCTTCCGAGGTGACGGCGGTATCTGGGAATGGAGCGAAGATGGATACCGCTTTTCCAGCGCGGCACGCAAAAGTGCGTTCGCCGCGCAGGACCTCGAATGTGCCGCTGTCCGTGTAGAGGACCGTGTCTGGCACCTCGGTTGTGAAGTCGACGAGGCGGAAGATGTTGCCGATAGTGTGGTCCTCGCGCAGGCCGGCGGCGCCTAGGATGGCGATGGGTGCGGGCATGGCGGCGTTGCGGCAGGCAAATATGAATGCCTTTGCGAGATCGTTGGTTTCCTGCTCAGGCACGTGGACGAAGCGGTCGCCGAGTGACTGGCGGTCGGCTGGGGATATGGAATCGCCGTCGCCGACTACGAAGTCCGGCTCGCGGCCCAGCGCTCTCGCGGTAGCGAGCGCCCCGTCGCAGCAGATTAGGAGACGGGCATTGGCGAGAATCTGGCAAGGAATTGGGTGTTGAGGTGGTGCGCCATTGGCAAGAATGACGGTGCAGGGTTTAAGGTCTTTAAGGTTTTTAAGGTCGTTAGGGTTGTTAAGGTGATTAGGGTCTTTAGGGTCTTTAAGGTCGTTAGGGTTGTTAAGGTGATTAGGGTCTTTAGGGTTTTTAAGGTCGTTAGGGTTGTTAGGTGCATTGAGGGCTTTTTGAGCTTGTGCTCTCTGCCAAGGGAAGCCGAGCAGAAGGGTGCCTGCGGGCAATGGCTTGCGGCTCTTGTAGTCGCGAGCACCGGTGCATTGCTCGCGGGCCATGCATCCCCAGACCGGTTGTCTTGCCAATGGACCTCCCTCGGCGAATGTGACGATCATTGGCTTGCCGCAGAGGGGACAGCGTGGTGCCGCACCGAGCAGTTCGCGCTTTTGTTCCGCAGACCTGGCGGCTGCGAGCCGTTCGTGAAGGTCGCCGTCGGAGACGAAACGTTTGCCGAGCGCTTCGAGCTGGCGGAAAAGCAGAAAGTCCGTCTGGCGCAGGAGGACTATTGCCATGTTGGCGATAGTGGCGGCTGGGCGCGTCTGAACGAGCGACATGAAAAAGGCCGAATCGTTGTGTTCCTTGCCGAGCGTGCGCATGGCCTCGATTTCGGCGGAGCCTTCTGCCCATTGCGGTTGGCTGTGCGTGCGGAGGTAGTCCTCGTAGTCGGTGCGCAGCTCGATGAGGCTGGCCTTGGCTACGTTGACGAGGAGGATTTCGGTCTCGGCGTTGGTGGACGCTGCGGCGACGCCCTCGGCGATGTTCTGCTTGCCGCTGCGTGCGGCCTGGACCATCTGGTCGACGGTGCGATCGCGGGGAGAAAGGAACTTCCGGCAAAAGAAAACCGTGATATCGTAGATGGCTTCGGCCTTCTGGTAACTGATGAGGTTCTTGAAGTTGCCGGCCTTCCGGTATATCGGCTTTCTTGCTGGTATCATGGCTTTAAGGTGTTTAAGGTTGGTAAGGTGTCTAAAGACCTTAAGGACCTTAAAGACCTTATCGACCTTAAAGACCCTATTGACCTTAAAGACTTTAAAGACCTTAAAGACCTTATCGACCTTAAAATCCTTAGACCCTGATATTTTATCTCTTTCGCAGTGCTGTCGCAAGTGCCGATGTGGTATCATAGTGGGGCGCATGAAGAGAAGGCTATACATACTTGGAACGCTTATCCTGGCGGCTGTCGTCGGCCTGCTGGTGGCCCATGCGCGCTGGCTGTCGGTCGGGCCCAGGGATCCGCGCTTCGTACGCTTCATGCGTCGCTACGACAGGCGCGCGAACGCCTCCGACATAATCCCGGCGCACGCCGTCGCCGTGGACCGCTGCGGACGCCCGATCGAGATGGCGGCGCCAGGTTCCACTTTCCAGCATGTCCTTGACGATCTCGGCATATCCGCCAAGGGCGAGGCCGTCCAGCTTTCCATCGATGCCGACCTGCAATCGCGCGCCGAGGAGCTGATGGCAGGGAAGAATGGCGCCGTGGTGGCGATGGAGCCGGCCACCGGGCGGATACGCGCCCTAGTTTCCGCGCCGCGTGCCGCCTATCTCGATAGGGCGCTCAACGGCCTCTATCCGCCAGGTTCGGTGTTCAAGGTGTTTGTGGCGGCGGCGGCGCTTTCCGCGAACGTGGATCCTGTGCTGAACTGTCCGGCGGAAGGCTACCGCAGCTCGCGCTCCACTCCGCCGATACGCGACGTGGAGGCGCGCCAGGCGGCGCGCGAAGGGAAGCGCTGGAAGGGATTCGGCCGCATAGGAATGGGCGAGGCGCTGGCGCATTCCTCAAACACGTACTTCGCGCAGCTGGGCGTGGCGCTTGGTCCAGAGGCGTTCGGCGCGGCGGTCGAGGCGGCGAAGCTGCGCGACCCGGTGTCTGTCCTCTCTGCCTCCAGCCTGTCGCTGGAGGCGACCGGCGGCAGCGTGCCGGACGGGCTGCGTCCTGCACAGCTCGCGCCGGTGGCGATCGGGCAGGGGGCGCTGCAGCTATCGCCGCTCGCCGTGGCAATGCTGACGGCGGCTGTTGCGGACGACGGGCTGATGCTGGTGCCCACGCTCTCGCAGACCGCGAAGCCCGCGTTGCGCGCGCGTCCGTTCACGTGCGCGGCGGCGGGGAGGGTGAAGAAGATGATGCGCTCGGTGGTGCGGAACGGCACCGGACGCGCGTGCGACATCCCTGGCCTTTCCGTTTGCGGAAAGACGGGAACGGCGGAGACCGGCAAAGGAAAAGACCACGCGTGGTTCACGTGCTTCGCGCCGCAGGAGGCTCCGCGTCTCGTGGTGACGGTGCTTGTGGAGCATGGCGGATTCGGCGCGCGCGCGGCGTTGCCGGTCGCACGCGAACTGCTGAAGAAGGCGCAGGAACTTGACTACTTCGGAGGGGAGAGGTGAAGCGCGACTGGTGGATGTGCGCGGCAGTGGTTGTGCTGGCCGTGTTCGGCTTCCTGCTTCAGGTGCGCCTCGCGGGAACCGTGCCTGCGCTCGAAGGGACTATGCCGCTCTTGGCGGGAATGCTTGCCGGTGTGGTGGCGGCTGTCGCATGCGGTGGCGGACGTGCAGGACGTTTTCTGGAAGGGAAGGGCAAGTGGATTGCGCTCGGAGTGGCCGTGGCGCTCATGCTGGCGCTCCTGGCGTTTGGGAGAAGATATAGGGGCGGGCTTTACCTGCCGGGGCGCATCAACCCGTCGGAGATTGTCAAGCTGTGCCTTGTCGCCTTCCTCGCCGGTTGGTTGGACCGGCACAAGGTCTTTAAGGGTCTAGCTTTGTGCGGCATCCTGTTCTTGCTGGTTGCGGCGGCAGGCGACTTCGGCCTTTTGGCGCAGCTCGCGATAACGGTCGCGGCGATGCTGTGGGCTGCGTCTTGGGTCTGGGGCTCGCTTGCCGCTATCGTGCTGGCAGGCGGGATGGCATTTGTCGCTGCGCATCCTTCCGGCCATCTGGCGACGCGCTTTGCCGTGTGGCGTGACCCGTTTGGCGACGTGACAGGTGCCGGGTGGCAGACGCTTCAGGGACTGACGGCGATCCTTTCCGGCGGGATGTCCGGGACCGGGTTCGGCCTGGGGGAGGTCCAGTCTGTTCCAATCGTCGCTAGCGATTTCGTGTACGCTGCCGTGGCGGAGGAGCTTGGGCTGGTCGGTTGCGCGGCCGTGCTGCTGCTTTGGGCGTTCGTTTTCGCGCGCGGCTTGCGCACGGCGGCGCGCCGGGCTGCAGACGCGCCGTCAGAGGCCCTCCTTGCGACGGGAATCGTGGCGAGCCTAGCCGTGCAGCTCGTCCTGAACGTGGCTGGCGTGCTGAACGCGCTGCCGATGACAGGCATAACGCTCCCCCTCATCTCGCTTGGAGGCAGTTCGCAGGCGACGACTCTCCTCATGTGCGGCGTGCTGGCGGGCATCTCCTGCGCGCCCGCGCAGGAAGAATGAAACGCGATATAACGCGCCACGGGGCGCGGATTTGTGCTATAATGGCGGCATGGACAAACCTGCAATAGATGTCGCCTACGTGGCGGAACTGGCGAGGCTGGAGCTTACGGACGAGGAAAAGGCCGTATTCCAGCCTCAGCTGGAGAATATCGTCAAGTACGTGGAGAAGATTTCCTCGGTGGACATTTCTGACGTGCCGCCCACGATGCACGGGCGCGCGATCGTGAATGCGTTGCGCGAAGACGAGGTGCGTCCGTCCCTCGACCGGGAGACGGCCCTCGCAAACGCGCCCGCGCGCACGGGCGACGAGTTCATGCTGCCGAAGATAGTCGAGGGAGCGGAGAGCTAGTGCTTGGTGCGAGTGTGGCGAAGTGGAGAATGTGATGAGCGAACTGTATGAATTGGGAATAGAAGGGGCGGCCGAGGGGCTTGCGAAGGGCGAGTTCTCTTCGGTGGAGCTGACGCAGGCCGTGATAGACCGCGTGAGGGCAGAGAACCCGAGGATCGGCGCGTACCTGACGTTCGACGAGGAAGGCGCACTCGCCGCTGCGAAGGCTGCTGACGAGGCGATTGCGAACGGCCGCGCAGGAGCGTGGCCATCCCGTCTCCTAGGAATACCTGTGGCGATCAAGGACCTGATCAACGTGAAGGGGCAGCCGTGCACGTGCGCCTCGAAGATCCTGAAGGGGTACGTGAGTCCATATGACGCGACGGTGATCAAGAACCTGAAGGCTGCCGGCGCGGTGTGCGCGGGACGGGTGAACATGGACGAGTTCGCGATGGGATCCTCCACCGAGAACTCTGCGCTCGGACGGACGGTGAACCCGTACGACGTGACGCGCGTGCCGGGCGGAAGCTCTGGCGGCAGCGCGGCGGCGGTGGGCGGCAACATGTGCATCGCGGCGCTCGGCACCGACACGGGCGGTTCGATCCGCCAGCCTGCGAGCTTCTGCAACTGCGTCGGACTGAAGCCCAGCTACGGGCGCGTCTCGCGCTTCGGCGTGACGGCGTTTGCGTCGTCCCTTGACCAGGTGGGGCCAATGACGAAGAGCGTGACGGACGCAGCGCTCCTCCTGCAGGCGCTCGCGGGGCACGACGAGATGGACGGCACGACGCCTGACGAGCCGGTGCCCGACTACGCGGCCGCGCTCGCGGGCGCATCGCTGAAGGGCGTGAAGATCGGTCTTCCGAAGGAATACTTCATCGACGGACTTGATCCCGAGGTGAAGCGCCTCACCGACGCGGCCGTGGCGAAGTGCGCAGCGGCGGGCGCGGAGCTTGTGGAGGTGAGCCTGCCGCACACCGAATACGCGATGGCCGTGTACTACATCGTGGCGCCGGCGGAGGCGAGCGCGAACCTCGCGCGGTTCGACGGCGTGCGCTACGGGCACCGCTCTGCGCGAAGCGACGACGTGTTCAACCTGTATGCGCGCAGTCGCGCGGAGGGATTCGGGCCTGAGGTGAAGCGACGCATCATCATGGGCACATACGTGCTGTCCAGCGGCTACTACGACGCCTACTATGGACGCGCGCTGAAGGTGCGCACGCTCATCCGGCGCGACTTCGAGGAGGCGTTCGCGAAGGTGGATGCGCTGCTTACTCCGGTGGCACCCACGCCAGCGTTCAAGATCGGCGAGGTGCAGGATCCTCTCACGATGTACCTGAACGATCTTTTCACCATCCCGAGTTCGCTTGCCGGCAACTGCGCGATCAGCGTGCCTGTCGGTTTCACGGCGGACGCGCACCTGCCGGTGGGTGTGCAGTTCATTGGCGACGCGTATCGGGAGGACAAGCTCCTCCGTGTCGCCAAAGCGTTTGAGGACGCCACATGAAAAAGTTTCTCGCGCTGACAGTCTTTCTTGCGGCCGCGGTCTTGTTCGCCGAGACCGGTGCCGACGAGACGTCTGACGACGCCATGACGAACGATGTGGTAGTCATCGACGTGCCAGCCGTGACTAATGACATAGTTGTGGCCGCCGCCACCAACAGCCTTACCGTCAAAGACATGGTCGATATCGCGCCTTGGACTGAGGCAAACAACCGTCGTCGGATATCCACGCGTACGTTCAAGCTCGTCCACGCCTCTGCCGAGGAGGTTGCAGAGCGCTTCAACTCCACTTGGGGCGGAGACTTTGGCATCACTTGGAAGATCAAGCAGATCGCGCAGGCTTTCCCCGAGGCAAACTCCGTGATGGTGACGGCGCCGGGCGTGATTCTTGAGGCTTGCGAGCAGGTGATCAAGGACATCGATGTGGAGGTGCCGCAGGTGTACATTGAGGCGCGCTTCGTGGAGCTGAACAACTCGGCCCTCCACAAGCTCGGCATCGACTGGTCCATGCTTGAAGGCATGAAGGGGACCATGGCGATCAGCGGCGGCTTCGAGGAGCGCAGGTTCAAGAGTGGCATCAGCGAGTACAAGACCATCACCGGCGGTAGCGCCTACGACAACACGTCATACTCCGCGAGCGGCAAGCGGGCCGACATGAGCTACTTCAACGGAACGCTTTCATTCTCCGACATGACCCTCGTGCTTAGCGCGCTTGAGCGCAATAACGACGTGAAGATATTCTCCAATCCGAAGATACTCGTGTCCAACGGGCGGAAGGCGATGGTGGACATGACGACCAAGTATCCGAACGTAACCGTGTCCGCCAAGCGTACACTCAACGGCAACTCGGAATCGCTAGATCTCGCCATGAACATGGCGTCGATTCCAGGCAAGGACACGCTGATGTTCGCAAACGAGGCCTTCTTCAGCTGGGGCATCTCCCTTGAGGTGACGCCTCGAATCGAGACGAACGGCCTGATATCCGTTTCGATCGTTCCCACCATCAGCAGCCTTGACACCACCTACGCTTCGTCAGGCTTCGTTACTGCCGATGACGGAGATAGCAAGTCGTCGTCCAGCACCTACTCCAGCAAGTATCCGATCATAGAGGTCCAGCGACTCGTCACGGAATTCGCCATGGCAAGCGGGACGACGGCTGTAATCGGCGGCCTGTCGAAGACGACCGAGGAGTCCGTTGACTCCGGCATACCGTGGCTGCGCGATTGGCCGTGGATCGGCAACAAGCTGTTCGGCGGCAAGTCGCGACAGAAGGTGCAGAAGGAGATACTGGTGTTCGTGACTGTAGGCATTGCCGATTCCAAGAACATGCCGGAGGATGTGGGGTTGCCGAAGAACGCGGTTCTTGGACGTACTTACACCCAGGGTTACCGTCAGGAGCCGGGTGACCGCACGGGTGCCGTGGAAGGCTTGCATTCACTCGACATGCGTTCGCTGGAGGATCAGGCGAACGATCCAGCGAACACGAACAAGCCGGAGCGGGCTTCTTCGTCCTTCTCCATTCCATTCCAGAAGAAATGAGACAGGCCGACACCATGGTGAAGAACTGGAAATCGTCCAATGCGCTCGTAGATCGGATCGCGCGATTCGTCCAGGAGACGTCCAGCTCGTTGCCAGACGATGCGGAGCAGGCGCTTCGCAAGGCGTTGCGCCGCGAGGCGAAAGGGTCTTCCGCAAGGATGGTGCTGGAGACTATCCTGCGCAACGTGGAGCTGGCTCGCGCAGCCGGAACGCCCGTCTGCCAGGATACTGGCACGCTGACGTTTTTCGTCTCGGAGCAGCTTCGCCACCGCGTGACTCCTGCGGTCATTGGCGAGGCCGTGGCACGAGCCACCGCGAACGGCTGGTTGCGCCGCAATACGATCGATTCCGTCACTGGCCGTTCAATCGACTCCAATGTCTGTGCTGGCGCGCCGGTGGTCCACTACGTGGAAGTGAAGAGTGAAGAGGGAAGAGTGAAGAGTGAGGAGGGAGGGGGAGACTGGGATGTTTCGCTCTTGATGAAGGGGGGCGGGTCGGAGAACATGAGCCGGCAGTTCTCGCTGCCAGACGCGTCTATGGGCGCCGGGCGCGATCTGGAAGGGGTGCGGCGCGCAGTCCTCACCGCCGTGCAGCAGGCGCAGGGCTACGGATGCGCTCCTGGCATCCTCGGCGTCTGCATCGGCGGCGACCGCGCAAGCGGATACGAGGAGGCCAAGCTGCAGCTGCTGCGGAACCTCGCCGACACTAATCCAGATCCTGCACTGGCTCGCCTGGAGCGCCGCATCCTGCGCGAAGCGAACTCGCTCGGCATCGGCCCGATGGGGCTAGGGGGAAAGACAACTCTACTTGCGGTGAAGATCGGTGCGCGCCCTCGCGTGCCGGCCAGTTTCTTCGTCACCGTCGCCTACCTCTGCTGGGCGGCACGCCGCCGGAGCATAATGCTATGACGACTTTGACATACCCTTTCCGAGAAGCGGACGTGCGTTCACTGCGCGCCGGAGACACCGTCAGCGTCAACGGAACCATCTGGACTGGCCGCGACCGATTCCACAAGCATTTCGCCGATGGTGGTCGGCTCCCCGTAGACTTTCGCGACGGTGCGCTCTACCACTGCGGACCTGTGGTGGTGAAAGGTGAAGGGGGAAAGGTGAAAGGTGAGGTGGGGTGGAAAGTGGTGGCAGGGGGACCGACGACGAGCGTGAGAGAGAACGCGTACGAGCCGGACTTCATCGCCAAGACTGGTGTGCGCCTCATCATCGGGAAGGGCGGCATGGACGAGCGGACGCTTGAGGCGTGCAGGAAATGCGGCGCCGTGTACCTGCAGGCCGTGGGCGGTGCGGCGGCTGTCACGGCGCATGCGATAGAGCGCGTGTCGAACGTCTATTTCCTGGACGAGTTCGGCGCGGCCGAGGCGTGCTGGGAATTTGTCGTCAAGGACTTCCGCTGCGTTGTGGCGATGGACAGCCACGGAGTATCGCTGTTCTCGCGCGTCGCGGAAGAGTCGCGTCGTCGCCTTGACGTGCTGCTCGGTGCCTGAAGCTAGCGGCTGGCCGACGCCTGCTCGTGGAAGCGGACGAGGTTGTAGGTGCAGTCGTTGATGGCCTTCATCCTCTCAATAAGGGGCGTGTATCGCCTGTAGTCCCAGGTGACCATGCCCTTGTTGGAGTCTCGGTTCGACGGGTCGGCGCGCAGGTTCTCGGGATCGTTGTCCATGTACTTGAACCAGTGCCAGCCAACGCACGAGCCGCCCTTTATGAGCTCGTTCACGAAGTTCTGGTAGAATATGCCGCGCTCGTCCTGCGTGTGCACGAGCCAGCCGGCGCCCGTCGTGTTTGGCAGGCCGGAGTCCTCGCCCTTGACGTAGAACTCCGTAACCATGAACGGCTTGCCGGACCACGTCTCCCAGTTCTTCATGTCCGCCTGCTCGGGCTGCCAGTGGTTGTAGTGGTTGATGGAGATGACGTCGAGGTACTTTCCGGCCACCTTGAAGAAGGCGGGGTTGCGCATCTCGGTGTTCCACAGGTGGAACCTGCTGCCGAGGAACATGTGGTTCGCGTCGTACTTGCGGAGGATTCGCGTGACGGTCTTGAGGTAGGTCTCCAGGCAGTAGGCCACGAACTCCAGTCGGTCATCCTCCGTGACGTCGCGCATGCCGCACCCCGTGCGGCCCTTGCGCGCGTCGAGCCACGCTTGGGCGGCGCGGCGGTTGGCATGCTCCTTTGGCCAGGCTGTGAGGCATTTCCACAGCATGCCGCGCTGGAACTGGATCTCGTTGTCGATGAAGTAGCCGATCAGATACGGATCGTTCGCGCGCTTCGCAAGCGGGGCGATCATCTGCTCGGCCTTCGTCGCGAATTCGGGATCGAACACGAACGGGAAGCCGAACGAGCTGCCACCCTCCTTGACGTCCTTGAAGTAGTTGTCCTCGCGGCCAGACTTCTTGAGGTCGCGGTTGTAGGCGGCCATAGGGCTGACTATCACCGTGTACGGGATGCGTACCTTCTGTTCGGGCGTGCCGAACGCCTCTGAGGACGACCACGCGCCCAGCGAGTTGAATCCCTGCTCCTTGAGGAAGCGTATCTCCGTCGAGGCCCAGACGGCGGCGCTGCCGAACTTTTTCTTGAGCGTCACCTTCTGCCGGTCCGACCAGCCGGGCACGAATGAAGCTACGGCCTTTGCGAGGAAGAGGTTGCCGGCGGGATCGACCATCCACCAGCGGTTGCCGATCTTGCGGACGCGGAAGAAGCCGTCGGGATTGCCCACGTTCGTGCCTTCCCAGCCGCCGTATTCGTCGAGGGCGGGGTCGGCGGCGGGAGTGAATCCCGGGATGCGGTCCACGGTGAGAGCCTCGTAGGCGTCCCACGGCTTGGTGGCGTTCTTGCGGCTCTCCACCTTGTGCGGCGGCAGCGCGGCGATGCATCCGACGGCGAGGATTGCCGTCGCGAAGAGGACAGAATAAGGCTTTTGCATGGCATTATTCTACCATATCTCTGCTCTCTGCGCATTCAGAAGGCGCGGCTCAATTTTACCGTAACTTACCGTTGCCTAACAGGGGGCGGGTGTGGGATAATACCGACATCTCAAACCCCAACAAGAAGGAGTAACAGACATGGCTCACAAGATTGATGCCGAAAAGTGCGTTTCCTGCGGATGCTGCAAGGAGGCTTGCCCGGCCGAGGCGATTTCCGAAGGCACCCCGTACTCGATCGACCCTGACAAGTGCGTCGATTGCGGTGCGTGCGCGGGTACGTGCCCGAACGAAGCCATCAGCGCCGCATGATAGAGGCGTTGATCGACATACTTGTCGACAACCTGCTGCTGCTTCCTTTCCTCTTTCCCACCTATCTGGTGCTGGAGGCGATCGAGGCGCATGCGGGAGGTGCGCTCGAGCGGACGCTCGGGCGTGCCCGTCGTTGGGGCCCGATAGCCGGCGCGCTTTCCGGCGCGGTGCCCCAGTGCGGCTTTTCCGCCGCAGCCGCATCCCTCTATGCGGGCGGCGTGATCACGGTCGGCACGCTGGTGGCCGTGTTCCTGTCCACCTCTGACGAGTTGATTCCCGTGCTCGTCTCGTCCAAGGCGCCTCTCGGACTGATGCTGAAGATCGTGGGACTCAAGATCGCGTTCGGACTGATGTCGGGACTGCTGGTGGACGCGTTTCTCCGTTCTCGCGGCAAGCATGATCCGTCGCCTCACGTGAGCGACCTGTGCGAGCACAGCCGGTGCGGATGCGCGGAGCGCAAAGGCATAGTTGTGCCTGCGCTTATCCACACTGCGGAGATATTCGTCTTCATCCTGATCGTGTCCGGGCTGGTCGAGCTTGCGCTCCATTTCGCGGGCGAAGACGCGCTCAAGAGCTTCGTCTTGAACAAGCCCGTCGTTGGAGAACTGCTCGCTGGGCTGGTGGGGATGGTGCCTAACTGCGCGGTCTCCGTGGCGTTCGCACAGCTCTACATGGACGGCGGCATGAGCGCCGGGTCGCTCATGGCCGGCTCCCTTGCCGGCTCGGGACTTGGTCTGCTTGTACTCTTCCGCACGCATAGGCGCATGAGGGACAATCTTCTGATCCTTGCCGCGGTGTACATCTTTGGTGTCATCTTCGGCCACATTTCCGGATATCTGTTCTGATGGACGCGGCTCGCGGCGAATCTAGGAAGGGGCTTGTCAGGTCGGCGTTCGTGGCCTCGCTTCCGGTGCTGACCGGCTACTTCACGATGGGTTTTGCCGCCGGGGTGCTGCTGGCCCTACACGGAGGGCTGCGCTTCACCAGCCTGTGGGCGGGGGCGAGCAGCGCCATCCTCGTCTCGGGACCGCTTCAGTTTCTTTTCGTCGACTGGGTACGCTCTGGAACCGCGTACGCGGACGTGGCGGCTCTTGTCATCTGCCTCAACATCCGCTATTCGCTATACGGGCTTTCCCTCCTTGACAGGTTCGCCGCAGCGCCGTGGCCCGTGCGCGTCTACCTGATCGGCACTGTGACCGACGAGACGTACGCGCTACAGGTGCAGTGTCCGTATCCGCCTGGTCGTGCTGGCACGCGCTACTGCCTGCTTCTTGCGGCGTTCGACCACGCATACTGGATATTCGGCGTGGTGGCCGGTGCCGTAGCCGGGGCGGCGCTGCCGTTCGCGGCGAAGGGGATCGACTTCGCGATGACGGCGCTGTTCCTCGTGATCCTCACGGACCAGTGCCGCGAGCGCGCGAACCGCCTGCCAGCCTTGATCGGCGCCGCATGCGCAATCGTGGCAGCGGTCGCGATGTACGTCTGCTTCGGCTCGTGGAAGATGCTCGTGCCTGCGATGGCGCTGATAGTGATTACGCTTCTGTCCTTTAGAAACCACGAAATACACTAAATACACGAAAGTGTGTGGGCGGTCATATTCGGGCGTGAAAATGCAATATGGCAATTTCACGCCCGAAATAGTTGTGCGCATCTGCGTTATTCACCGCCGAGCCTTCTGATGGTTGGAAACAACTATTTGAAACAACTTGCCTTTGGCGCACGGGCTAACTCGCCCGTGCCCATTTGCCGATCCTGGAACGGTTTCCCGTCGGAGGTCAGGATCTCGCGCTTGTCCGTATCGTAGAAATACTGTGTACAGATGATAGAAAAGCGCGGGCGAGTTAGCCCGCGCACCTCTTCAAAGTTGTTTTTACTAGTTGTTTTGGTTGTTTCCATTTTCAAAGCGCAATGGTGAAAAACACAGATGCGCCCAAAATGGGCGGTCACAGAAGTTGGCGATCTCGAAGGAGGCGGCATGAAAGGATTTGGAGGATTTTTCGGGGTGATTTCGCGCTTGTTCGTGCCCACGGATTCTGATAGAATAACCCCATGAAAACGACACTTGTCTTTACCGCGACGCTGGTCGCGACAGTCGCCTCTTTCGCAGAGGTGATCTCCGAGAAGTCTCCAGACGGCAGGAACGAGATCCGCTTGACCACGGAACCCGTTCTGTCATACTCCGTCTTCCGCGACGGCAAGGAACGCATCGCGCCTACGCCGATTTCGCTGACGGTGGACGGCAAGGGCGTGCTTGGGGGCAAGGTGAAGGTGGCCGAGACTTCCCGCGTGCCGCATGCCGGCACGATCGTGACGCCCATCTACAAGAAGGCATCGATCGAGGATAACGGCAACGAGACGAAGGTGACGTTCGCTGGCGGATGGCAGGTGTTCCTGCATGCGCGCAACGACGGCGTCGCGTACCGCCTCGCGACGGCGTGGGCCGATCCTCTCGTAAAGGTGACCGCAGAGACAGCGGACATCACGTTCCCTTGCGGCGACCTGACGGTCTACGCAGGATTGACCGGAGGCCATGCGTCGAGCTGGGAGTCGATCTACACCAAGACGACTGTCGCAAAGCTGAAGGACGAGATGAAGAAGGAAAAGCAGGGACTCTGCTACCTGCCGCTGCTCGTGCAGTACAAGGACGGTGTCAACCTATGCGTGACGGAGAGCGACCTTCTGGACTATCCCGGGTGGAACCTTGTGGCGGACGCGGCGGCGCCCAAGCTGAACGCATCGTTCGCGCAGTTCCCCGATCCCGCGAAGATCACGGACAACCAGCGCCAGCGTCGCGTTGGCGGTCGCCTGCCGTACCTCGCGCAGACGAAGGGGACGCGCACGTATCCGTGGCGTGTCTTCGTGCTGGCCGACGGCCCCGCCAAGCTGGTCGAGGCCGATATCGTCTATGCGCTCGCCACACCCTCGAAGCTTTCGGGCGACCTCTCGTGGGTCCGTCCTGGCAAGGTCGCGTGGGACTGGTGGAACAACTGGAACGTGAGCGGAGTGCCGTTCCGCGCCGGATGCAACACAGAGACGTACAAGTACTACATCGACTTCGCCGCGAAGAACGACGTCGAGTACGTCATCTTCGACGAAGGCTGGAGCGTGAAGCTCAAGATCATGGAGATCAATCCGGAGGTTGACGTGCCTGAGCTGGTGTCGTACGCCAACAAGCGCGGCGTGGGCATCATCCTTTGGTGCAGCTGGCCGCAGCTCGTGGGCCGCCAGGACGAGGTGTTCCAGAAGTACGCCGGCATGGGCGTGAAGGGCTTCAAGATCGACTTCATGGACCGCGACGACCAGTTCCTCGTGGACTTCCTGGAGAAGACCGCCGCCATCGCGGCCAAGTACAAGCTGATGGTGGACTACCACGGCATGTACAAGCCCACGGGCTTCTCGCGCACCTACCCGAACATCGTCAACTACGAGGGCGTGCATGGCCTCGAGCAGCTGAAGTGGGAAAAGGATTCCGACTTCCCTGCGAACGACCTCAAGGCCGTATTCACGCGCATGGTGGCGGGCCCGATGGACTACACGCCCGGCGCGATGCGCAACGCCACCAAGGCCGGCTTCAAGCCAAACTACACGATGCCCGGCTCGCAGGGCACGCGCGTCCACCAGATGGCTCTCATGTCGCTCTTCGAGGCCCCGCTCCAGATGCTCTGCGACAGCCCCACGCAGTACCTGAAGAACAAGGAATGCTTCAAGTTCATGGCGGCGGTGCCGACGGTCTGGGACGAGACGATCGGCCTCGCGGGCGAGGTGGACAAGTTCGCGGCCATCGCACGTCGCAAGGGCAACGTGTGGTACGTATCAGCGATCGGATCGTGGGACAAGCAGGAGCTCGAGCTGCCGTTGCCGTTCCTCGGCGAAGGCGAGTGGAACGTGGAGATGTTCGAGGACGGCGTGAACGCCGACCGCGACGCGACGGACTACGTGCGCCGCGAGGCGAAGGTGACGTCCGCAAGCAAGCTCTCCGTCAAGTTGGCGCCTGGCGGCGGCTTCACGGCCCGTCTCGCGAAGGACGGTGGCTGGACCGAGTCCCTCAAGTTCTGGAAGTGATCCCGTGAGCGGTGATGGCGGCTGGTCATGCGTTCGAGAGATCCTCGGCGAGGATCTCCTGAGCGTCATTCTGCCTGTCTATCGTCTCGGCGACACGATCGAGGCGAATCTTGATGTTGTTGCTTCATGCCTTGACGAGGGCGGCTTCCGCTACGAGCTTGTTCCCGTCGACGACGGCAGTGGCGACGGCACCGCCGACGCCCTGCGTCGTGCAGCGGCAAAGCGCCCGGACGTGGTACGGCCAGTTTGGGTCGAGAAGAACGCCGGGAAGGGGAACGCGCTCAAGGTAGGTTTCCGCGCTTCTCAAGGCGCTTACGTGCTGCTCCTTGACGGAGATCTCGACATCGCGCCAAAGATGCTGCCGAAGTTCTTCGAGTCGATGCGTGCGAACGGCAGCGACGTTGTCGTCGGCTCGAAGCGCCATCCCGAATCGAACGTCCAGTATCCATGGCACCGTCGTCTAGCGAGCGCCATCTACTTCGGCCTGGTCCGGCTGTTCATTGGTCTGCCCATCACGGACACGCAGACGGGCATGAAGCTCTTCAAGCGCCGTCTGCTCGGCGAGTCGCTCGATCGGATGCTGGTCAAGACGTACGCGTTCGACCTTGAGCTTCTGGCCATCGCATACGGGCGCGGCGCGAAGGTTTCCGAAGCGCCTGTCGAGATCCGCTTCGGCGGAAAGTTCGGCGCTCTAAAGCCGCGCACGGTACGCGACATGGTGATGGACACCCTGGCTGTGTACTATCGACTCCGCCTCCTGCACTACTATGCGAAGGTGGAGGTCCCTCCGCCACTCGAGAAACCGCCGTTGGTGAGCGTGGTGATAGCCTGCCCTGGCGGGTCTTGGATGCTTGACGAGTGCCTGTCCGCGCTGGAGGCCCAGACCTACCGCAATTTCGAGGTCATTGTTCTCCCTGATAAAGAGGTGAAAGGTGAAAGGAGAAAGGTGAAAGGTGGTGCGACAGAAGATGAAGATTCATCTTCCACCCTTCACCCTTCACCTTTCACCCTTCACCCCTCCACCCTTCACCCTTCACCTTTCACCTTTCACCTTTCGACGATCCCAACAGGCAAAGTGAGGCCGGCGGAGAAGCGCAACATAGGCATAGCGGCGGCAAAGGGCGACATCGTGGCGTTCATAGACGACGACGCCTACCCGGATTCGCGCTGGCTTGAGAACGCCGTGAAGTATTTCTCGGAGCCGTCCATAGGTGGCGTTGGGGGCCCAGGCGTGACGCCGTCCGGAGACGGGTTCCTTGCACAGGCCGGAGGACGGGTATACGCGAACGTGTTCGTTTCCGGCAACTACCGCTACCGCTACGTTGGCGGTCGCGTGCGGCTTGACGTGGACGACTATCCGAGCTGCAACCTGCTTGTGCGCACCGACCTGTTGCGGAAGATCGGCGGATACCGCACGGACTTCTGGCCGGGCGAGGACACGCTGCTGTGCGAAGCGATCGTCCTGGGCGAGCACAAGCGGATCGTCTACGACCCCTGGGCAATCGTCTATCACCATCGGCGCAGGCTTTTCGGGCCGCATCTGCGCCAGCTGGGACGCTACGGATTCCATCGCGGATACTTCGTGAAGCGTTTCCCGGCGACCAGCTGCAGGCCGGGATACTTCGTGCCGTCGTTGTTCGTCCTGGGAGTATTGCTGGGAGGCGCGGTTTTCGCGTTGCCTGCGCATCCTGTCACCACGGTGCTTTGCTGGACTTATGTCGGCGTCACAGGGTTCTATGCGCTCGTGACGTTGCTTTCGTCTTTCAGCTTCAACCCGTTCATGTGGCTGTTCACCTGGCTCGGCGTGGTGACGTCTCACCTTTGGTACGGCATTCGGTTCATTCAGGGGCTATGCGCATCGCGTGCGCCTTGCGAGTACATCGGGAGAGACCATGCCCGCAGGTGAGGCCATCATAGAGGTCGAGCACGTGGACGCGGGATATCCCGGCGTAACAGTGCTGAAGGACGTTAGCTTCACCGTCAACCGCGGCGAGGTGTTCGTGCTGCTGGGCGGGTCGGGGTGCGGCAAGTCGACCATAATGAAGCATCTCATCGGACTCAATCCGGCCGTTGGCGGCACGATCCGCGTGGACGGGCTTGTGATGAATCGCGCGAACAGGCCGGCTATCCTGCGGAAGATAGGCGTAATGTATCAGAGCGGTGCGCTTTTCGGATCCATGACAGTGCTGGAGAACGTCATGCTGCCGCTTGAAGAGTTCACCAGGCTCCCGGCAGAGGCTAGGCGTACTCTTGCGCTGATGCAGCTGGATCTGGTCGGGCTAAAGGACGCGGCCGAGAAGATGCCGGCAGACCTCTCCGGCGGCATGAAGAAGCGCGCCGCCATAGCGCGCGCGCTGGCGCTGGAGCCGTCGATTCTTTTTCTCGACGAGCCGAGCGCCGGTCTCGATCCCTTGACCTCGTCTGCGCTAGACGATCTGATCCTGCGCCTGCGCGACACGCGCGGCGTGACGTTCGTTGTCGTGACACACGAGCTCCCCAGCATCTTCAAGATCGCCGACCGGTGCGCGATGTTCGATCGCGCCCGGCATGCGATGATTGCTCTCGGCCGTCCGACCGAGCTGCGCGACACGTCGGACGATGCGTTCGTCCGGGAGTTCTTCACACGTGGAGGTTCCAATGGCAAATGACAACCATGCAAATTATGCCAGGATAGGCGGTTTCATAATATTCGGTATCGTCCTGATCCTGATAACGCTCGCGTGGCTTGGCGGCGCAGGCGGGAAAAAGAACGAGTTCCTTGCGGAGACATTTTTCTCCAATGACGTCTCGGGGCTGGACGTCGGCAGTGCCGTCAACCTGCGCGGCGTGCGCGTCGGCTCGGTCAAGCGCATATCTTTCCTTGGTGCGGTGTACGACGTCGCATCGCATGAGGATAGGCGCAAGATTCACGTGCTGCTGGCGCTTGACAAGCGGCTGTTCCGCGTGAATCAGACCGAGAATCCGCAAAAGACGCTTGAAGGATTCGTGAGCCGCGGACTTCACGCCACCGTGTCCTCATCAGGCGTTACAGGCCTTTCGCATATCGAGCTGAACTTTCCCAAGGGGAAGGTCGTGGACGAGAAGATCGCTTGGACGCCGGAGAACGTTACCATCCCTCCGGCACCTTCCATCCTTCAGAGCGCCGCCGACTCGGCAACGCAGATTCTCGACCAGATCAACCGCATGGACCTGTTGGCTGCATGGACCAATATCGTAGGGACCCTTGAAAATGCCAACAGCACGCTCGCCTCGCTCGGAACGCTGCTCGAATCCAACGGCGGCAACGTCGGCGAGATACTGGACAACCTCCGCGAGACGAGCGCATCCCTGCGCGACTTCGCGAACGACATCAAGTCCAATCCGTCGCTCCTTATCCGCTCGAACGATCCGGACCGTCTTCAGGAGACGCGCTGACCGCAGGCGGGCCATTTTTGCTATAATCTTCCCATGCAAACTGTAACAAATCAGATCAAGGAATCCATGGCAGGATCGTCATGGATACGCAAGATGTTCGAGAAAGGCCTCGAGCTCAAGCGCCAGCACGGCGCAGACGCCGTGTGCGATTTTTCGCTTGGCAATCCGGACGTGCCTCCGCCCGCGAAGACGAAGGCCGCGCTGGAGGCGATCGCGGCCGAGGCCGTGAAGCCGCTAGGGTTGGGCTACTGCCCCAACGCCGGCATCCCCGCCGTGCGCGAGGCCATTGCCGCCTATCTGGCACGCCAGCAGCAGGTGCCTGTCGCCGCGTCAAACGTGGTGATGACGGTTGGCGCCGCAGGTGCGCTCGTGAGCTTTTTCCGTGCCGTGATCGAGCCGGGCGACGAGGTGATATGCCCCTCGCCGTACTTCGTGGAGTACGGGAGCTACTGCGGTCACTTCGGCGGCGTGCTGAAACCGGTGCCGTCGGTCGCCGACGAGGGATTCCGTCCCGACATCGCCGCGATAGAGGCCGCGATCACGCCGAAGACGCGCGCTCTCCTAGTCAACTCGCCAAACAACCCCACTGGCTGCATCTACTCCGCGGAAGACGTGCGCCAGCTCGCGGCACTTGTGGACAAGACGAACGCAGCACGCGGCGACAGCGGGCGTCCGCTATTCCTCCTCTCCGACGAGCCGTACCGCGCGTTCGCGTACGACGGCGCCACGGTGCCGCCCATGCTGCCGCTTACGCCTTATGCCGTGGTGCTGGGATCCTTCTCCAAGACGCTCTCGCTCGCCGGCGAGCGAATCGGGTACGTGACCGTCAACCCGGCGATGCCGGACGGCGATACGCTCGTAAGCGCGGTCACGCTCACGAACCGCACGCTCGGGTTCGTCAACGCGCCGGTGATCGGCCAGCGGCTCGCGACGGCGCTTCTCGACGAGACCGTCGATCTGGAGATATACGACCGCCGCCGCAAGCTGATGGCGAAGGTCCTTTCGGACGCAGGCATCGAGTTCGTGATGCCGCGCGGGGCGTTCTACTTCTTCCCGAAGGCGCCGGGCGGCGACGACATCGCGTTCGTGGACGCGTTGCAGGACGAGCTGATCCTCGCGGTGCCTGGGCGCGGCTTCGGCATGGCAGGCTTCGTGCGTCTCTCCTGCAGCGTTGACGAGAAGATCATCGCCCGTTCGGCGGAAGGCTTCAAGCGCGCGGTGCAGCGGCTCCGTCGTCCTTGACGAGGTGTCCGTCGCGCATCGCAAGGTGGCGCTTGGCGTAGGCGGCTATGTCGTCCTCGTGGGTCACCATCACGATGGTGATTCCCTCGCGCGACAGTTCAGTGAAGAGGTTCATAATCTCCACCGACGACTTGGTGTCCAGGTTGCCGGTGGGCTCGTCGGCGAAAAGGACCGGCGGTTCGTTCATGAGTGCACGCGCGATGGCGACGCGCTGCTGCTGGCCGCCAGACAGCTGGGCGGGAGTGTGCGTTCCGCGTCCGCCGAGCCCGACGCGCTCCAGCAGTTCCATGGCGCGTGCGCGGCGCGCGCGCCTGCCGAGGCGGTTGAGGTAGAAGTCGGGCAGCTCCACGTTCTCGATGGCGCTCGTGCGCGCGAGGAGGTTGAAGTTCTGAAACACGAACCCGAGCTTGCGGTTGCGGATGTGCGCAAGCTCCGTTGGAGTGCGGCGCGCCACCTCGATGCCGTCTAGCAGGTAGCTGCCGCTCGTGGGCGTGTCGAGGCAGCCGAGGATGTTGAGAAGGGTGGACTTCCCCGATCCCGACGCGCCCATGATCGCAACGAACTCGCCGGTGTCGATCGAAAGCGACACGCCATCCAGCGCCGCCACGGGCTCGTCGCCCACGGCGTATATCTTGCGGAGGTCGCGGATCTCTATCAGGTGTGCCATGCGGAGATTCTACCAAATCCTATTGCGGCCGCCTAGCGGGCCGCGGCCTTCTGGGACGCGAACACCTTCTTGAGTCCAGCACGGGCAAGGGCGCGGAGTTTCGCCAGATCGTCCTCGGTGAACGGCTCGCGCTCGGCCGTGCCCTGGAGTTCCACGTACCGGCCGTCTTCCGTCATGACGACGTTGAGGTCCACGTCTGCGTGCGAGTCGAGCGCATAGTCGAGGTCGAGGGTGGGGATGCCGCCGCAGATGCCGACGGAGACGGCGGCGACCGCGTGGCGGATCGGGTCCTCGGCGAGCTGTCCGTCGCGCAGGAGCTTCCCGATGGCGTCGCGGAGCGCCACCATGCCGCCCGTGATGGAAGCGCAGCGCGTGCCGCCGTCCGCCTGGAGGACATCGCAGTCGATGGTGATCAGCCGCTCGCCGAGCTTCTCGAGATCCACCGCGGCGCGGAGGGATCGTCCGATAAGGCGAGATATCTCGGAGCCTCGCGCGTCGGGCTTGAGTTTCTTGATGTCGCGCTCCTTGCGCTCCAGCGTGCTGCCGGGAAGCATCGAGTACTCTGCCGTCACCCATCCCTTGCCAGTGTCGCGCAGGAATGACGGCACCTTGTCGCTCACCGACGCGGTGCACAGCACCAACGTGTCTCCCCACTTGATTAGCACCGACCCTGCGGCGTACTTCGTGAAGTCGCGGACTATCTCGATCTTTCTCAGCTGGTTTCTCTTGCGTGACATGATGTCTCCTTGCGTTGCGGAAATTATAGCATATCAGTTCGGTTACTTAACACCGGGGAGTCGGACTTTTTTGATACAGCTCATTGATACAGCCAGTGGGAAGTTGATGTGACTGTTGCACGATACCTCTGTTTCTGATATTATACTGGCGTTCGTCTAAAAAGAGAAATGGCAATCGCCTAATTAGGAAGGTGGCAGTAGATGATTCTGGAAGCCGAGTTGGCCGCAATTGTGGCCAAGCAATGCGAGCAGGAGAAAAAGAAGTCTATCGGGCAGATACGTCCGTTGGACTTCAATAATGTTCTTCTTGATTCGCATGTCCTTGACATAACGGGTGTACGGCGCTGTGGAAAGTCCACGGTCTTGCGCCAGCGCATGAGAGGGGACGACACCCCATGGTTCTATGTGAATTTCGAATCGCCGCTTCTGACCCAATTTGAGATGCGGGACACCATCCGTCTGGACTCGCTGATTGAGAAGTCGGGGGCTAGACGTCTGTTCTTTGATGAGATAGACCAGTTTCATGGTTGGGAGAAATACGTCAGGCAGAAGCTGGATGAAGGCTTCCATCTGCACATATCCGGTTCGAACGCATCCCTTCTTGAGGGCGAAATGGGTACAAAGCTGACGGGGCGGCATGTTTCCAAGGAGCTTTTCCCGTTCTCCTACCGGGAATATCTCGAGTTCGTCAGCGGGAAACCATGCGCCGAGAGTGTTGCCGCATACATGTACGACGGGGGATTTCCGCGTTATCTCCAGACGCACGAAGAGATTGTCCTGCAGGAGCTGTTTGACGACATTGTGTATAGGGATGTAATCGTCCACAACAAAATCAGGGACACGGCAGCAGTCCGCGAACTCACGGCCTATCTGGTAGAGAACGTAGGGTGCCGGTTTACCGCGTCAAAGATGCTGAAGCCGCTCAATGTGGCGAGCGCGTCCACGATCACGCAATGGTGCGAATGGCTTGAGAAGGCGTACCTCTTTTTCTTTGTTCCGATCTTCAGCGATTCGGAGAAGTCGCGTCTGCTCAATCCCAAGAAGGTCTATTGCGTTGACACCGGACTGGAGTACGCCGTGTCGTCTCGCCGGATACCGAATGACGGCGCACGCTTCGAGAATATGGTCTATCTTGCGTTGCGACGAAACAGTCGCGACATAAGCTATTTCGATGCGGATGGAGAATGCGACTTCATTGTGCGTGATCGCCATGCCGTTAAAATGGCGGTACAGGCCTGCACGATGCTTACGGACGAGAATAAGGATCGCGAGATAGAAGGCCTTTGGGCGGCAATGGCGAAATGTTCGCTGAAGTCCGGCACGATTGTTACGGAGAATCAGCGTGACAGGCTAGTTTTCGGCAAACGCCGCATAGATGTTGTTCCGTTCTGGGAATGGTGCATGTCGTTGCCTCGGTAATGAATTTCTTCCGCGAAGTGATTTGCTCGCTAAAAGGCGAAAGGAACAAGTAATGAAAGGCAACAGAATTGTCTGTGTGTTGGCTGTCGCCGGCATGGTGATGTCGGCGCTTGGTTTCTCGAAGGCGTTTGACCGCGTCGGCGACCGGTGGAGCTTCGATCTTCCGGCGGGAACCGACCCGATGGAGGCGCGGTTCACTACTCCATACAATCCCCAGCGCGTGGCGGAACTGCACCCCGGCGTCATCGTCGGCATTCCGGGCGTGGAAGGGCAGGCGTTCTGGTGCGCGCCAGGTACGTCGATCCGCCTGCCTTCCGCCATGATCCTGCCACAGAAAGGCGATTTCACCTTCTGCTTCTACGCAGGGTTCCCGTTGCCGTTCACGGGCGGGCAGATGCTCGCGTACAACCCGAAGATGTCGGTGTTCCTCACGCCGGAGGGGAAGTTCGGGACCACGCTCGCCCGCACGACGCTGTCCGGCGGCGCGTCGGTGGCGGACGGTCGCTGGCACCATCTCGCGGTCGTGCGCCGGGGCGATGAGCTGTCGCTCTGGGTGGACGGCGCGCAGGTCGCCGCGAAGGCGTCCGTGAAGGACACGGTGTACGACCACATCGTGGGCCGGGTCGCGCAATGGATGCTCCTCTCGACGAACAACGCGAACCGCACGTTCCTCGACGAGGTGACGGCGTTCCGGGCGGCGCTGGAGCCGGACGACCTGCGGCAGCTGGCCGCGCGCGCGGCGGCGGCAAAGGCGCCGTGCGTGACGCCCGAGCAGGAACAGGCGGACGCCGCGCGTCGCCGCGCGTTCGATCCGCCGTTCGCGACGGAGGCGGAGTACACGCCGCTCACGATCGGGAAGGGCGAGCTGCGCACGTTCGCCGAGCAGCATGACGTCTTCGCGCTCGCGGTGCCGTGGTTCGATCCGGCCGGACGCGACCTCATCTGCGAGGGTTCGATTTTCGGGAGCCGTCCGCTCCTCTACCGCTTCCTGCGGCTCAAGCGGGGCGTGCCCGTCTACGCCGAGGGCGTTCCGTACACGGGCATTAGCCCGCGCGGCACGTCGCCGTGGTACGGCAAGGACGGCGCGTTCGGCTTCTGCCGCGCCGAGACGCGGACGCTCGACGACGGGAAGAAGGTGAACGAGCTGATCCGCTACCGTTTCGACCGCACGGCGCACGCGTTCGGTCCCGGTGAGACGGTGCTGGGGACCGACGGCAAGCCGTACCGACTGCCGGGCGGTCGCGTCATGTTCGCCGACCTGGACGGCGACGGCGTCGACGACCTCCTCTCGAAGCACCTGAACGTGGGGCGCGGTGCCACGACTGGCTGCAACGACGGCTTCCCGTGGCCGGCGAAGGGGAATAGTCCGTGGACCGACGAGGAGACGCCCTACTCCGGCATCGGACGCGGCTATGACGTGTTCGGGAACTGGATGGGCACGGAGAACATCGCGGAGGTCCACTGGGCGAAGGGAACGGTCGCGGCGGACGGATCGCTCCGCTTCGGCGCGTCGCGTCCTGTGTACGTGGACATGCCTGACTTCCCGAGTGTGAAGCGCGTGCTGACGTGGAAGATGTACATGTCGATCATGGGCTCCGCCGTCATCGACGCGCCGTCCGGGCGACACCTCGTACTCTTCGGCGACATGAACCGCATCGCGTCGTTCCCGATTCGGCGCGTCAAAGACGGCGATGTCTACTGCGGCCTGCCGCAGCCGCTGCTCGCGAGCGGCTACACCACGCCGCACAACTACTGGATCCTGCACATCCAGGCGCTGGACTTCGACGGCGACGGACGTAAGGAACTGCTCCTCGACGGCAACCCCGGAACAGTCGGCATCCTGAAGGGCGTCGAGCCGGGCACCTGGACCTCGGCGCGCGCGCTCATCCAAGGGGGCGCGATCTGCGGCGAGACGCTTTCAGCGCCGACCCGCTACGACTGGGACCACGACGGCAAGGCGGACATCATCCTCACGGACGCCTCCGGCTGGATGACCTTCTGGGGCGGCACGGACGATCCGCTCGTCTACAAGGGCGCGCGCGACTTCACCGTCGGCGGCAAGCCGTTCTGCCTGAAGGGCGGCGACAGCGGCTCGCTCCAGGGCAAGGTGGAGCGCGTGTGGGGCTACGTGAAGGTGATCGCCGGCACATGGGGCGGCGAGGACGCGATCATTACCTCCGACATCCGCGGCGACCTGCTCCTGCATCGGCGCGCGTCCGGCGGCGATCCGCTCGCGCTTGCACCCGCGCAGCCGTTTCGCAATCCCGACGGGCGTCCGTTCAAGGTCGCGTGGCGCAGCCGTCCGGACTTCGTCCCGGCAGGCTTCGCGGGCGTGCCGCACCAGTCGCTCCTGTTCATGGACGTTGACGGCGACGCCGCGCTCGCGATTCCTGAAGCAGACGGCTCGCTTGTGATCTCCGAGGTGCGTAAGCTGAGCTTCGCGGTCGGCTCGAACATCCGCCTCTGCGGCAAGAACGGACTCTGGGGACGTGGGCACCTTGAACTCGTGGACTGGGACGGTGACGGCAAGGAGGACTTCATCTTCGGCACGAACCAGTCCTGCCAGAAATACTTCTGCAAGAAGCGCATCAAGTCTACCGCCACGCCCTTCCTCTACCGGAACGTGGGCACGCGCGAGAAGCCGCGCTTCGCCGAGCCGGTGCCGTTCTGCCTGAAGAAGAGCGGCAACCGGCTTGCGTTCGGCAACCACAACGCGACGCCATGGGTCACCGACCTTGACGGCGACGGCCGCCCCGACCTCCTCGTAAGCGCCGAGAACGGCAAGGTCTACGCCTTCCGCCACGATGAGATCTTCGCCGGGAATCCGGTTGCACGTGAGATGTTCATAAAATAGTTGAATTGAATTTTGTACGATTTCTCGTCATGGGATATGATAAACTGCCTGCATGAACTTTTCGATTCAGGCAAGGGACGATGCCGCCGTTGACGTGCTGGTGGCGGGCGGCGGCCCGGCTGGCTGCGCGGCGGCGATCGCCGCGCGCCGACGCGGGCTTTCGGTGCTGCTCGTGGAGGCCACGAGCGCGCTCGGCGGTACCGCGACGGGCGGACAGGTGGCGCACTGGCTGGGCGGACGCTCCCCCGGCGGACGCTGGGTGGTGGGCGGCATCTTCAGGGAACTGGCGGAAGGCGCAGTCGCTGACGGATGTGCGCTCCTGCCGTCGATGCCCGAGGGGAAGACCTACCAGCCCTACGCCTGGCTGCCGTGGTTCATCCATGGCGTACCCCTCGATCCCTACCGGCTCGTGCCATTCCTGGAGCGGAAGCTCGCGGCGGAGGGCGTGAGCTTCCGCTACGAGACGCGCGTCGTGGGGGTGGAGTCAAGCACTCTCATCGCGCGCGTGGTCACGCATGGCAAGGAAGGCTTTGCCGCGCATCCCGTGCGTTGCGTCATCGACGCAACGGGCGACGCCGACGTGGCCGCGCTCGCCGGCTGTCCGGTCCACGTGGGCCGCGACGGCGACCACCTCACGACGCCGGCCTCCCTCACGTTCCACCTCTCGCACGTCGACCACGCGATTCTGCAGGAGACTATCGAGAAAACGCGTTCGCCGAAGTTCCGCGAGCTGATTGCGTCGCTGCGCTCGACGGGCGAGTGGCCGTTCCCCTACGACATCTTCATCTCCGTGAAGGGGCTTGCCGACGACGAGGCGATGATCAACACGATCCGCCTCGTGGGCGTGGACGGCCTCGACGCGGACTCGCGCACGCGCGCCTACGTGGACGGACGGCGCGAGGCGCTGCAGTTGCTGGACATCTTCCGTCGGCACTTCCCAGGATTCGCGCAGGCGCGGATCAAGTCGATCGCGCCGTTGCTCGGGGTGCGCGAGACGCGCCGGATCGCCGGGGCGTTCACGCTCGGCGTGTCCGACCTCGCAGCCGGGACTGACTTTCCAGACACGATCGGCTTCTCGATGTATGGCTGGGACCTGCCCGACCCGAAGCGCCCGAGCGTGCAGCCGCTCGTGGACGAATCCGGCGGCGGATTCGTGAACAAGGCGAAGAAGGGACTCGCGACGCCAATTCCGTTCTGCGTGATGGTGCCGCAAGGGTGCGCGAACCTGCTGTGTCCGGGACGTGCGGTCAGCGTAGAGCGCGACGTGCTTGGACCGCTCCGCGTGATGGCACCGTGCATGGCGATGGGCGAGGCATGCGGCGTGGCGGCAGAACAGGTCGTCGCGGGGACGGCGAACGTGGACGTGGACGCGGGGCGCGTGCGCGACGTGCTGCGCGCGAACGGGTGCATCGTTGACGCGTCGGCGCTGCCGTCCATCGAACCGAGGGTCGATCCATGAGATTCCTCCGCACGCATCTCCGCTGGGGCGTGGTGGCGCTCCTCTTCTGCACCGCGCTCCTGAACAACCTTGACCGCATGGTGCTCTCCGTGCTCGCGCCGACGCTGAAGGAGAGCTTGGCGTTCGGGGATGTGGAGTATTCCTACGTGGTGGCGGCGTTCCTTGCGGCCTACGCGCTCGGCTACACGTTCTGCGGAAAGGTGCTCGACCGCGTGGGCGTGAAGCTGGGGATGATGGCGGCGCTCGTGTTCTGGTCCGTGGCGGCCATGGGACACGCGGCGGCCGTCGGCTGGCTGTCGCTCGCG
>CACXPT010000019.1 GCA_902769585.1 uncultured bacterium
TCCCACAAGCAGCACGAGATCGTCGCGCTCCTTGCGAGAGCCCGGCCCGTCTGCTGACGCCGCAAGGATAGCAAATCCGCGGACCGCGCGCAAGGGGGGAAGTGAATTTTTTTAGTGCCTAGTGCTTGGTGCCTAGTGCTTAGTGCTTGGTGCTTGGTGCTTGGTGCTTGGTGCCTGGTGCACCTGGCACGCGCCTCCCAATTGGCAACATTGGCAACTGGCAACACTTCCACATTGGCAACATTCCGCGCCTCCCATGCGCCGCCAAGATGGCGGCGTTCCCAGTCAGGCTCCGTGCGCATGCACTGACTGGGACAGCCGCCTTCTAGGCGGCGGCATTCCCAGCCACCAAAATTCACGGCATCAACGAAGCCGGATTGAAAATCGTCAGAGTCGGGAAAAGCGAGCTTCCATGCATGTATCGACGACCCAAATCACAGCTCTTCCCCCTCGCGAAGTTCCTTCATCCATTCCTCGGTCGTACGGAGCTTGTGGAACCGTGCACCATACCCGATGAAATCGCTGATTCGCGGCTTCTTGCGCTCAACCGGCACTGACGCGCCCCCATGAGCAGGTTCCGATGCTTTAGGAACGGCAGACATGGAATTCGCAATATACACGATTAAACGCAGTTTTTCATCTGCGCTCATCCGATCAACCAGTTCCATCACTGCTGGCATTTCACAATTCCTTTGTTTCAACGAGGAATAGTGTAGCAAATTCGAACCGTTCCGTCCACCGCGAGTGGAAAGCGCTTGGGGCATTCCCGGCCCGTACCTCCCAATTGGCCATTGGCAACATTGGCAACTGGCAACACTTCCACATTGGCAACATTCCGCGCCTCCCATGCGCCGCCAAGATGGCGGCGTTCCCAGTCAGGCTCCGCGCGCAAGCACCTGACTGGGACAGCCGCCTTCAGGCGGCGGCATTCCCAGCCACTGGCCCGCCAATCCCCCCTTCACCTTTCCCCCTTCACCTTTCACCCTTCACCCTTCACCTTTCCCCCTTCACCCTTCACCTTTCCCCCTTCACCTTTCACCCTTCACCCTTCACCTTTCCCCCTTCACCTTCTCACGAACCAATCCAATTCTCGATCCGCAGCCCGGCCACGCGCGAGAAATGGGCGGTGTTGTTCGTCACCAGTGTCAATCCTTCCGCCTTGGCAACGGCAGCTATCAGCATGTCCATGTCGCCGATGAGCTGCCCTTGGGCTTCAAGGGTGGCACGTATCATCGCATATTCCTCTGCAGCGGCAGCAGTGAAGCTGCGCACCTCCACCAGTTCGACGAACAGCCCAATCATCGCATCAAGTTTCGCCGACCTGCGCTTGATCGCGCCATAGCGGATCTCGGCAAGCGAAATGGCAGAAAGGACGGGCGGCACCTTGAGCGACTGAAGCCGCTGCCTAACCATAGGATAGCGCCCCGACACGGCATAGCTGAACATGTCGGTGTCAAGCATGAAACGCGCCGCCATCAGAACAACTCCCGTGGCTGGGGAACGACATTCGCCGGACGATCCAGGACAAAATCTCCCTCTTCTGCCTGGATTTCGTCGCACATCTCGAAAAACCTCTTCCAGCCAATTCTGCGCCGGACAGGCCGCAAAATGATGCCGCCAGGTACCGCTTCGACCGACACGCGATCAGTATCGAAGCGGTATGCCGCAGGGATGCGCACGGCCTGCGACCCCCCATTCATGAATACACTTGCATATGACATGACAATTCCTCCAAAAGTATAGACAAAGTGTATCTACTTTCAGGCGACTTGTCAAGCGGTCGACGGAAGTTTCTGGGATTCCGGGGCGCTACACATGGTAAATCAGCCGCTCTGGCAAATCGGACGCAGCCATAAACATGACCATGTAAATCGGCAAGTAGGTGATTCTGCCGACACGTTCCAGGTTCTCGTTGCTCAGCACAAAGGCCTCGTCAATCTGGTAGTTGGCGTCTGCAAGCACGTTGCTCAGGGCGTTGTGCCGTTTGTAGTCCTTGCCGCTCTTCACCTCTATCGGTGTCACACCGCCGTCGCGCTCCACCACGAAATCCAGCTCTCCTCTTTTCTTTGAATGGTAGTAATAGGGAGAGATGCCTTTGGCCAGCAATTCCTGGGCGACCACGTTCTCATAGACGGCCCCGATGTTCAGTCCGCTTTCGCCTGCAAGCAGGCGCAGTTGGATCCCGCCCGCATACATTGCCGCCAGCAGTCCCACGTCATTGGCAAATAGCTTGAAAAGGTTGCGCTTCTCCGAGAGCTTCAGCGGTGCCTTGGGCTCTTCCACGCAATAAGCGGGAATCGCAACTCCGGCATTCTTCAACCAGAGAAATCCGTCCTCCACCCGCGTGAAACGACTCCCCGAGACGACGCTCGCCATCTTGAACCGACGGTTTTCAGATGCAAGTTCAGAGGGTAGAAGATCGTAGACCTCGCGTATGCGCAAGGCATGGTCCGGGTCGTATTTCGAAATGTCGCGGCGATAGGCGCGTATCACGAACCGCTGCTCGGCGACGACTGCGGAGAGATCATTGGTGGCCACATACCTGTCGACTGCGGCCGGCATGCCGCCGACAACGAGATACAATCTGAAATAGCGCATCAGCCTGTCATGAACGAAGGAATCCACCTTCCGTCGGCCTTCCCAGGCCGCCCGCGCCTCGCCGATCACGTCTGCGCCCACGCCGTTTGCCCAAAGAAACTCCTCGAAGTCCAATGGATACATCTCGCTTTCATCCATGAATCCAACAGGAACAGATCGCACATTCTTCAGCTCAACGCCCAGAAACGATCCACTGTAAACATAGTGGCATCGCCCCTTGCCGGCAAGAAACTTTGCGTATGTGACGGACTCGGGACACTCCTGCACCTCGTCGAAAAACACAAGCGTGCTTCCTGGAATCAGCTTGCCGTTCGCGTATGCCGACAGGCGGCGAAGGACGTCCTGTTCATCCGACACGTCGTTGAAGATGGCCTTGGCCGCAGGTTCTTTGATGAAGTTTATCTCCACCAAAGACTGATAATGCCGTTTCGCAAACTCTTCAACGATGAAGGTCTTTCCGACCTGCCGTGCACCTGTTAAAAGCATGGCCTTCCTATCGGCAACCTCATGAAAGGCCTCCAATTCTCGCCATATTCTTCTCTTGAGCATTCTTTTTCTCCGTTGAGCGATGGTATTATACCATCACTTTGGCAATTCCGCAACCCGGAAATACCCATTTCTCGACAATTCCGCAACTTGGGAATGGCCTGTTTTTGACAATTCCGCAGCCTGCGACGGCGGCGCGTGACCCTCCCATGCGCCGCCAAGATGGCGGCGTTCCCAGTCAGCCTCCACGCGCATGCACTGACTGGGACAGCCGCCTTCCTGGCGGGGGCATTCCCAGCCAACGGCCCGCCACCCACAATTGGCCATTGGCAACACTGGCAACTGGCAACACTTACACATTGGCAACATTCATATTCCTCCCACTGCGGTCGCAACAAGTTGCGACCCTCCCGCGCGGACACAATGCGGTCGCGCAGGAGCGCCCCCCCGCACCAGCCACCCACCAACCACTAACCACCAACCACTAACCACTGATTTATGCTATACTTCTGTCCATGGAAAAGCCAACACATCGCACCATCGCCATCGCCGCATGCGCGCTAGCCGGCGCGGCTGCGCTCCTTTGCGCCGCATGGTGGCTTGCCGGGCGCGTCAAGGCGGCGCACCAGGCCGCCGAGCGGCAGGAGCTGTACAAGCGGCTCGGCATCGACGCCGACCCCGCGCGCGAGTTCATCCCGCTGCCCGATGCTCTTCCGCACAGCGCGCCTGCCGCGCGCCTCGGACAGTCGCTGTTCGTCGACAGGCGGCTCGCCCGCAGCCCGTACCGCACGTGCGGCGCCTGCCACAGGCTCAACGAGGGCGGCATCGACGCCCGCGCCCTCGGCGGCATGCTGCCGCGCACCGCCTACAACGCCGTCTTCGCGGACGTCTTTCTCCACGACGGCAGCGTCATCGGCATGCCCGCCCTCGTGCGGCACATGATAGCCAGCACCAACTTCTGCGCCGGCGGCTCCGTCTCCAACGTCGCCGAGCGCCTCGCAGCCGACGAGAAGACCCGCAAGATGTTCCAGTTCGCCTACCCCGACGGCCTCACGGCGGACAACGTGGTCAACGCCCTGGTGGAATACCAGCGGACGCTCTTCACCTCCCGCAGGAAGTTCGACCACTGGTGCTCGGGACGCACCAACGCCTTCGACGCGGCGCAGCTGCGCGGCTTTGACGTCTTCCGCAGCCGCAAGTGCACCGACTGCCACTACGGCCCCGCCCTCGGCACGCGCAAGGTGGCCGACGGCAAGAAGGTGCCCGGCCTGCGCGGACTATCCCAGCGGCGCGCCTACCTGCCCGATGCGACGACCAACCTCGTCACCGTCATAGAGCGAATGCCCAAGGGCGACCTCGAAGACGACGACCGCGACGCCCTCGCCGCGTTCCTCAAGACCCTTTGACGAAACAGCTCCACGTCCTGCCGCCTGCCGCCGTCGCAGGCGGCTGTCCGCGCGAGCAGGCGTCCGTCGCCATCGCGCAACGCGGCGCGAATGCGCAGCCGGGCGGCCAGCGGTCGGGCGGCGGCACCGTGCCTGGGATGTCGGCGAGCGGCGCGTCACGCGGCGCGTCCAGCGCCGGCACCGCCGCGAGCAGTCCCTTGGTGTAGGGATGCCTGGGGTCGGCCAGCACGTCCACCACCGGCCCTGCCTCGACGATCTGCCCGGCGTACATCACGTTGACGAAGTCCATGCGCCCCGCCACCAGTCCGAGGTTGTGCGTGATGAGGAGCACAGCCATGCCCGTCTCGGCAGCAAGGGAGTCAATCAGCTCCAGCACCTGCTTCTGCGTCGTCACGTCAAGCGCCGTGGTCGGCTCGTCGGCCACCAGCAGGTCGGGCGAGGCGGCGAGCGCCATCGCGATCATGCAGCGCTGCTGCTGTCCGCCCGAAAGCTCGCAAGGATAGGCGCGAGCGGCGCGCTGCGGATCCGGAAGGCCGGTGCGCTCCAGCAGCTGGACGATCCGCTCGTCCTGCGCGGCGCGGTCCATCCCTTTCGGCAGCGCCTCGCGGATCTGGTCGCGGATGCGCATCACGGGGTTGAGCGAGTCCGAAGGGTTCTGGAAGACGTAGGCGATGCGCTCCGGCGCCTTGACCGTGCCAGAGACAAAGGCGCGGTCCGTTGGCGAGAGACGCCTGAGCGACAAGGCCGTGAGCGACTTGCCGCACCCGGATTCGCCCACCAGCGCCACGCGCCCGTGCTCGGGCACCGTGAAGCTCACGTCCCGCACCGGCACGATCTCGCGGCTATCGCGGCGGAAGGCCACGCGCAGGTTCCTCACCTCAAGAAGCATCTTGCTCTCCTTCCTCTGGCAGCGACACCTGCCATGGCCCCTTTTCCTTCCATGTGCGCCACACGTTCTCCGCCGTCTCGTCGGCGGCATCGCCGACCTTCACGTACAGAGGTGTCGCCTGGTGACGGAACCAAGTGTCCTGCCGCTTGGCAAGCTGCCGCGTCCGCACCAGGATCTTTTCTTTAAGGCCAGTAAGGTCTTTAGGGTCTTTAAGGTCTTTAAAGTCTTTAACGACTTTATCTACCTTAAACTCCTTATCTACCTTATCTACCTTAAACTCCTTATCGACCCTATCTACCTTAAACTCCTTATCGACCTTAAATTCCTTAAAGACCTTAAGCAGGGCGGCGATTTCCCTGTAGCCGATCGCCACCTGCGCCGTGTCGGACCAGACTGGATAGTCCGCCAAAAGCCGCTTCACCTCGTCGATCCACGCGCCGCCAGCCAGCATCTCGTCGAGGCGGGCGGCGATTCGCGCGTGCAGGACGGCGCGGTCGAGCTGCAGCACGGGATAGGCCGGCGGCGGCATCGTCCACTTGCGGTCAAGCCCGCGCAGCAGCGCCGAGAAGTAGAGGCCCGTGCCGCCGACTATCACTACGGGACGTCCCGCCGGCACTTCGGCGAGCCAACGTGCTGCAGCGCGCAGCCAAGCGCCGGACGAAAAATGCTCGGCTGGTGTCACGAGGTCGATGCCGCCCATCGAGAACTCCGCTCGCTCGTCGGTCGACGGCTTTGCCGTCCCAACGTCCATGCCCTTGTACACCAGCATCGAATCCGCGCTCAGGATCGCCGCGCCCATCCGGCGCGCGAGCAGCGCGGCGGCGGCAGACTTGCCGCTCGCGGTAGGTCCGGCGAGGAGGTAGGCGTCACGCCTGACCATGGCGCGCGTCGCCCTTCCTGTTCTTCAGCCGCTGCTCCTTCCAGCCTTCCACAATGCCCATCACGATGAGCAGACCGGCTGCCACGGTGATGAACGAATCGGCCACGTTGAAGCACGGGAAATGGTGCGGGCCCCAGTGGAAGTCGAACATGTCGATCACGCATCCGCGCGCCAGGCGGTCTATCAGGTTCCCTAGTATGCCGGCATGCAGGAGCAGCTCCGCCACCGTGCCGGCCACTCCGGCGGGGAAGATGGAACGTCGCTTCCAGATCAGCACCCCTATCGCCACGCAGGCGAACGCCGCCAGCGGCCACACGTATCCCTGCAGCAGCCCCCAGGCCATGCCGCGGTTCTCCACGTAGCCGAGGTCGAACAGGTTGGGGATGACCGTTATCGGCATCTCGCCCTTCAGCCTGCGGATCGCGAACTCCTTCACGACCTGGTCGAGAAGGAGCAGGTTCATGACCGCGGCGAAGGAGAGGACGAAGCGCTTGAGCATCGTGCGTTACCGCAGGGGATTCTCCATCTCGCTCTGGCACTCCATGCAGGTGCGCACGAAAGGAAGGTTCATCAGCCGCGGCTTGCGGATCAGCTGACCGCACATGTCGCAGATGCCGTACGTGCCGTCCGAGATGCGGTGCAGGGCCTCGTCGATCATCTGTATGATCTTGTTCTGGGAATCGACCTGGCTGAGGTTCTGCAGGCGCATGAACGCGTCGGACCCGTCCTCGTCCTCGCCGCCGCGGTCGTCGGTCTGCTCCAGCGCGTTCGTGCGCAGCGTGGCGGACTGGCCCAGCGCCTCCTGGCGCAGGAGAATAAGCCGCTTGCGGAACTCGGCGAGGTCTGCCGCCGGGAACTGCTGCGTGTCCTTGCCCTTTGTCCGCGTCGTCGGGCGGCGGGACAGCTTGATCACGGTCGTCTCCGCCTTCTTCTGCTCCTCGCTCTCGCGGTGCTGCTTCTTCATCATCTCGGCGAAGGAGAAGGCGAAGTCCCTGCTCTGGTTCTCGAACGCGGTCGGCTCCTCCGGCTTCTTGAGCGGCGGACGGACAGGCTTCTTCACGACCGTGATCGGCTTGTGCGACGCATCTTTCTTGTCTGCCGTCGGCTGCGCCGCCGCAACCGGCTTCTTCGCCGTGGGCTTCGCCTTCGCCGGCGCTGGCTTCTTGGGGGCGGGCTTGGCTGCAGGCTTCGCGGCCGGCTTCTTCGCCGCAGGTTTCTTTGCCGCTGCCTTCGGTGCGGGCTTCGGGGCCGGTTTCTTCGCGGCAGGCTTCTTCGCCGCAGGCTTCGCGGCTGGCTTCTTCTTCGTGCTCATTGGATTCTTCTCCCTCGCAGATTGACAGTTGGCGGGCGTGTCCTCAGATGGACATCCCCGCAGGAACCTTGACCCACTCGCGCAGGTCGGCGGAAAGCGGCTCGACGGCTATGATCGTGGCGGTGGTGACGTTGCCGTCCGCGTCGGGAAGGTCGAACGTCTCGCCCGCCTTCTTCCCGAGCATGTTCTGGGCCAGCTTCGTCTTGTTGGCGATGATGCCGCGCTCGATGTCGTTGTCCCACTCGCCGAGGACCGTGTAGGAGAGCTCCCTGCCGTCGGCCGTGGATATCCGCACGGTCGTGCCGGGGCACACCGCGTCGGACACGACGTCGGCGAAGTCCACGGCCTTGACGACATTGAGCTCTTCCTGCATGACCGTCTGCTTCTGCAGCAGCGCGCGCTGCTCGTCCTTGGCGTACTGGTACTCGGCGTTCTCGCTGAGGTCGCCGTAGCTGCGCGCGAACTCGATGCGCCGCGTGTTCTCCGGCATGTCCACGTTGACGAGCTTCTGGTACGCCGCCTTGCGCTCGACGTAGGAGCGGAACGAGGTGATGCGCTCCACCTTCGGCGCCTCGACGGCCTTGACCTGGCGGGACGCGAGCTCCGGGACGATGTGCGTCATGCGCACGACGATCAGGTGGTGCGTTGAGGGATCCCAGGCTATCGACGCCTGGAACCGCTCGAAGAACAGCACCTGGTCGGCAGGATCGAGCTGGGCGAAGATGCCCTCGAGCCACTTCTTGTCGGCGAACAGGCGGCGGATCATGTTCTGCATGCGCAGCGTCTCGCCGCTCTGCCGACCCTCGCCGAGCGCGATGGCGTGGGTGAGTATGACCACGAGCGGCGGCAGCTTGCCCCAGTGCTTGAAGTCCTCGTAGCGGCCGAGGACCAGCGTCACGAGCGTCGCCGGGGCGGACGGGTTCTTGAGGAGCGCCGCCACGGCGTCCTCGCAGTCGGCGTCCGTCTTGAAGAACATCAGCGTCTCGGTGAGGAGCGGGAAGCACATCTCGGGCAGGACCTTGAAGAGGTCGTGCTTGCGCGCCTCGCGGTTGTCCGCCGTGAGGAACACGACGAGCGCCCCCGTCTCGCGGGCCGGCAGGGTGCGCGCGGCGGCGAGGTAGCGGTTCTCCGTCCAGAGGTACGTGCGCGCCTTGGCCACGCGCTCGGGATCCAGCTTCAGGTCGCTCAGGCAGAACGCCAGGCGCGCGTAGAGCGCGTCGTCGACGCCGCGGGCGCCCTTGAGGGCGAACGCGAGGCGGTCCGCGATCTTCTTGCTGTCTTCCTCTGACAGCGCCTTGAAGCGCTGCGTGCTCTCCAGCTCGCGCACGGACGAGAGGATCGACTTCGGGTCAGTCATCTGGGCGAAGGCGGTGAACCAGCTGTCGCCGTACGTCTCCGCAGTCTTCTTCACGTGGATCGGCTCGGTGCGGCGCGTCGGGATCTCCACGAGCTTGTCCTTGCGCAGGTCGGTGCGCGCCTTCTCCCAGAACGACTTCCAGTTCGCCTGCTTCACGAAGCCGTGCTGCGCGCACAGCTCCTCCAGGCGCGTGATGGGCATGTCGCCAAAGCTCTTCAGCATCGCCTTCACGAACTCGCCCGGCTCCTCCTTGAGCATCTTCTGGACGCGGGCCGGATCGGCGCGGTTCGTCACGAGGATGTGGTCCTCAGGCGCGAACACGAGCGTCTCGCAGGCCGCGTCGAAAGTCATCTGATGGCCCTTGCGGGAGGTGAAGTCCACCGTGATGCGCCGATAGAAGGAATCGATGCGCCTGACCTCGCCCAGGCCCCAGGTCGTGCTGAGGACAAGCCGCCCCGGCTGGAACGCCAGCAGGCGCTCGAGGCGCGCGAAGGCCTCGTCGAGCGGCCTCACGCCGAATCCCACGGAGTCGATGAACGCGATGCGAAGACGGTCCTTCGTCGCCTTGCGCAGCATGTCGCGGATGCCGGCCCCCTGTATCTTGGCGCCAAGCATGTCCTTGCAGGCCTTCACCAGACGGAACGTGCCGTCAAAGTCCGCCGCCTCGGTCAGGGCCTTCAGCGCCGCCAGCGTCCACTCCTCCGCCTTGCCCGGCGTCGCGCCCGCGATCAGCTCCAGTATCTCGTCGATCGGGTACGGCGGCGCCTGCATGATCTCGCCGAACCTCGCCTCCATCTCTTCAATCGTCTTCTTGTCCATTTGCTGCCCTTCTTCCGTTACTTGAAAAATCTGGAAAATCAAAGGAAAAAGGCCGCCTGCCCCAGAGGGGTTGGCGGTCCTTCTCTGCCGTGTACCATGTCATTTAGGCTTCCGGCTTCGTCTTCTTCAACCCAAGGCCGCGGTCGCCTTCCTTCCAATCGCCGCGCTTCTGCAGCAGGTTGACGCGCTCGAAACGCTTTAGTACGTTGCGCTTGGACGTGATCTTGCTGGATCCTCTCAGACTGCGATGCTGACTCATTTCTTCTTCTCCTGTTCAAAAGTGGGTCAATAGTATATCATTTTTCCCCGCCTGAGGGAATACCGCTTTTCAATTTTATTTTTTGCGGGAAAAGAGGCGGTCAGCCATCTCGAAATCCTCCGCGGCCGGCCACGACGTGACGTTGCGCAGGATGAGCAGGATGTCGCCTGTCGACCGGTCCCGGCAGAGAAACGACTCGCCGCCGTAGATCATC
This sequence comes from uncultured bacterium, assembly GCA_902769585.1. Classification (GTDB taxonomy): domain Bacteria; phylum Verrucomicrobiota; class Kiritimatiellia; order RFP12; family UBA1067; genus RUG572. The sequence goes on from CACXPT010000019.1 coordinate 10,221, forward strand.
CCGAAGCGGTAGTCTACCGTCCGGCCAGAAGGCAACGCGCGCACGCATAGGCTAGCTGACTTCAGGCTCCCGCTCCTGGAGAAGAACTTCGCGCAGTCGGCGGCGGACGAGCATAACCCGCCCATGCCCACCAGAGCGGACCCTAGCGGATGCGCATCTATCGGTCTCCCGCGCCGCACCAGCCATGGCAACTTGCCGGCCGACGGTTGCGGAAACCGCGCCAGCTGCGCCCCGTCCAGCTCGAACATGGTGTCCTTCAGCCCGAGCGGTTCCGTCACCTCCTCGCGCAGTATCGCTCTTATGTCACGCCCTGTCGCATCCTCCACGGCCGTCACGAGCAGCGCGAAACCCACGTTGGAGTACTGCGGTCGCCGTTCGGCGAGAAAGCGGAGCGTCCGCGCGAAGTTGCACGCCTCCTCGAAGTCTTTCCGCTCGTCGAACGTCTCGTAGATGTGCGCCCCCACGAGCCCAGACATCAGGGCACGGTGCCACGCGAGCGGGTTCCACGGGTTAAGGAAGTCCATCGGCATGCCCGACCGATGCTCCATCAGGTCGCGGAGCGTCACGGAACCGTACTCCGGCGCCAGCTCATACTTGGAATAGCGCGTTACCGGCGCGTCAAGGTCGATCACGCCCTTCGCCGCCAGCCGGCCGATGGCCTCCGCCACGAACAGCTTGGTCAACGAGGCGATCCTGTAGATCGCGTGCGGGTCGCCGGCGAAAGAGACCTTGCCGTCCCTGATGATCGCCACGGAGCAGGACGGATCGCCCACCTGCTCCACGTAGAACCTCCGTATCTCCTCGGCCGGATCCGGCGAGTCCAGCGTCGGCCACGTCGTGCAGCCGACCAGCGCCAGCACGCCGAATGCGATGGCGAAGGTTCCCCTCATCAGCGCGCTACTTCTTCAGAGAGGCTCCCGTGGAGGCGTTGCCCACGAACGTGGCGTAGCGCTCGAGCCAGCCACCCTTGATGCGCGGCGTCCAGGGCTTCAGCGCCTTGCGGCGCTTCGCGATCTCGGCCTTCGCCAGCTTCGCGGAGATGGCGCGGTTCGGGATGTCGATCGTGATCAGGTCTCCGTCCTTCAGGAGACCGATGAGGCCGCCCTCCGCCGCCTCGGGGCTGACGTGCCCGACGCACGCGCCGTGCGTCGCGCCGCTGAAGCGCCCGTCCGTGATGAGCGCCACGCTCTCGCCGAGGCCCGCGCCGATGATGTAGCTCGTGGGCGCCAGCATCTCCTGCATGCCCGGCCCGCCCTTCGGGCCCTCGTAGCGGATCACCACCACATGTCCGGGCTTCACCTTGCCGCCGAGTATGCCGGCGCACGCCTCCTCCTGCGAGTCGAAGCAGATGGCCTTGCCGGTGAACGTCATCATCGACGGTGCCACGCCGCCCTTCTTCACCACCGCTCCGCGCTCTGCGAGGTTGCCCCACAGCACCGCGAGCCCGCCGTCCTGCGAATAGGCGTTGCCGACCTTTCGGATCACGTCGTCGTCGGATATCTTCGCCGACGCGATCTGCCTGAACAGCGACTTCCCGCTGACCGTCGGCGCATCGACGAGCCCACCATCTTTCACCTTTCGACTTTCACCTTTCACCCTCTTGAGGATTGCCATTATTCCTCCGGCGCGGTCGAGATCGGACACGTGGTAGTGTCCGCTCGGCGCGAGCTTGCAGATGTAGGGCGTGCGCGCGGAGATCTCGTTCATGCGCTCGAGCGAGTAGTCGACGCCGGCCTCGCTCGCGATCGCGAGCGTGTGCAGGACCGTGTTGGTGCTGCCGCCCATCGCCATGTCGAGCGTAAGCGCGTTGTCTAGCGAGTCGCGCGTCACGAGTTCCTTCGGAAGAGGTCCGCCCTTCTTCGCCATCGCCACGGCACGGAACGCCGCCTGGCGGTACAGCTCCATGCGCTTCGGGTCGGTCGCGAGGATCGTGCCGTTGCCCGGCAGAGCGAGGCCGAGCGCCTCGTAGAGGCAGTTCATCGAGTTTGCCGTGAACATGCCGCTGCACGACCCGCAGCCGGGGCATGAGGTCTCCTCCACCTGCTGGAGCTGCTTCTTCGTGATCGTGCCCACGTTCTCCTGGCCCACGGCCTCGAACACCGTGTTGAGGTCGCTGTCCTTGCCAGTGAGCGGGTGCTTGCCGGGCGCCATCGGGCCGCCGGACGCGAAGATGGTGGGGATGTTCACGCGCAGCGCGCCGATGAGCATGCCCGGGACGATCTTGTCGCAGTTGGGCACGCAGATGAGCGCGTCGAAGCAGTGCGCGCGCGCGATGGACTCCACGCTGTCCGCGATCAGCTCGCGGCTCGGCAGGGAGTACTTCATGCCCGGATGCGCCATGGCGATGCCGTCGCACACGGCGATGGTGTTGAACTCCATCGGCACGCCGCCCGCCTCGATGACGCACTTCTTGATCCACTCGCCCACCTTGTTGAGGTGGCAGTGCCCCGGCACGAAGCTCTCGTAGCTGTTGCAGATGCCGATGAACGGCTTGTTCATGTCCGCGCGCTTCATGCCCGTTGCGAAAAACAGGCTACGGTGCGGCGCGCGCTCGTTGCCCGCCTTCACCTGATCCGAAACCATCTTCTTCATATTCTTCTCCTAGGTTGACGACTGATGATTATACCAAAGAACTGTACCTCTCGGCACGCGAATCACAAATCCATGGGTTTTGCCGTACCGCCCTTGCGGGGCCACTTCACACCGCGCGTCAGCTCGCGCAGATACTTGATGTAGCCCTGCGGACCGCCCCTGCGGTATCCGGAATGGCTCTTCACCGCCTCGCCGTCAGGATTGACTATCACCACCGTCGGGAATCCGCGCACCTCATACTTCTCCGTCAGCTTCTGGTTCTGCTTGCGCGCCAGAGCCGAGAGCATCGACTTGTCGCGCGGGCTGTCGACCATAACGAGCACGAACTTCTTCGTCACCTCCCGCACGAACCTATCCTGCGAGAACACCTCCTCGTCCATCTTCTTGCACCAGCCGCACCAGTCGGACCCGGAGAAGTCGATGAGGATGAGCTTCCCCTCCTTGGCGGCTTGCTGCCGCGCCGCCTCGAAGTCCTCCGTCCATCCCTTCGGCACGCTCTTCGACACGGCCGGCGCGTCGTCTGCCGCCGACTCGCCGCCATCGTCCCCCGTCTTTGCCTTGAAGTCAAGATTCACCGTCGCTGAGGCTGCCTGCCACCCGTTCGGGAAGTCGTCTAGTCCCGGATCTGGCTTCGTCTTCGCGGCCACAGTCCTCAAGGTGCATTCTGCGCCCTTCTCAAGCAGGGAGAGGAACCCGTAGGCAGTACCCTTCCCCTTGTACAGCGGAGAAGGATTGAACCCGAATCCGTATGCGTTCCGCCTCTCTTCGCGCGGCCATACCGTGTTCATCCAGATCCGAGCAGAGTATCCCTCCGGGAAGTCGTATTCCACGCGGAAGAGGACAGTCTTGCCGAACGGGACCTCCAGCGGCGTCTCCGGTGGCACAAAATCGATGCCGTCCTTGCTTCCGCGCCGTTGCGAAGGTTCCACCACCGCCAAGCCAGTTATGACGGCCTTGAAGTCGTTCGTAGAAACAGGTGGCGGCTCCGCGGCTCCGCTGGCCGTCACCGCGAACGCCGCCATCACAGCAATTCCAACCAATGCTCTCTTCATGTCATTCTCCTTTTTTTGTTTGCCGCCACGCTCAGCAGCGGGCGATGAAATCGTCGATGAGGCCGGCCATGAGGTTCTTGGCCACGGACGTCGCCTCAAGCACCTCCTCGTGGCAGAGCGGCTTCGACGAGATGCCGGCGGCCAGGTTCGAGACAAGCGCCACGCCGGCCACCTTCATGCCGCACGCGTGCGCGAACACCGCCTCAGGTACCGTGCTCATTCCAACGACATCCGCCCCCATGCGCCCGTAAGCGCGGATCTCGGCCGGAGTCTCGAACACCGGCCCCGCCGTGAACGCGTAGATGCCCTCCATCACGCGCAGTCCGCGCCGGTTGGCGACAGCGTGCAGCACGTCGCGCAGGTGCTGGGTATAGACGTCCGACATGTCAGGGAAGCGCGGTCCCCAGACGGGGTTGTGCGGACCGATGAGCGGATTTATCCCCACCGTGTTGATGTGGTCCTTCAAAATCACGAGGTCGCCAGGCCGAAGCGCGGGGTTGATGCCGCCGGAGGCGTTGGTGAGCAGCAGCTTGCCGCAGCCCATCCTGCGCGCAAGCTCCACGGGCAGCACCACCGTCTCCCAGCCCACGCCCTCGTACCAGTGGCGGCGGCCGCAGAAAGCGGCGATGCGCTTCCCCGCGCGCTCGTACAGCTTGAACTCGCCCGCGTGCCCAACCACCGTGGCCGCGCCGAATCCCGGAATGTCCGAGTATGAGAAGTTCACGAGAGTGCGGTCGGCGGTCAGCGACTCGCCCCAGCCGCTGCCGAGGATGATGGCGAGGTCTGGCGGCTTGCTGAAGCACTCGTCCGGCAGGAAGTCTGCCGCCTTGTCAAAAATCATGCAGTTCATCGTGCGTCACCTTTCCGTTAAAAACCGTCAGCACGGGCCATGCGGCAAAGCGCATCCCGGCAAACGGCTGGTTTCTTGATCTTGTCCTGAAAGCCGTCGGATTCACCTGCCGGCACGCCTGCAGGTCAATGACCGCGAAGTTGTCCTCCGTCGGCGCTAGCATCTCGCCCAGAAGCGCGGCCGGACCGGTCGTCCATCGCGCAATCCAGTCCGTAGGCGCCATGCCCTCCTCCACCACCATCGCCTGCCACGTGACGGCGGCGGCCGTCTCCAGGCCAACGATGCCATTCGCCGCCGTACGGAAACCGCCCTGCTTCTTCGCAGCGGGGTGCGGCGCATGGTCTGTGGCGAAGAGTCCGAGAGTGCCATCCTTCACGCCAGCGCGGATCGCCGCCACGTCCTCGCGGCTGCCGAGCGGCGGCGCCATCTTCCAGTTGGCGTCGTCCGCCGGGATGTCGTCGCAGGAGAGAAGCAAGTGATGCGGCGTCGCCTCGCCGGTGACCGGCAGGCCTTCACGCCGCGCCGCGCGGATGAGCTCGACCGTTCCCGCGCAGGAGATGTGCTGCACGTGGAGTGCGCATCCCGTCACACGGCAGATCGCGATGTCGCGCCGCACTGCCTCCGTCTCGGCCTCTGGCGGCATCACGGGCAGTCCGAAACGACGCGCCACCGCGCAGTCGCGCATCACGCCGCCTGCCAGCAGGGACGGCACGACGGCGTGCTGCATCACCGGCTTGCCGAGCTTCGCCGCGCGACGCATCGCCTCCTCCATCACGTGCGCGTCCTCCACGAACGAGCCGTCGTCCGTGAACGCCACCGCTCCGGCGGCGGCAAGCCCTTCGAGATCAGCCACCTCGCGTCCGAGCCGTCCCTTCGTGATGCAGGCGGAGGGAGCGATGCGCACGGGCAGCGACGCGTCCTCGATCTGCTCGCGCAGCCATCCGGCGTTGTCGCCCGCGGGCATGGTGTTCGGCATCGTCGTCACGCACGTGAACCCGCCGGCGGCGGCGGCCTGCGCCCCCGTCGCGCGCGTCTCCGCCTCAGGCACGCCCGGATCGCGGAAATGGACATGCACGTCACGCAGCCCGCCCGGCACGACAAGGTAGCGTTCAGGCTGCTGCGACAGACGCTTCAGTATCTCTTTAGGCATGTCCACCTTACTCCACAATAGACGTTCTAGGCATTGCTGCCACGATAGCGGATGACGAGCTGCGTGCAGTCGTCCGCCTGGTCCGCTCCTGCGGCGTAGGCGGACACGCGGGCGAGGACGGACTGGAGAAGTTTGGCCAAGTCGCCGCCAGCGCCGGTCTTGGAAATAGTCGCGAGCAGACGCTCCTCGCCGAGCAGCTCGCCCTGATCGTCGGGCTGCTCGGTTATGCCGTCGGTGTACAGGTAGATGGCGTCGCCGGGGGCGAAGTCGATCTCCTGCGAGCGGTACTTGATGCCGGGCATCGCGCCAAGGACGAGTCCCGGACGGGTACGCAGGTAGCTGGCCGTGCCGTCCGCTTTTATGACTACCGGCGGATTGTGCCCAGCGTTCACGTAAGTGATGCGACCGGACATGAGGTCGATCTCGCCGATCCACGCCGTCACGAACATGTTCGCGCCGTTGCCTTCGCAGAGAGCGTCGTTCGACTCCGTCACCACATCGGCGATCGGCTTGCCGGTCTGCGCGATGCTCTTGATGATGGTTTTCGCGCGCATCATGAAGAGGGCGGCGGGGACGCCCTTGTCGCTCACGTCCGCGATGAGGAACGTTATCTTCTGCGGGCCTGAGAAGTAGAAGTCGTAGAAGTCTCCGCCCACGTCCTTCGCAGTCTTCATGCTCGCGTAGATATCGACGCGCTTCTCGTCCGGGAAAGGAGGGAAGACGCGCGGGATCGCGCTCTCCTGGATGTCGGAGGCCATCTTCATCTCCTTCGCCCGCTGCGAGCTGAGCTGAGAGCGCACGTACGCCGCGATGACGAGGCCCACGAGGACGGCGGCGAGGACGAGGGCCATGCCGTTGAGGAATGCGGAGGTGCCCACGAGCACGCGCCGCTCCACGATGGCCGTGCGCTTCGGGATGACGACATAGACGGCAAAGCCCTCCACGTCGCGCCGCTGCCAGTAGCACTCGTCGCCAGGATCGCGCCACTGCCCGCTCTCGCGCTTCTCGTCGGGATGCGAGATGATCGTGCCGGACCCCGTGGTGATGACAATGTAGCCAGCCTCGCCGCTCACGTGGCGGTTGTGGGTAAGGCCCGTCAACGCCGAGCGCGAGAGATACCGCAGGTTGCCCTCGCGGCAGCCAACCTGCACGAAGCCGCCCTCTGGCCGCCATACGCCGACGTACTTGATCATGTCGCCGGCGCGCGTGTTGGGCATCAGCGACTGCGTGATCTCGGTCTCGTCGCGCAGAAGCGGCTTGAACGCCGCCGCCTGCCCCTTTATGTTGGTGAAGTCGAACCCGATGTCCCGCTCGTCCGCGCTGTGCGTGAGAAGCCCGTTCGCGTCGATGACGCACAGCTCGTCCACGTTGAGCTCGTTCGCCAGGTTGCGGAGCAGGGCGACAGACTTCTTCTTGTCGCGCCAGTCGGGATTCTTTTGCAGCTCGGGCAGCTTGTCGCGAAAGAGCATCGCCTGCCGGACGAGCCGACGGTCCACCTTCTCGCGGATAGCACCCACAACGTCCTTGAAGGCTACGTCGATCAGCTTATGCGCGTCGCGCGCCGTCATGCGGTCGTGCAGCAGCCACGTCAGCGCCAATGATGCGAGAAAGGCCACCAGCACGGCTCCCGCGAGCCGAGCCACAAGTTTCCGTTGCGCCGTCATTTCGCTTTCCTTTCCCTGATGACTGCATTGACCGCCTCGATGTAGTCGATACGGTCCTTGCGCACGGCAATGCCGTAGTTCTCGCGCGTCTCGAGCGGCGTCACCGCCAATTCGCCGCCAGAGGCCTTCGCCACCTCCGCAAGTGCCGGACGGTCATAGAACACCGTGTCGACCTTGTGCGCTTTCAAGGCTTTGATAGCATCCTCGATCGTCCCGTAGCGGAACGGATCTATCCCGTGCCGGGTGAGGTAGAAGTCGTGCGTCATCGACTCGACCACGCCCACGTGCCGTCCCTCGACCCGGACCATCGTCGGCATCGGCTCGCCCGAGCGGTAAAGGAACGCCGCTCCCTCCTCCGCATACGGGATAGAGAATTCCACGTTTCGGCGGCGCCCTTCCGTGATGGTGATTGCACCGACCGCAAAGTCGGCCTTGTGATCCTTTACGGAAGGAAGAAGGTCCGCAAAACGTACCCGACGGATTTCGAGCTTGCGCCCTAGCCGTTCGGCTACGGCCTTGACTATGTCGATGTCTATGCCACACACTTCGCCAGAGTTCGTGTCGACATAGGCGTAAGGCGGCATTTCCGGCATGACCGCCAGCACAAGCGGCCCTTTCGTCCGCTCCGCCGCCACAGGTCCTGCGTCGCGGGAGTCCTTCCCGCATCCCACAAAGAGCGCCATGCCGGACAGAGCAACCACGCCCGCAATGACATTTGCCCGAACAACTTTCATCATGCTGCCTTTCTCCAAGTACGCCCGTTCAGGCATCCGCACGCCGCCCAAGCGCCGACGCCAACCGTCATGAGAACAGAGAGCAGCGTCATCGCCTGAGCCGCACGATTCGCCGACGGCTTGTCTTTCGCCGGCGCAGGCACGTTCTTCGCCTGCAGCAGCACCAGCGCCGCCGCGTTCTGCGCCGCCTTCCTGACGCCTTGCCGCGACAGGGAGTAGAAGCCCACAGGAACCAGCTCGCCTCTGCCCCAGCGTTCGTTCAACGTCTTGTCCGCTCGCAGCGTCTTCCCGGACGCGAGCACGAACCGCACGCCCTCGGCCGCCTGGTCGTCGACCGTCTCCGCAAGATGCACGCCCATGGAATCGCGCACGAGCCGTCCGCCATCCTGCGGCGGCATCGCCACGAACACCTTGCCGCCACCGGCCTTGACGACGTCCTCCGCGGCATCGTTCGGCGCCTTCTGGAACGACACGTCCTCGACCGCAAGGTACTTGCCGTCGACGCGCGCCAGGTCGATCACGTTCACGGCCGCCAGGACGCAAAGCGCCGCTCCCACCCATGCACGCGCCGATCCAAACCGCTCATGCGCCCACGCCAAGCCGTAACCCGCCAGCACCGCCACGCAGAACTCGAGCAGGTGGACGAACTTCACCGGCGCGCGCAGGTAGTCGCCAAAAGGAAGAGCAAACACTAGCCGATAGAACGGCGTGAAGCAGCCAAGCGCGCAGAGGTAGACGACGAGCGCTGAAATTGTCCAGAATGGGACGTCGGAGTAGCTAGTGCCTAGTGCCTGGTGCTTAGTGCTTAGTGCGGGAGGGACGCGCTCCTGCGCGTCCGCGCTTGGTGCGGGAGGGACGCGCTCCTGCGCGTCCGCGCTTGGTGCGGGAGGGACGCGCTCCTGCGCGTCCGCCTTGCGCTTCTTCCACCAGCCGACGACGCCGACGGCGGCAAAGAGGACCGTGAGGAAACCGAAGTAGAGCGAATGCTGGCGATATGGGATCCAGATGCGTTCGCCGGGCTTCACGATCTCGCCCGTCACCGGATGCCGCCCGCCCTGCCCAGGCGGCACAACCACCTGCTGTCCGAGCCGTCCGCGATACGGATTCTTCGGGCTCACGCGCGGATCGTTCGAGCCGCCATGCACCTCCGCCGCCACGAACTCGAGCGTGTCCTCCGGCGGCAGAGACCAGCTAGTGCAGAACTCCCAGCGCTTCTCGCGCGACACGTCGGCCTTGCCGTCGGCGGACACCAATGCGCCAGACGAATCCGCGATCTGCTTGTCGCGCCCAGCCAGGTCATGGATAAGCGCATGCCCGAACTGCGGCGCACCCGTCAGGGACACAACAGCCGCGCACACGCCAACTCCCGCGAACAGCCGTCCCCAACGGAAGTCGCCAGACTGCGCACGACCACGCCACTCTCGCACGATGCACCATACGCCGTATGCGAACGTAAGTACCGCAAAGAGAAGCCACATGTCGGGTTGCTGAGCGCTGCTCCACGCCAGCACAGCGCCGAGCAATGCCCAGTTTCGCCACTTCCCCTTCCGCACGCAACGATCCACCAGCCCGAACGCGAAAGGTCCGTACATGAGCCAGATGAACCATCCGAGATGCCCCGCCGAGAAGAGCGTGAAGCAGTAGCCCATCAGACCGTACGCAGCGCCGCCGCCATACGCGCCCACGAGCGGCACGCGCCGTCCGCGCAGGTAGAACACGACGCCTAGCGCCGCCAGATAGGCCGCTAGCGCATACTGCAGTTCCTGCCAGAAGTACATGCCGCCAACAACGTGCATGAGGTCGGACGGGACAAACCGTCCGCCGGCGCACACGTCGGCGAACCACCTCGCCGCGTCGTTGATCGGATAGAATATCGCGTTGTCTGGCTCCACAGGGGCCTTGTCAAGCGCCCAGGTGCCCCAGAACACGAACGCCATGCACACGGCATACAACCCCGTGAACGCCAGGAACGCGATCGTCGAGGGCCTACGGAAAAACTCTTTTATCTTCATCGTTTGCGGGAATTATACATGACCATCCGCCACGGGTCAAGGTCGCGCAAAAGCATTCTGCGGAAGCTTCGTCACGCCTTCTCGCCGGCGGCGGAAGCGGCCGCCTTCCTCACGGCGGCGGCCAGCGTCGCGCCGATGCCGGCAACGGCTGCGATCTCGTCTTCCGTCGCGCGCGCGATGCCATATACGGAATGGAACCTCTTCAGCAGCGCCATCTTCTTCGCGGGCCCGATGCCGGGCACGTCATCAAGCGCCGACTCCCGGATCGTCCGTTCGCGCAGGCTTCGGTGGTACGTGATGGCGAAGCGGTGAGCCTCGTCCCGGAGACGCGTAACGACCATCAGGCCCTCAGAGTCGCGCGGCAGCAGGAGCGGCTCGCCGCCGTCATCCGTCACCAGCTCCTCCATACGCTTGGCGAGGCCCACCGTAGGGATGTCCGTGATGCCCAGCTCCGCGAATACGGCGCGGGCGGCGCGCAGCTGCGTGACGCCGCCGTCGCAGATGTAGAGGTCCGCGCGCGGGCTTTTCGCGGTCAGCGTGGAGTCCGGCCCGTAGCGGCGGCGCACCACTTCCGCCATCGCGCGCGGGTCGTCCGCGCCCTCGAAGGACTCGATCTTGAAGTGCCGGTACCAGCGACGGTCCGGCAGACCGTCCACCGCCACGACGAGCGACGCCACGTTGTGGGTGCCGAAGAGGTTGGAGATGTCCACGCACTCGATCACGCGCGGCGGCTTGGGAAGTCCCAGCGCGGCGGCGAGCTCGGCGAGGCCGCGTCCCGCGTCCTCGCGGCGCATCTCCGGCGACTTTCGCACGAAGTGGGCCTTCGTCATCTCCTTGAGCGCCGCCACCGTGTCGCGCAGGCGCGCGGCCTTCCGGAAATCCTCCTTCGCCGCGGCCTCCTTCATCTCCTCCACCACCTCCGCGATCACCTCCGGACGCTCGCCCTTCAGGAAGGCGCACGCCTCGTCGAAGCGCACCCGGTAGTCTGCCGCGGAGATGCTGCCCAGGCATGGCGCGGAGCAGAAGCGTATGACATCCGCGTGGCAGTGGGTGTGCGCCTCCTCGTCCGGCGCGAGCGCCGTGCAGCCTCGCAGCCCCCAGCGCTTCTCGACGAAGTCCTTCGCGGCGCGCACTACGGGCGAGGACGGGAACGGCCCGAAGTAGAGCGCGCCGTCGTCGCGCACGATGCGGCACGTGCGGAACGCCGGGAACGGCTCGTCGGGATCGGCGCGGAGCGCGAGGTAGCGCTTGTCGTCGCGCATGAGGATGTTGAAGTGAGGCTTGTACTTCTTGATGAGCGACGCCTCGGTGAGCAGCGCCTCGGCGTCGTTGCGCACCGTCATGAACTCAAGGTCGGCGACGGAATTGACCATCGAGCGCACCTTGGGCGCGAGATCGGCACCCGGACGGAAGTACGATAGGACGCGGCGGCGCAGGTTCTTCGCCTTGCCGACATAGATGATGACGCCCCGGCGATCCCTCATCAGGTAGCAGCCGGGGCGGTTCGGAACGGTCTTGAGCCGTTCTCGAATGACGTCGTTCACGCCTGGTTACGCGTTGACGTCGGACTTTTGCTCGAGCTTCTCAAGCTTCTTGGGCTTGTCGTCTTCGGAAAGGAGCTGCTCTCCCTCCTGAGTGCCCTTCTTGAACTCGCCCTTCGCCTTGCCGAGCGCGCGCGCCAGCTCCGGCAGCTTCTTGCTGCCGAACACGAGCACGATCACCACGAGCAAAAGAACTATCTGCCAAGGTCCTGAAAACATTCTATTTCTCCTTTGAAGTTGACAATACTTTACCGAAAAAACGCTGCGAAATCAAGCGCAAAACTATCCCGTCACGCGTTCCATGAGGTCTGCGACCCTAGCCGCGGCGTCCGGAACAGACATCGCAAGCATCGCAGCGGCCTTCTTCGCGAGCATCTCCGGATGCTCGATCTTGTTCAGGATGTAGTTCGCGAGCGCGCGCGGAGCCAAAGAATCCTGTATGCCCTCGTCCGCGGCGCCGGCCTGCACGAACGCCTGCGCGTTGAAGTGCTGGTGGTTGCGCACCGCGCTTGGAAGAGGGATGAAGAACGCCGGCTTTCCCACGCGCGCGAGCTCGAAGCAGGTCGACGCGCCGGCACGCGCCACGACCATGTCGGCCGTCGCGAACGCCCGCCCCATCTCCGTCTCGAACGCGTTCACACGCGACGGCAGCTGCATCGCCTCGTAGCGCTGGCGCACCATCTCCTCGTCGGCGGCGCCCGTCTGGTGTATCACGAACAGCCGCTTCCCCGGCATGCGCCGCGCAAGGCCGGACTGCACGAGCGCCATGGCCTGGACAGCAAGCTCATTCACGCGGTGCGCCCCCTGGCTCCCGCCGGTCACGAACACGCAGAACGCGTCCTGCGGCACCTCGTCGAGACGTGGCTGTCCGGCGATCTCCGCGCGCACCGGCAGCCCGGTCAGCTCCACCTTGCGTCCCTTCAGGTAATCCCCAGTGGCCGCGAACGACACGGCGACCGCCTTCGCCTTGCGCGCCAGCCAGTCTACCGCGCGCCCCGGCACCGTGTTCGCCTCGTGCAGCACCACCGGCACATGCCGCATCGACGCCACCAGCACGGGCGCGAGGCTCGCGTACGATCCCATCGCCAGCAGAGCGTCCGGCGCGAACTTCTTCATCTCGCGCCTGCACCGCAGGAGCGAGAATATGTTCGTGAACACGTTGCGCACAGTGAGCGGACGCGCCCCCGTCGAGAAAACGGCACCGTCCCACGACTTCATCACCGAGCTTTCGATGGCGCGGCCAGATGCCCACACCACGACCTCGTGCCCGCGCGCGCGCAATTCCTGAGCCACCGCCAGTCCCGGGAAGGAATGTCCTCCCGTGCCGCCGCAAGCAACTATGAACTTCTTCGCCATGGCAGGATTATACCAAACATTCACCACGTGCGGCGGACGGGGATGCCCGCTGCCGCCAGTTCGTCCTTGATCTGCGCGATCGTCCAGTCGCCCGTGTGCACCATGCCTGCCACGATCGCGGCGTCGGCATGCGCAACGTTGAACGCGTCGGCAAGATGCGACGGCTTGCCCGCCCCGCCAGAGGCGACCACAGGCACCGGCACCGCCTCCGCGATCAGGCGCGTGACCGTCAGCTCGAATCCCGCCCGCGTCCCGTCCGCGTCCACGCTGTTGACGACGATCTCGCCTGCCCCAAGCTCCACCGCTCGCTTCGCCCATTCCACCGCATCCATGCCGGTGAGCTCCCGGAAACCGCGCGTCGTCACCTCGTAGCCGCTTGGACAGGCCGGGTTGCCGCTGTGCACAGGATCCATCCCAAGCACGATGCACTGCGCCCCAAACTCCCTCGCGCCCTCGCCTATGATATCTGGGTTGCGCACGGCGAGCGAGTTCACGCTCACCTTCTCGGCTCCAGCCAATATGACACGTTCCATGTCCGCCACAGTCGAGATGCCGCCACCCACCGCGAACGGGATGCGGATCGTACGCGCCACCGCCTCCACCATCCCGATGTCGATCGGGCGACGCTCCGCCGATGCCGTGATGTCGTAGAACACCAGCTCGTCCGCCCCGCCGTCGGAATACGCCAGCGCCATCTCCACGGGATCGCCGAGGTCGATGTTGTTCTTGAACTTGACGCCTTTCGTCACGCGTCCCGCGCGGACGTCCAGGCATGGAATTATACGCTTTGTCAACATGACACAAAATCCTTCAGCAATGCCAGACCGAGACGGCCGGACTTCTCTGGGTGGAACTGGGTTGCGAGCAGGTTGCCACGCCGGACGGCGGAGGAGAACTCGACACCCGCATATTCGGTCACGCCCAGCGTGTGCGGACCCATCTCCGCATAGTAGGAGTGGACGAAGTAGAACTCGCTCCCGTCCGGCACGCCCTCGATGCCCAGCCCCTTCACCTGATTCCATCCGATTTCCGGCACCTTGCACCCGGGCAAGTTCGGGAACCTGCGCACCTGGCCAGGCAGGATGCCCAGCAGGTCCACGCCCCCGTCCTCCTCGCTGTGCTCGAACAGTATCTGCATCCCGAGGCAGATGCCGAGGAAGGGACGCCCGTCCGTCGCCGCTTCCCGCACCGCGTCGACCAGCCCGAGCGCGCGCAGGTTCTCCATGGCAGACGCCGCCGCGCCCACGCCGGGGAAAACGACTCGCGCCGCGCCGCGAACCGTGTCCGCGTCCGACGTCACGATCGTCTCGACCCCTATGGCCTCGAACGCCAGCCTGACGCTGGTCAGGTTTCCGGCCCTGTAGTCCACTATCGCTGTCACATCATTCATGACCGACCTTCTTCCGAAAGCGCACATTATACCATGTACGCGAGAAAAGCTACTCCTCAGCAAAAGGATTGAATATGGGAACGCCCATTCCCGCCATGTCGTTTACGTTGCGCGTGACGAGCGTCAACCCATGAACAGAAGCTGTCGCCGCGATCAAGGCATCAACAGCAGGACGCCTTCTGCCAATTCGTTCACCCTCACCGCAGATCCGGCCCCATTCTAAGGACACACTTCGTTCCACAGGCAGAATACGGTCGGCGAACTCCCCAAGTATCTTGTCCTGAAGCCACCGTTCAAGTCGTTGAGCCCGCAAATCCCCGCCGCGCTTTGCAATCCCTTTCTCGATTTCCCCAACCGTGACAAACGAGATGTAAAGTGAATCGGACGGCTGACGCTCCAACCAATCCACAACCCTCGGATTTGGGATTCGGTTGACCAATTCGCTGATGACACATGTATCCAGGAGATACTTCATAGGTCGATGTCCCTGCCAAAGTCCGAGGGATCACGGGTAACATCAAGGGACTCGCCGTCTTCCAGCTTCGGACACGACAGCAGGGCTTCGACAAATGTGCGAGGCTTGTGCCCGACGCGAACGACGGGAACCGTCTGCGACGCGACAGGGGCCAGGGGGACGAGAATCACCTGAAAGGAATACGAACTGTATTCCCTCGGAATCGAGACGCTAATCCTGTTTCGGCGCGGTGTTGCTATGGTCTCAATCGGCGGCATGGGCACTCCTTGTCCTTGAACGCACGCAATTATACCACAATTTGGCCGTTTCCATTGGCAATTATTCATAAGACTTTGTGACTTAGTGACAGCCGCCGTCCGGATGCTTTTTGGGCACGAAAATGGTATTGTTGGATATTTCGTGCCCGTTTCTGACATAGCCATTCCGGGCACGAAATATCCTTCTGGCTTGGTTTCGTGCCCGGAATGTGGTATGATTTGCATGATGAAAAAATCAAGATTGAACATTTCGTACATCACGTTACTGGTGATTGCGGCGCTGGCGGCAGGCCGAGCCGACGGCGAGTTCATCTCACCTCGCCATTCGCAGGTGGAGATGAAGGGAAACTGGTACCCTGAGATACAGCGCGCGGGAAAGGAAACGCGCTGCCACTGGATGTCGGGCACGGCCGGCGAATCCGCAACGTTGCGGTTCGAGGGAACCTCGGTGGCGGTGTCGACGCGCACGGGGGCGCGCGTCACGTGGCGGAACGTGACGCACACCAACTCGCTGGCGAGGCTCGGTCGCTTCGCCGTGCGGCTGGACGGACGTTCGCTTGCGCCGATCAGCCTTGCCGGGTCCGAGACCGACGCCACCGCGCGTCCCGAACGCTCGCAGGCAGCGGTGATCACCGTGGCGAAAGGCCTCCCCGAGGGGCCGCACGTGCTGGAACTCGTCAACGACGGTGGCGGCGAGGTCACGCTGGCGGGCTTCGTCCTGGACCGGCCGCAGAAGGGCGCGGAACCCGACTATTCCCGCGAATCGCCGGAACTCGCCGCCGAAACGCGCTGTCTGCCGCCGATCCTGTTTGTGGAGGGGGCGCCGGTGCGGACGTTTTCCGGACCGTCGAAGATCGGATTCTCCTCGTGGCCGAACGACTATGTGTGGGGCGCGGCGATCAAGGCGTTCGACCCGGCGTATCCCGAAAAGCCGCCGCGCGTTCTCTTCTCCGAGGACGACTCCTACATCCTCGACCTGGCCCTGTCGTACGACGCGAAGACGATCTGGTTCTCCATGCGCCGCCACAAGTCGCCGTGCTGGCACATCTACAGGATGAACGCGGACGGTACGGGTCTCGTGGCGCTGACGAGCGGCCTCTCCCACAACACGTCCCCGGCGCCGCTGCCCGACGGACGCCTCGCGTTCATCTCCTCGCGCGAGCCGCTTACGCACCTCGTCTGCGCGGAAGGCCCGTCCACGCGCGTGCACGTGATGGAGGCGGACGGATCGGGCGTGAAGATGATCTCGTCCAACACGCTGGCCGACTTCTGCGTGACCGTGCGCCGCGACGGGCGGCTGCTCTACTCGCGCTGGGAGTACGTGGACTGGAACATCATGTCGCGCCAGTCGCTCTGGACGCAGTATCCCGACGGACGCCATCTGGAGCTGTTCTTCGGCAACCTGCTCGACGACCCGCCCACGCTCATCCAGGCACGCGAGCTGCCGGACGCTCCGGCGTCCGTCGTCTGCACGTTCGCGCCGCACCACGGATCGCCCTACGGCGCCATCGGCGTGGTGTCGGCGGAAAACGGCCCCGAGGGGCGGCGGGGCGCAGAAGTGCGCTGGCTCACGCCGGAGTTCCCGTCCATCATGGACTTCAACCACCTCTGGTCCTACTGCTGTCCGTACCCGCTCGGCGGCGGGCGCTACCTCTGCTCGTACGGGGGCGGCGGAACGCATCGCTACCGTCTCTCGCTCATCGACGAGAAGGGAAACCGGGCCACGGTGTACGATCCGAAGACGACGAGCGCGTTCTGCGCGACGCCGTTCGTCGCACGGCCGGCGCCGAAGACGCTCGCGTCGTTCACACCTGCGGAGGTCAGGAGCGTGAAGGTCCCAGCCGCGCCGCCGGGACAGCCGTCCGCGGAGGAGGTGAAGGTGGGCTTCCTGTACGTGACGGACGTGACGCGCGGCTACGCCGAGGGCGTGGCGCGCTCGGACGTGAAGGCCGTGCGCATCATGGAGCAGCTGCCGAAGACCGTGGACCTGGGCGGACTGCGCGCCTACGACCAGAGTCCGGTGATGGGCGTGGGCACCTACTACGCCAAGCGCGTCTGGGGGTATGCGCCCGTGGAGGAGGACGGCAGCGCGTACTTCGAGGTGCCGGCGATGAAGGAGATCTACCTCCAGCTGGTGGACGGCGACGGACGCGAGCTGCTCCGCATGACGAGCGCCCTCCACGCCGCTCGCGCCGCCGGACGGGCTACGGGCCGGGGTCATCGACTACATGCGCGACGTGCAGCCAATCTGGAACGGACATTGCGTGCGCTGCCACGGCGGCACCGACCCGGCCGGCGGGCTCTCCCTGGAGGACGGGCGTACGCGCTTCTTCTGCCGGAGCTACGACGGACTGAACGAGCGCGCGCAGAGCGACCGCACGAGCTACCTCTCGTACGGCGGCGCCCCCGGCGCGGGGAAACGCAAGCCGCTGATCCACTCCATCCTCCTCAACTACGGCTTCGCCGACGTTCTGCAGCCGCGCCAGACCGGATCGTGCGCGAGCCGTCTGCCGGAATATCTGGAACGCGCCCACTGCGGTTCCGACGTGACGCCGGAGGAGCGTCGGCGCGTGTACGAATGGATTGACGCGATGGTGCCGTACTATCCCACCACCGACTGCGCTCACCTGAACGCGCGTGGCAAGCGCGACCGCTGGGGCGAGCCGGACTCCGAAAAACTCGCCCCGTGGGCGGTCAAGTACACGCGCGTGTTCGCGCGTTCGTGCGCGTCGTGCCACGGCGCGTTCACGCCGGACCGCGTGGGCATCACCGGCGACAGGCGCTGGGAGTGGGTGGACCTCACGCGGCCCGATGCGAGTCCCGCGCTCGTCGCGCACCTGCCGAAATCCGCCGGGGGGAGGGGCCTTTCCGCCAACGGCAAGTTCTCCTTCTCCGGACGCGACGACCCGCTGTGGCTCGAACTGAGGGAACTGTTCCGCGCGGGCGCGGCGTTTGCCGCGCAGACGCCGGAGCCGGACGAGGCGGGATTCGTCCCCCGCTCCCGCGGCCGTCTTGAATACGAGACGCTACTCAAGTCCCGCGCACAGCCTTGACCTCGGGCTTAAAGAGATCGTAAGCACCATGTGGATGTCCTTATTCGCGGAGGCGGTAGCCTGCGCCGCGAACGGTCTCGATCAGGTCGCCCGACTTGCCGAGCTTGCGTCGCACCTGCACGATGTGCTGGTCGAGCGTGCGCGTGCCGCCAGCGTAGTCCATGCCCCACACCTCGTCGAGCAGGGTGTCGCGTGAAAGAACTTCGCCCGGATGCGCGGCGAATTCCTTCAGGAGGCCCAGTTCGCGTACGGTCAGCGGTTGGTCGGGCGGTTCGCCCGTGGAGACTAGGAACCGGCGCGCATCGATGCGAGCCGAACCGATTGTGAACATATCGGATGGGGCGGTTGTCGCGGCGAGCTGTCCACGTCGCAAGGCTGCTGACACGCGCGCGAGCAGCTCGCGGATTCGGAATGGCTTGGGGATGAAGTCGTCCGCGCCCAAGCCAAGCCCGATAACGACATCTGCCTCGGATGTCTTCGCGGTAAGGAAGATGATCGGTACGGTGGGGTCGGATCGGCGGACCTCCACGCACACGTCGAATCCGCTCTTGCCGGGCATCATTACGTCCAAAATCAGCAGGTCGGGACGGCGTTGGGTGAAAGCGGACAGCGCCTCGTTGCCGTCCTTGCATCCGCATGTCTCGTAGCCTTCGCTTGAGAGCGCAGCCTCCAAACCGGTTCGCAGATAAGCCATATCTTAACCTCCAATCATTCAATTTGCACTTTTCAAGGTCAAGGTGAAGACGCTGCCACCTCCCGGCCTGTGGGAATACGTCAGGTCGCCACCCATGCCGCGAGCCAGGAAACGGGCGATGCAAAGTCCGATACCGCTGCCACCCGTTGTCCGGGTGAGGGAATTGTCCACTCGGTAGAAACGCTCGAAGATGCGCTCCTCGTCGCCGTCCGGAACGCCAGGCCCGCGATCCATGAATCTGATCTCGCATCCTTCAACCTCAACGTCGATCTCGCCGTCCGAGTACTTGACGGCGTTGGCGATGAGGTTTGCGCCGATCTGCCGGATGGCGTTCGCGTCGGCGTTGACGAGCGTCCCCGCGCCCTTGACCGTGATGCGCGCGCGTCCGTGCGACATTGCCGTCGCGGCCTGAATCACGGCATCCTGCGCCGCGAACGCAGCGAGGTCGAACGTTTCAAGATTGTAGCGCCGAGTTCCTTTCTCAAGGCGGCTGAAGTCGAGCAACTCATCGACCATGCGCGCGAGGCGGTCGGATTCCATGAGAATCGCCTTGACGGCGCTCTTGCGCTTGGCGTCGTCGGCAAGGCGATTTTCCGCAAGGAGTTCGGCGTTGAGGCGTATGCCGGCGAGCGGGGTCTTGAGCTCATGCGACACGTTGTCGATGAAGTCCGTCTTGCGTCGGGCGTCGCGCCGTTCGCGGCGGAGCCCGCGCACAAGGAGCGCGCCGCCGGCCAGGAGCGTGCAGACGAGCAAGGCGAGCAGACATGCTCCAAAAGCCAGAAGCCGGATCGCCCTCGTCCGAACAGCGGCGCCCCCGTCTGGCCGCGCGACGCGCAGGACGCCTTCGCCAAGGGGTGGCGCGAGGGGACATTCGCCAGTCAGTCCTGTCGGATCGGGATAGTCTGACGTAGCATAGAGGAGCTCTCCGCCCTCGTCGCGGATTTCAAACGCCAGATGCCGTTGCATCTTCTTGTGCGTGGCGTGGAGCGTTTCGCAGAGGTCTGGCAGTTTTTCGAGGGCGACACCAGACCAGTGGTGCGGCGGCGCGTTGCCGGGGCGCGACGGGCGGCCTGATCGCGCGCGTCCAGGCGGTGGTCCGTGGCGGCCGTGCGGCGGGCCGTCGTCCAGCCCCGCGTCATCCGCGTGCGCCAGCAGGTTGTCCACGTACAGGGCCGCCTGCGCCTGGAGTATTTCGCGCTCCTCCGTCCAGATCGCGCGCCAGCCTACGCACAGCAGACTGATGCCGCCCGCCACGACAAAGACGGCAGGCAAACCGATCGCGAAAAAGAAGAGCCGGAATTCATGGATGATTTTTGCCATAGGCTCTGCCTGCGATATAGAGTTTGCCTTTCACGCCTCCATGATACACCATCGTACCCCCGCGTTCAAGGACAAAGGCAAATGTCGTTGTTTTTTTACGCGCGCTTGACATTCCGTTGACACAAAAATGAAGCGTGTCGCATATACTATTGGTGAAAGCCCCGAACTGAATAATCCGACAAAGGAGTTTCAACATGACAAGACAAAAACTGATCTGCCTTTATCTGTCAACCGCTCTCGGACTGACCGTCTGCGCTGTCGACCGGCCCGAGACGAAAGCCTATCCGTACAAGACGAGCGTGACGGCGGGCGGCACGTATGCGAACGGGGGCACCGTCGGTACGGACTATGTGGTGAGCGGAACGATAACGTCCGCCCTGACGTTCAGTTCGGACGTCCCGTATCGCGTGACGCTCAATGGCGCAACGGTCTCCAAGACCATGACGCTTTCCGGTGACGCGACGCTGTGGCTTGTAGGCGACAACGCCGTAGAGACGACGTCGGCGACCGCGATCTCGTCATCCGGGACGTTGACGATCGGCGGGCCAGGTTCCGTCACGCTGGCCTCCGCTCCCACGAAGAAGCAGACCGGCCCCGTAATCGCGGATGATCTTGTCGTCGCAGGCGGAAACGTCTCGATTGTCCTCAACGCCGACGTGAAAAACGTCGCCGGCATCACGCTCACGGGCAATTACGTGCAGATGGCCGGCTCCGTCGCGATTGACTGCGCGTCGTACGGCGCCGTGAACAAGGTGAACGGCATCCTCGTGAACAAGAAGGCGAAGTCCGTGACGGTGGAGGGCGGACGACTCTCCGTCGCCGTGTGCGGAGAGAAGTCCGTCGGCGTCTCGCTCGACAAGTCCGGTACGACGATGCTCCTCTCCGGCGGAACCGTCGAACTCGCCGTTGCGGGAGACGGCGCAAAGGGCATCAAGGGCGACGAGACTTTCACGATGACCGGAGGACTGCTCAACGCCTCCGTCACCGGCAACGTCCTCTACGAGAACTACGAAGACGGCGACGGCAGCAACTATGTCGTGAAGGTCTCCTCCACGTCGCTTCTTTCCTCTACGGGCAGCTACGTCGTGCAGGACACGTCGCCCGCATACGCCGTGAAATGCGGCAACATCTCGATATCCGGCGGAACGGTGCGCGTCTCCGCGACGGGCATCGCCT
This sequence comes from uncultured bacterium, assembly GCA_902769585.1. GTDB lineage: Bacteria > Verrucomicrobiota > Kiritimatiellia > RFP12 > UBA1067 > RUG572. The sequence continues at coordinate 31,537 of CACXPT010000019.1, forward strand.
CGCGCGGACTCTGCGCGGACGCGGACGGCGGAACGTTCGACATCTCCGGCGGTTTCTTCGACGTGACGTGCAGCGGCGGAGCATCCAACACAATTCTCGAAATGCTCGACGAGACGGCTTTGACGACGGACATCGACAAGGCCACCGCATGCGGTCTTCGCACGTCGGAGACGAACAGTGTCTTCAAAATCACGGGCGGGACGCTCAACCTCGTCGCAAACGGGACCGGCGGCAAGTGCATCGTCGCAAAGGGCGAGCTCGTCGTCGGCACGTCAGGACAGACCACGACACCGTCCGACTCCGCCTTCCTCCCCGATATCCAGGCCGCGACATACGGCACGCAGATATACGTCGCCGCACAGAAGCAGAAGAACTACCTGAGCGTCGGCACAGCAACCGTCGCCGACCTGGCATCCACGACATACTACTTCGCCTCCAACAAGGTCGTCACGGCCTCGGGCGACAACGTCGACCACTCAAACCCCAAGTGCATCAAGGCGGAAGGGAACCTCACGATGCATGGCGGCAGAATACGCGGCTTCTCGCAGGCCGAGGGCGGCGAGGGATTCGAGTCGAAGAAGGTGATGACGATCAACGGCGGCGTGTTCGAGGCCACGACCTACGACGACTGCATCAACGCGGGCGAATCCCTTGTCATCAACGGCGGCTACCTCTACTGCGGCGCGACGAACAACGACTGCATCGACTCAAACGGATCGGGTTCCGACTCCATCGTCATCAACGGCGGAATCGTCCTCTGCTTCACGGCGGCGACGCCGGAAATCGGCATCGACACGGACAACTCCAGCGGGTTGAAGATCAACGGCGGGACGGTCGTTTCGTTCGGAAGCGCTGCGGGCAACATGGTCATTGGCTCAACCGGGACGCTTGCGACGTACAAGGGCACTTCTGTGTCCGCCTCGACATACGCGGGAAAGTACCTGAAGATGACAGGCGGCATCAAGACGGTCTATGCGAAGGTGCCGTCCATGAGCAGCAGTTCTGGATCGGTCTCGCTCGTCTGCACCACGGACGGCTGCTCGTCCGCGCCGTCGATCTCCGCAGTCACCAGTCCTTCCGGCACGTCGCAGAACTTCCACGGCGTATACTTCCAGTAGTCTTCGAAAAGAAAGGAGTTCGAATATGAACAAGATGAATCTCATTTGCACAGTCGCATTCGCAACGATTGCATCCGCAGTCGTCATCGCAGGACCCGGCGGAGGAAACCAGCCGGGAGGGAACCAGCCTGGCGGCGGTTCGTCAGCCACCTGGACGTTTGACACTTTTCTCGCGTCCTCGGCCACGACATCGGGGTTGATCATCCGTGAGGGTATAATCACAGGCTACGCGAGCCCAACATCCGTGACAGCCGCATCGACTGTTGCGGACATTGCGGCGGGCGCGCTCGCGGGCTGCACGACGCTTACGAGCATCGACTTCTCCGCGACATCCATCACGGAAATCCCGGAATCCGCGTTCGCCGGATGTTCGAACCTCACTACGGTCATTCTCCCATCCACCTGCACAACGATCGGCGCCAACGCCTTCGCGGGCTGCACGAAGCTTGCGATGCTGACGGCACCCGGTGTGACAACGGTTGGGAACGATTCATTTCGCGCCTGTTCCGCCTTGACGACATCCCCCTCTACCATCAGGGCGGCAGGCGCTTTCTCCTTTGCTCAGTCTGGCGTGACGTCCGTTGACCTTGCCGGCATGACTTCAGTTGGCGAGGGCGCGTTTGCGGGATGCGAGAGCCTGACGACGGCGACGGTCGCGGCAGGCGCGACGCTCCCGGACGCCGTGTTCGCCGGCTGCACCGCGCTTGCGGTGTCGGACTGGTCGGGCGTGACGTCGTTCGGCCAGGCTGCGCTTGCGGGAATCCCCGCGACGACACTTACGCTCTCCGATTCCGCCTCGCTGGGTGCGTACGCGCTCGCGGCGGAAGAGGCGACCATTGTCACGACGCTCTCCGGCGCGACCGTGCCCGCCTACGACGCAACAACTTTTCTCGGCCGCGAGGTCTCCTACACCCCCGTCGCCGGATCGGTGACTCGTATCGAGGCATTCGACCTCGTGGAATGGCTAGTGGCCGACGCCTCTGGATCATCGCCAACGGTGACACAGCCAACGGACTACAACACCGCCACGCTCAAGACGTGGCTCGCCACGGGGAATAACGCCTACGCCTACGCCGATGACATCGCGGCGGACGAGTCCTTCCTGGGCCTGACCGTCAACGGTACGAGTTTCATCTATGCCGCTCCCTCCGATGCGGCGCTTTCCGTTTCCGTCACGCCTGTCGCGAGCTACACGCTTTCTTCGGACGAAGGGGATTGGAGCGCGGATAACCTCGTATGGTCAGAAGAGAACGGTGCATACGTTGCGGCGGATGAAACGCAGACTTCCTGCTTCGTGCGGCTGCGGTTCACTTTCTCGTGGTAGTGACTGTCGCAATAGGCCTTGGCCGACGACCTTGAATGCAACGCTCGCCGTCCGGCGGACGGCGAGCTACCGGGTTGAAGTCTCGATACCCCGTTAAGCGGTCGCGCGGGAGCGCGACCCTCCCGTTAGGCGTTGTACGTGGCGGCGGAGGTGTTGCCGCCGTGGCCGGTCCAGTTCGTGTGGAAGAACTGGCCGCGCGGCGAGTCGAGCCTTTCGTACGTGTGCGCGCCGAAGTAGTCGCGCTGCGCCTGTAGAAGGTTCGCGGGGAGGCGTTCCGTGGTGTAGCCGTCGAAGTACGCGAGGGCGGAGGTCATCGCTGGGGCGGGGATGCCGTACGAGACGGCCGCCGCGGCCACTTGGCGCCACGCGGGCACGAGCTTCTCGATTGTCTCCTTGAAGTACGGGTCGAGCAGCAGGTTCGTCAATTCGGGGTTCTTGTCGTAGGCTTCCTTGATCTTCCCGAGGAACACGCTGCGGATGATGCAGCCACCGCGCCACATGAGCGCGATGCCGCCGTAGTTGAGGTTCCAGCCGTACGTCTTCGCGGCGGTGCGCATGAGCGTGTAGCCCTGCGCGTAGGAGATGATCTTCGAGGCGAAGAGCGCCTGGCGGATGTTCTCGACGAACGCGGCCTTG
>CACXPT010000020.1 GCA_902769585.1 uncultured bacterium
CGTACCGCCCAGCGTGAGCGTGGCGACGTTCTCGCCCGCATGGACGGCGCCGCCCTTCACGATCCACCACACGTCGTCGCCGGTCGCCACCGCCTTCGATCCGAAGCGCGCGCCGTTGACGGCAAGCGACACCTGGGCGTCCGATCCTGTCACGTCGCCCACGACGAGATGGAACCCTTGGTCCATCCCGTTCCAATTCGGCGGCGGCGTGAAGCGGAGCGTGAGCGTGCGGTGGGTCGCGTCGAGCGTGCCCGCCATGTCGTGCCACGTGTCGCTCACGGTGTAGTCGTAGGAACCTTCGGCGGCGGTCGCGAACTCGGCGGACGTTCCGTCCTTTGACCCCGCGCCAAACACGGCGCGCGGGTAGCCGAACGACGCCGCGATCTCGTCCGTGGACAGCGCACGCTTCCAGATGGCGATCTGGTTGATCGCGCCGGTGAAGATCTTGAGGGCGTTGACGTTCGGGATCGTACCGTCGGCCTTCCTGTAGACGGTCCAGTCGCGGAAATCGTTCTCGCCGTTCAGCGCCAGCACCGTGCCGGTCTTCTGCGCCTGGCTGGTGGGCATCGTTCCGGTCCATTGGCGGATGCCATGCTTGGCGTCCGCAACCGTCACCGTCAAGCGATCCAGTCCGTTCGTCTGGGTCGAAATCGTGTAGGCGATGTCATACCAGGTGTTGGTGGTGATGACGAGCGAGGAGACGCTGACGGCATTTCGTCCGCCGTAGATGAGCGGATAGAAATTGGTGGTCGAGCTCCCGACCGTAGCGATGCCCAACATGTAACCGCCCATGGTGGTGGTCGAGGAACCGTAGCTGAAGCTGTCCTGGAAGAGGTAACAGTTCTTCGCCCCCGGATAGTAGTCGTACTCCTTCGTGAGGCAGATGCGGGCCATGAACGTCGCGTCGCCGGCCACCGTGGAATCCTTGAACCGCACGTGCGGGCACCAGACCTCGAAGGACGTATCCGCGTTTTCCCGATATTGCGGTTCCATCAACAGACAGTCGGCGGCGACCGTCTCGCCGCGCGCGGGCTTGTGGACGGACATGTTCTGCCACGTGAGCGGACCGCCGTCCGTCACGTATTCGACCTCCGGGTTCCCCGCCGCCGGCGCGGCGGCCGTGCCCCACTTCCGCACGTCGCGCACCTCGTTCGCGGACACCTTTCCGTCGCCGTCGAGGTCGCGGTCGAACTTCCACCAGCGGAAGACGTCGGTGAAGACGTCGCCCCCTTCCGGCGCCTCGGGCCGCCCGAACACGTCGAGGATCTCGCCGAGGTTCAGCGCCCGGTCCCACAGCGCCATCTCGTGGATGAGACCGTTGTAGTCCTTGGCGTTGAGGACGTTGCCGCCGGTGCAATCGTTCCATTGATTGACAAACTGCTGTCCGCCGATCCGTCCGGTCGTCTCCGTGAAGGCGGACGTGCGCCGATACGGCTTGTCGAGCGTCCGGTAGAAGAGCCCGTTCTCGCCCGCCAGCACGCACAGCACGCGCTGCACGACATTCGTCGTGTCGTTCGCCACGGTCGTCGTCGTGACATTTGTGACCACCGAGATGCTGAACGCGAGGTCGTACCACTTGCCGGGATCCACGAAGATATTCTCAAAGTAAGCGGATTCCTGTCCGATGAAGAACTCGGGCGAATACCTCGTGCCGTTTGTCCTGATCCCGAAAAGATTTCCGTAGGAATCGCCCTTCGTGCTTCCCCAACGGAAAGCGTTGTTGTAGAGGAAGCGGTCAACCGTACCCGTGTAGAGCTGTTCGCCGGCGCAAATGCGCGCGAAGAAAGTCACCGTATCGCTATGGACATGCCCGTTGCGGATATCCACCATCGACGGACGGATCTGGGTGCCGGCGGCGTTCGGGACGACCTGGATGTTGAGCGCCGTGCACTCCACGTCCTTCTGCTGGTACGGGAGGCGTACGGTCATGTTCGTCCAGATCGGGCCGCCGCTCGGACCGCACACCCGCGTCGCCTCGCCCACCGATGCGTCGCGGCAGTCGTGGATCTCGCTCGTCTGGACGACCGCGCCGTCCGCGCCGCCCTGGTCGAACTTCCACCAGAACTTCGCCTCGTCGAATACGGATCCGAACGCCGCCGTTCCCGCGAACAGCACCGCCACCGCACTTGGATGCCACTTTTTCATCTTTCCAAACTCCCTGCTAGAATTTCAAACGTTGTTAGTGTAGCATATTTCATGGACAGATGTCAAAACGGGCAAAGCCGGCCATTTTGTCCATTTTGTCAGTCGCGTTTCGTGAAGAAGCGGTCGATCACGAGGGCTATGGCACCATCGCCGGCGACGTTGCACGCCGTGCCCAATCCGTCCATCGCCACGTAGACGGTCATCAGCATCGTGCACTGTTCCGGAGTGAAGTGGAGGATAGACTCCAGCAGGCCGAGCGAACTCATGATCACGCCGCATGCCACTCCGGGCGCGGCGACTGCGGTGATCGCCATCATGAAGATGAAGTAGGTGAACTGCCCGAGCGTCACCGGCTCGTTCGCCAGCACCATGAACGCGACCGCGCACGATACCACCTTCACGGTAGAGCCGGCCAGGTGGATGGTGGCGCAGAGCGGCACGACAAGTCCGGCGGCATCTTCGCTGACGCCGTTCTTCCGCACGCAGCGGAGCGTGACGGGGATCGTGGCGGCGGACGAGCAGATCGTGAGCGCAGTGAAGTACGCCGGCAGCATGTTCCAGATGACGGAAAACGGATTGCGGCGCGCAAGGAGGCAGGCCACGCCGTACTGGACGAAAAGCAGCAGCACGGTCAGGACGATGCTCATGCCGATGATCTTCACCGCCGTGACGCCGAAGGCGGCGAGCTGGCCCGAAGCGGTCATGTTCGCGATCATGGCCATGATGTAGAACGGCAGCACCGGCAGGATCGCGAACTCGATCGTCTTGGAGACGATGGTGCGCAGCTCGTCGAAGCCGCGCTTCAGCGCAACCGACTTCGTGAAGATGATGCCGAGGCCTAGCATGAAGGAGAGGAAGAGCGCCGTCATCACGTTCATTACGGGCGGGATCTCGAGTAGCGGTTTCACCTTGGCGGCCTTGTCAAGGTGTCCGATGCCCTCGGTGAGGATGGACGGAAACACAAAGGCGCTGCCGAAGTAGGAGAGGAACCCCGCGAAGACCGTCGAGGCATAGGCGATGACGACCACGGCAAGGAGCGTCTTCCCGGCCCCAGATCCCGTGTCGGCGATGGCGGGCGTGACCAGGCCGAGGATCAGGAGCGGCACGATGAAGCGCAGTATCTGCCCGAACACGCCGCTGAAGGCGTTGACCACGCTGAGGCCCCACGAGCACGGGGCGTACGGATGGCCCAGCAGCCAGCCGAGCGCCGTGCCGCCGATTATGGCTATGAGGATCTTTCCGAAGAGACCAAGCTTTATCTTTCGCATGGCGGCAGTATACCAAATCCCGACGGGATTGGGAAAGTGGCGGGGTTGCGGTCCGCCGCCAGATGTGGTAGTCTTGTCGCATGAAAAAGTCAGCACTACTCTCACTGTGCGCGGTCGCCGCGCTCAACGCAGCCGCCCTGATGGAAAAGGCCACCCCCGAGTCACAGGGCGTTTCATCCTCGGCCATCATCGGATGGATCGACGCCTGCGAGCGCGAGCTCGACGCCCTTCACGGATTCGTGATCGTGCGCCACGGCCGCGTTATCGCCGAGGGCTCGTGGGCTCCATACGATACGCTGAACCGTCCCCACATGCTCTACTCCCACTCCAAGAGCTTCACCTCCACCGCCATCGGGTTCCTCGTCGACGACGGCAAGATCGACCTCGACGCCCGAGTCCTCTCGTTCTTCCCCGACAAGGCGCCGCCGACGCCATCCGCCAACCTCCGCGCGCTGCGCGTGCGCGACCTCCTCACGATGAACGTCGGCGCGAGCTACACCGACGCCGAGCGCAAGGACATCAACGGCGACTGGGTGAAGGCGTTTCTCGCCAACGACATCGACAAGGAGCCTGGCACGGTCTTCAAGTACGACTCCTGCGCCACCCACATGCTCGCCGCCATCGTCGAGCGCGTGAGCGGGATGAAGCTCATGGATTTCCTGAAGGCGCGCCTCTTCGATCCGCTCGGCATGACAAGCCCATGGTCCACCGTCTCGCCCACCGGCATCGCCTGCGGCGGCTGGGGAATGAACATGACCACACGCGACCTCGCACGCTTCGGCCAGCTCTACCTGGACAATGGCATGTGGGACGGCAAGCGCATCATCTCGCGCGAATGGGTCGTCGCCGCCACCTCTCGCCAGACCTGGTCCGGCGCGATAGCAGTCACGGGCGAGGACGGCAGCGACTGGCACCAGGGCTACGGCTTCCAGTTCTGGCGTTGCCGCCACAACGCCTTCCGCGCCGACGGCGCGTCAGGCCAGTACACCATCGTCATGCCAGATCAGGACGCCGTCGTCTCCATCCACGCCGGACTCAGGGACATGCAGCACGAGATCAACGTCGTGTGGGACCATCTTCTGCCTGCCTTCGGACCCAAGCCCCTTCCCGAAGATGCCGCCGCGCAAAAGGCGCTCACCGACCGCTGCGCCTCGCTCAAGCTGCCGCTCCAGACCGGCTCCGCCGCGGCATCCGATCTGCCGTGCGCCGCCCAGATCGTCTCCAAGAACCCGTTTGGGTTCTCGAGCGCGACGCTGGAGAAAGCGGAAGGCGGCTGGTCGCTCGTGCGCCCGGACGGCGTCCGCATCTCAGTCGGCGACGGATCCTGGGCCGTCACGCCGTTCAAGTTCTCCGATTCCAACGTCGAAGCGCTCTTCGCGCTCATAGGCACGCAGGACGTGGCCGCCTCCGGCGCGTGGACCACTCCCGGGATCTTCACCGTGCGTTGGTATCTCCTGAGCGGGCCGCACAACGGCACGTTCACCGTCACCGTCCCAGTCGGCACTAAGATGGTGGCGCACGCAGGCGCGGGCGACCTCACCATGCCTCCGGCCTCTCGCCCCGCGTACTCGAACGCCATAGCCACCGCATGCAACATCGTCAAGCTCGACCTTCAGTACACGAAGGACAAGCAGATAGTCATGGGCCACGACCCCACCCTCAAGCGCGTCATGGGCTGGCCCGTCACTATCGCAGACCTCACGTACGCAGAAATCTACGACAAGGGCCGCTTCCTCGAGCACGGCAAGCCAGGAAACGAGCGGATCGTGCGTCTGGACGAGGCGCTCGCCATCGTGAAGTCCGCGCCCGAGTTCTGGCTAGACTTCAAGCACTTCTCGCCGGACATGGCGGAGAAGGTGCTGGAAGAGATTGACAAGGCCGGCATCGATCACGGCCGGCTGATGGTGGCCACATTCACGAAACCCGCACTAGAGTACTTCCAGAAGAAGCATCCCGAGATACGCCGCGTCGGGCACATCAGTGTCACGGCCAACACCAACGGCACGTGGTCATGCTACGCCGAGCCAAAGAAGAAGTTCGCGACCAAGCAAGAGGTACTCGACGCCGTCCTGCGCTACCGCGACAAGCTCGGCCTCTTTGGCGTCAACATGCCGGTAATCCAGAGCCAGACAAAACCCGAGGACATCTCCTATCTCCAGAAGAACGGACTGTGGGTCTCGCTCTGGTTCGTGCAGAACGAGGAGAAGGCGAAGTCATACGGCAACGCGAAGCCCAACGCCTTCGTCACGGACCACGTGACGAAAGCCCGCAGCGGGCTGAAGTTGCGCTAATCGATCCGGCCTTGCCGCGATCAGTTGGCCGCCACGCGGAAGAAGGCGGAGGTAGCATCATCGACGTCAAGGTAGACGGTGATGATGCGACTCGTGCCGTTATACGTCTCGAAAGCCGGCACGCCGTTTTCATCACGCGTCGTCGCCACCGGCACCCAGACGGGCGAATTAAGCGAATCCGTCTTTACGATGCGATAGGTACGATCATACGACGTCGTGAACTTTATCTCCACTCGCGACGTTCCCGGCAACTTCCTGTATGAAGTGATTTTCAGCAGGTCGGTCGCAAGAAAAGGATCCGTACCCGCCAGATACTCCTGACCATTCGTCATTCCGTCGCCGTCGGCGTCGTCCCCCGGCTTGAACGCGGCAATAGCCGCCGCATCGGACGCACGCCCATCCCCTAAGAGAACCCACGCCTCCCACACGTCCGGCAGGCCATCCCCATCGGCGTCTTCCCCGATGGAGAAGTCGATGCGCTGGGCCGTGCCGTTCTCCGGCGTCGCAAAAGTCGGCGCGGGCGTGAGGTTTACCGCCTCGCCGTCGATCTGGCACTTGATTCGCATCTGCGTGCCGCGCACGACGGCGTAGGAGCGGCTTGGTCCTTCGCTGTCGATCTCCAGCGAAAGGCGGTAGTTCTGGCCGGGATAGGCGGACTCGCCCGCGACGGTACGGGAATAGACTGTCCCGTCCGGCGCGGAGTCCTTCACGAGCAGGAGCTCGGCACCCGCCGCCGAACCAAGCGGCGAGCCGTATTCGTCGCGTACGAGACCGTACGTTACGACCGGCGCCTGGGGAATGGAAACCGCCAGCCCAGCAGTGGAAAGCAGAGCGGTGGCTATGGTGGAAATGAGACGATGTGACATTGTTTTACTCCTTTCAGTTGCCGGAGAGCGAGTAGGTCTTCAGATTCAAGTGGATGTCGCGCACCGAGTCGAGGAACGCCGCACGCGCACGGGCGTTGTTGGCGTTGATCGTCGCGGCCGGGATGAAGATGTACCACTGGTCGTTCCAGACGCTGCGACCTATGAGTCGCGCGTTGTACACGATTCCGCTTTCGTTGAAGGTTTGCCCCACCTGCGCGCGGATCGCCGGGTGGCGGCGCACGTTGGCCAGCTCGTTCGCGCAGATGTCCTTCAGCGCGCTCCAGTCGGTCGCAGACCAGTCTGCGTCCGTGAGCGAATACGGCACAGGAATCGTCTGGTCCACAACCTGCCACGCGCGGATAGCCGCGACGGCGGAGGACGAACTCCGAATCGGCACGCGCATGTAGTCCAGTCCGCTCGGGATGAGATACACTTCAGGCCGCGTCGGGAGGGATGCGCCTGTCGCGTCCGCCGTCTCGAACCACACGCCCACGCCGCGCACCTTCGTGGCGAAGTACGTTGACGAGTAGGCCGTAGAACCGCCCGCGAGGTCGTTGCCGAAGAGATCCTTGCGGGCCGCGACAACGGTGCTAAACGGAATCGCGAAACCAGGCTCGACATCTTGCATCGGATCGAACGGCTGGCAGTGCGCCGCGAATGCGGGATGCGTGCGAAGGTCGTCGCACCAGCAGGCGGCGAGGTCGTTGCGCCACGCCGTGTCGCCGGCCGAGCCGAGCGAACGCCCGAAGAGATCCTTCCTTAGCGAGAAGGAATCGATGTCGCCCTGCGCGTTGTTGAAGCCAAGGCGCGTCTTGAGGACATCCCAGTTGGCACCCATGCGGTACAGGATGTCCGCGAGGCCAGGATCGCCGAGCGAACCGCCGCCGAGCGGCTCCCCTTCCGCCGTGAAGCGGCCGAGCGCGCGGCTGCGCACGATCTCGGAGAGGAACTGCGAGCCGCTGGCAGCGACGCTGTCGCTCTGGAGAAGGCCCGTCTCGTAGTCGTACGCCTTGGCGGCGAGGAACACGTACTTGGACGCCAGCTCGAACGCCTCGCTGTAGCGCTGGAGCTCGTCGTCGCGCAGTATCTGGTACATCATGTTGCGGTAGCGCTTCTGCGAGAGGTCGGCCGCCCACTGGATGCGCAGGCGCTCGCGCTCGTTCTGGAGCTCGTCGCCCTCAGCCTCGAGCTTCGCGTACTTCATGCGCGTGGCGTTGGCCGTGTTGAACGCCACCTCGAGCTTCGCGAGCGCGGCCTTGAACACGGGTATCTGCTCGTTGATCGACGCAACCATCTTCTGGCGTTCCTCGTTCGCCTGATAGGTGGAAAACTTCTCGTTCAGCTGCTTCTGGAGCTTCTCGGCCTCGGTCTCGGCCTTTTCGACGATACTCTGCTGCTGGTTCATCTGCTGGTTGATCAGTTCATGAGCAGCCTGCTTGATGGCGGCGAATGCGGAACGTCCGAGAGACGAGATGTCGCTCGCCATACCCACGACCTTGGGCAGCGCCTCTGTCGCGACTTCAGAGATGATGCTCTTGATGTCCTTCAGCTTGTCAAGCGTATTCTTGATCGTCTCGGCGTTCTTCTTCACGGCGTCGTTGTACGCCTGTACCTCTGCGGCGGCCGCGTCGGTCACATAACCCATCTGCGTGTCGTAGTCCTTGGTCGTCAGGGCATCGATCAGTCCCCTGAGCTTCGTAGCGGCCGCCTCTACGTTCTTGGCCTCCTGCTCGATGGCGGCGAGCTGGGCTGCGTAGTCGATGAGCGCGATCTGAACCTCGCCCTCCGCGCGCCGCTGTCCCTTGTATGTGGATGGCTTTGGCGTGAAGCCGTAGGCACCCACGTAGTAGCTCGCATAGAACGCGGCATTGGACCAGGCGGCGACGGAGAAGTCGTAGTCGACCTTGCCGTCCAGATGGTCTGCACCCGTATCGATCATGGCGACAGGAAGCTTCAGTTTGTCGCCGGTAGAGATTCCGCCGTACGACAGATACGGATCGATGAATGCGGACAATTCGGAGGAATACTTCTGGTAGAGGGTGATCGCGCCCGCCACGATGTTGCCCAGGATGCCGTAGTCGGCCTCAAGGCGCTCCGCATCGGATTCAAACGTGCCGACGCAGTTTGTGGTTATGAGCTTGTAGTCGTTCACCAGCACGTCGTAGTAGCGTCCGAACTCGTGGCCGGAGTTGTCGAGGTCATACGTCTCGATGTAGTTGTAGTGGTAGAGGTCCGGCCCGTCGTAGCCCTGCTCGTAGAGCTTGCCGACGCCGATGTCGTCCGCGTACGGATAGCCGTAGATCTCCTTGAGCCGGCGGTCGATGGCGGCCTCCTCGGCGGCGATCGTGTGCTCGAAGTCGGCGTTCTCGTTCTGGTCGCGGAGCGCATTCGAATTCTTCTTCACGCGCTTGAATACGGTTTGGGCCGTCTTCGTGGCCTTGAGGGCACGATCGTAGATCTGCTCGAAGTGCGTCTTGCCCGTGTCGATCTCGCTGGGCGAGATGTCGAACGGAATCGCGTTGTCTGCAAGGCCGAGCGGGTTGAGGCCGATGTCGGCGTAGTCTGCCGTCAGCTGGATGGTCTTGGCGCTGGAGGCGAGGCTGCCGAGCTCGTACGTCGACTCGCGGTCGAGCATCTTCACGAGCGTGCGGTCCTCCGCTTCGCGCGTGGGCAGAAGCGCATTGACGGTGAGCCAGTCGTAGTACGCGCCCAAGTGGCCGCGCGTGGCCCATTCGTCGGTTCCCCAGGCGCGCCAGTCGCTCTCGTCCTCAGCCTCCATCCACGGATCCTCTATGTTGGCGACGTAGTTCTGGCGGAAGGTGTCCGCAACTATCTTCGCCGCCGTCTTGGCCTTCGCCTGAGCTGCGAGCGCAAAACGCTTCTCGTGGAAGTAGCTCATCGTGATGTCGACAGTTCCGGCAAGGATGGACTCGATCTGCGGATACCAGCCGAACAACGGATGCCGGAGAAGCGAGTAGTATCCCTTCACGGCGGAGAGGTAATGGCCGTATGCGTCGCCATGGCCCTGCGGGTAGAGCTTAACGGCGTCGTACACGTCGACGGAACCGTCAGGCGCGTTCGGATCGTCCGCCGTCGCCGCGCTCGCGACGTCCTTGATGCCGTAGTTGAGCGTGTAGGCCACGTGCCCGCCCATGATGTCATGCGTGAAATTCCACTGCAGACGGTTGTAGTACGGATAGGCCCAAGGCTCCACGTCCTCTTCCCACGCGCGCTCGTACTGCATGGAAAGGTCGCGTCCGCGCAGGAGCGCCAGCTCTTCGTCGAGCAGGTTCTCGCACTGGTTCATGAACGGGAAGATCGAGCTTTCCGCGCCGTCGTCTACCGGCGAGTCGTTGCCGAGATCGACGGTCGGGTTCATCGCGTCGGCAAGCGCCTCGTTGCCGAGCACCATGTACAGCTCCGCGATGCGGCCCGCCGCCATCTGCAAGGCGAGCGAGAGCGCTCCAGACGTCGTCTCTCCGGCGTCGATGGAGAGCTTGCGCGCCTGGCGCAGCACCGTTTCGTAGATAGAGATGAGTCCGTTCTCGTTCAGCGCCTCCAGGTTGAGCGGGATGTCGCCGTTGTACGGCGAACCCGCCTGCTGGATCATCGAGAGGTCGGTGGATATCTGGGTATTGTAGTAGTCCTTGATGCGCTGCTCGAACGGGTTGATGGCCTTAAGGACGCGCTTGATCCACCCTTCCGCAAGGCAGGGCGTCGACCACTTGCTCCAACCGCCGCCCACGAGGTTGTAGGCGTCGGTGCCTTCCTTCGCGCGGTAGCGGCAGCGCACGTAGTGGTCGGAGAGGCCGAAGATGCCGGCATCGCCGATCGTGATCCAGTCCAGCATCTCGGAGCCAGGCGACGTGTTGCCGACGGCGAACCACTGGTTGCTGTCGCTGTTCCACGTGCCGTTCACCGGCTCGCAGTACTTCCACTCGAATTCCCAGTTCTCTGGCTTCCCGTTGAAGTCGGACGTGTATTTCATGTTCATCTGCTGGTCGAGCGGGTTGTCGCTCAGGATCGGATGCAGATAGCCGCTGTACAGCTCCGGCTCCACCTTGATGACGTACATGGTGACGACTTCGCTCTTGGCGACCATATCCTCGTTCGTGGAGTTGTTCATCACGAGCGTCACGTAGCCGGCGCCCTGGCCCGTCGTCGTGAGGGCCAGCGAGTCGAACGGCTCGTTGTCGTCCGGCAGCTCGTACACTTCGCCGGTCATGGACCTGATGGCGGTCGACCAGTCGGCGTTGTCTCCTCCCACCAGCAACTCGGGATTCGTCAGCACGTCCTTGGATCGCGCGTCCATGACGTTGAGCCAGGCGTAGGTGTAGCTGATCTCGCGGATGATCTTGCCGCTCAGCTCGAGCTCGCGCGTGTCGTTGTGGTCAAGATCGTAGATCGCCATCGGGTTCCACACGAATCGGTCGCGCAGCAGCGGCGGGAGGTCGTTGAACTTCGTCTTGTTCGTCTTGGCGTCGCGGTAGTTCCGCACGTCGTCAGGCAGCACCTTCAGGGACCCGTACTGGATGCGCGTGGGGTCGATGAGCTTCACGCTCGGCCGCCCGTTCGTGACGGACGACTGCTCGTAGATCACCTTCACCGAGAGCTGCCCGTCGATGGCCGGGAGCCCGTCCTTCGCGTCGATCAGCGTGTCGTTGACGTAGAGTCCCTTCACGTCGTCAGGCCACTTCACGATGAACGTGTAGTCGATCGGCGTGGACGGATCGTCGCCCTCCGAGCGACCCATGAAGCATGGAACCGGCAGTGCGTTGTAGTTTTCGAAGTCTGACACGGCCGGGATGTTGCCCCAGTACTCGTCCAAGAGATAGAAGTCGTCGCGGCCCGTGTAGCCCTGCAAGAAGCCGATCTCCGTTCCGACATCCGGCGCATCGCCGTCTGGATAGTCGAACTGCTCCTGGTGCGGGTAGGAGAACTCGAACACGTAGTTCGTCGTGCCGCCGTCGTCGCCGGCCTGATGCGCCCAGTACCAGTCCTTGCGGTCTTTGAAACACTCGGTCGTGTCCGCGTAGAGCGGGCCGGAGATGAACTTCTGGATGTTCGCCGGCTGGAAGCGGTTGAGCGGCGCAAGGCTCTGTATCTTGAGTCCCGCGTCGAGGAACTTCCTGAAGCGGTACATGTCGTTCTCGGGTACGACGCGCAGGGCCGACATCGCGAACTTCGTCGTGTTCGACGGGTCAACGTACTGCAGCAGCACGTACGGGAGAGACGTGAAGTCCGTGCCGTTCGTGCCCATCTTGTTCAAGTCGCACCGGAGCGCGTAGGCGATGTTTCCGACCATGAACGCATGTTCCTCGTTCGGGTTGTAGCCGTCCTGCTCAGGATCGGTCTGCCGGTAGATCTGGGCACTCGTCGGGAACGTCCGGCCCTCCACCGGAATCGGAATCGGAGAGTAGTTTATGGCCCGGCGGACCCACTTGTACGCCTCAGTGTTGACGCTTCTCGTGGACACCCCGCCCATTCCGTCATCCTCCTCGATGTCGCCGACGTAGAACCCGTAGGACGCGTGGCTCTTGTTCCTGGAGGAGTCGATCAGCGTGTTCTGCACCAGAGTCCCGTACTCGGTCACTCTCCCGTCGTCAATGAACTCCTGGTCGCCGTACTGGAGGAGCATCGTGTCCACGGGATCAAGCTGCACGTAGCGGTAGTCGTGGATTCGCTCATGGCTCAACGCCTCGCTCCAGAGGCGGAACATGTACCAGTTGCCATGGAACTCATCGACGCCAAAGGTTGGATCCGTCGTATCGCGCGGGAAGATGACAAGCCGGTTGCCGCCCTCGAAGACCTCTCTCTCTCCGGCGTCGAACTCGGCCGCCGGCATGCCGTTGACATAGTACTTGAACTTGCCGTTGTCGCCGTCGCGGACTAGCGCCACATGGAACGCGCGGTTAGTGTACGTGTGTTGCCTGTACATGGCGTAGATGCAGGCGCTATGGTTGAAGAGTGGAGTGGGAATCTCCGTGAAGGAGGTTTTCTTTACATTGTTCACCCAGATGTTCGCATTGCCATCGATGCGAAAAGAAAGGCTCGGCCTTGTCGAAACGCCGCCCTCCGCGTCGATCGAGTAGAACGAGAGCCATGCGACGCCACGCTCGATGTCTCCCCCCTGATAGCCCTCAAACCCAGAATCTTCGATGTTCTCGCCATATTCGAGGAAGGACATCCAGTTCTCGACCGTGAACGATTCGTTCGTGCCGCGTCCGGGCACGGTGGTCGTGAAATACCCCTCGTAGGGATGGCTATCGTCCCAATAACTCGCCCATTGGTTGATGTCCAGATACAGAGCCTTCGACCCCTTGGAGGTCTCGTATGTCCAACCCTCTGGATACTTGACACGTATGGTTTCGCCAAAGTTGGCGCCAAAGGTGTCGTTGAGCGACCACCCGGAGCTGCCAAGCCCGGAGGCAAGCACGATCTGCGGCGTCACGTTGTCCCATTCAGGCCCGTTTTCCGGTGCGCGGACGGAATAGAGGTACGCCGCCGTCGGGAAAAAGATGTGCGTGGAAAGCTTCTCGACATGGCCCGACCCGTCGCGTATCTCGCCGTTCAGGTTGGAGAGCTTGGACCACCACACTTCCAGCTGGCCGTTGTTCACCGGGAAGATCTGCGAGTTCAGCTTGTTCGTCGTCGTCCATTCCTTCGGGAACTTGTAGGCCGCCGGGTTGAACGCGTTCGCGATCGGATAGAGCATTGGGTTGGACGTCTTGAAGTCGCGCCTGATCCAGCCGGGATAGAAGAAGCCGTCCTCCGCCTCGTCCCACCGATACTCCTGCGGCGCCTCGATTTCCTTCGCGAGATAGGCGTCCTCGTCCTCGGATTCCGTGTGCAAGACGCTCTTCACCGTCTGGAACCAGACGGTCTCGCCGGCAGAGTATTTCAGGAGCGCGTAGGCGTTCGTCGCCGCATAGTCGGTGTAGAATGCGCCGCTCTCGACGTGTACGTGCTCCTTCGGCACCTGATAGTCCATCGCCTCGACTGAGACCGACCCGGGGATCAGCACCTTCGGCTCAGCCTCCACCTCGCCGTTCTCGTGCCCTTCGCCATTGCGGAGGTACACCTGCGCGTTCTCGTCCTTCCACGAGGCGGAGTAAATGTCCACCTCGAAGGGCCACACCACGTCCAGCTCCTCCTTCGCGCGCCAATACACCTCGATCTTCCATGGGTTCTCATGCGAGTCGCGGATGGCCCAGAGGTAGTTCTTCTGCTTCCCGGCCATGTGCTGATAGACGTAGATCTCGTCGTTGTCCGCGTCGTCCGTGAGGCCGCGCGTCACCATCGGGAAGAGTTCGTTCGTGTCGAACGTGCGCGTCAGCGGCTTCAGTTGGTCGCCGATGCCCACGTCGATCTGCGTCTGCGTCGGCTCCAGAACCTCCACCACTTCGTAGGCGAGCATCACGCGTTCGTTCAACGCCTCGTCAAGGCGCGAATAGATGATGAGGAACGTGCCCCGCGAGCCCTCGAACGCCTGCAGTTCGCCGCCGTTCAGGCGCACGTAGCCGTTGCCGTCGTCCGGGTTATACCACTGTTCGGAGCCGTCCGTGTCGATGTACGTCCCTTCCTTGCCTCCGGTTGACAAGAGGACCTTGATGTCACGGGTGCCATACAGATGCACCTTGTAGTTGCTCCCGAAAGACACGGTGGGGCCCGCGTTCTGCAATGGTCGAAACACCGTGCCGTCGCTAATATACGACGGGCGCTGGTGCGTCCAGTAGAGGCGCACGGGGCGCTTGGACGGCGATGCCGAGATGACCGAGTTCTCGGTGTTCGTCGTTCCGTTGCTCAGCCCCCACTTGACCTCGATGGGACCCGCCTGGGCGGTGAACACGGCGTGCGCGAAATCGACCCACACCGCGATGCCACCTGTGCCCGAGGTGATGACCGGCTCCCTGCCGTCCCAGTCCGCTGGCGGGTCGAGCGGCTCGCCGAGGAACTTGTTCGCGCTGATCGCCGATATCGGCACGCCGATCGTGGAACGGAAGTTCGCGGGCTTCGGCGCAGAGATGAGATCCGCCTCCCTGGTGTAGCGCATATAGTTTCCGGAGGCGTTGTACATGTACCGGTTCGTCGTCCAGTACACGCCGGCGCCGAGGCCGAGCGACACGCCGTACTGCTTTGCGTTTCCGCTGCCGGACGCGGTGCCGAACCCATTCGTGTACACGGCGTTGCGGTAGTCCGAACGGAGGTTGTCCGTCGGCCCGTCCGCCATAACGGCGAACAGGACGAGACATCCCGCCACCGAAAGCATAAACCGTCTATTCATCGAAGACTCCTCTCTTCATGGGAGTTCGTCCTTCTTGCGCCGAACAATCAATAGTTACTGACGTCGAACGCGCGCTCGTCCCAAGAAAACGCCTTGCTGACGCCGAGAAGCTGGACGGCGTAGGTGTCCTCGCTGCTGCCGGCGAGCTTCTCGGCGCAGACATACCACCTTCCTGAAGACTTTTTCACATAGTATCCCTTCACTTCTCCGGAACCGCCGACCTTATGGTAGCTGAATCCGACGACTGACCAGTTGTAGTCTCCATCGGATTCGATCAACACGGACGTTCCGAAACTGAGACCTTTCTTTTCCAGGAACTTGAACGGGAACACGGGCGAGGTCTTGCCGGGAGTCGTCCACCTCAGGGCTCCCGTACCATAGACACCCTGCCCGGAACTGACGTCAAGCTGAATGTTCCCGCCATTCGAATAAATGCGCGTGCCGCCTCCGGCCGAGCTTATCGCCACCTGCGTGCTGTCCACGGAAAATTTGCTGCCTCCTGAAATCTCCGTGGAATAGCTGCTGCCGACGGACATCACGATATTTCCGGCCTGCGGCTTGATATCGACCCTGCCGTACGGGTAAAGATACATGTAGTTGCCGTAGAGGTAGAGACTCGGATTCGAGGAGGTCTGGCTCGTACCGGCGAGCTTCATCGTAGACGAACTGTAGGAGATGCCGTTGATCGAATACGACGACGGAAATTGCAGCGAACCGGAGACGGTCAGCTTCCCGCCCACGGCGAAGTCGCCGTATGCGGCCTCGGCATACTTTGCCGACATCGTCCGAAAGGCGTAGGGCGCGGCGAGGAGCTGCTGGCGCGGTGCGATCTCCGTCGGGTTCGCGAGCGCCGTATGCCTCGGGCCTTGGCGCGGCGTCACGCCCAGCCACAGGTTGTAGTTCTGGGAGACCGCCGTGTCGTTCCAGAGCGCCCGGCGCAGTTCGGCGATGCCGTAGGTCGGATAGCTGCTGTTGCTCGTCGTCGAATAGATGCGCGAGGCGTTGGAGTCGCCCAGCATGATGTTGAAATAGCCGCCCTTCACATAGACGGAATAACACGCGCCCCAGATCGCCGTGCCGCCGGTCTGCGAGCGGTAGAGCCGGATGTCAAGCTCGTAGATGCCGTCAGCATACGCCGCACCCGAAGATGGATCCGCGAGATACCCCTGGTAGTTCATCATGTCCGGGACGTACTGGACGATGTCCGACGGCGCCGTGGCGAAGGCGGAGACCGCGAATGTGGCGGCAATTGCCGCGAAGATAGACTTTATGGTGTTTTTCATGGTGTTTTTCCTTTTTCTGTTAAATGGTCAGTCACTGGTCATTTCAACTTTTCAACTCTTTAACTCTTTAGTGGATGGTCTCCGTGGTGAGCGTAGGCGTGTCGTTCACCTTCGAGAGACGGAATATGCCCTTTGTGAGGATCGGCTTGCCCTGCCCGTTGAGGCCGTTGATCGCCTCGGAGTATTCGCCTCCGGTCACTGTGCGGTTCCAACTCTGGCCTGCCGCATTCGAAGGATCTTCGGCGAGGAACTTGAGCGAGATGGTGCGCGTCACGCCCCAAGACTCGTACTCGCCCGTACCAAAATCACCAGAATTCATCACGTAGGGCGTCTTGTTGCGAAACTCCGTGTTGTCGTGCTGCGGATGGAAAGAATGCACGAACGGGTTGGTCCTGTCGTCGTAATCCTGCGTGAACGTGGCGGAAAGCGTGGTGTCCGGCGCCATGAACTCGCCTCCCGTCAGCGTAAGCGGAACCATGAACGGGAAGTTCGCACTCGCCGTACGGCGGATCGTCGCGTCCGGGAAGAGACCGCGGTAGGCGATAGCCGTGTCGCGGTCCGTAAGGAGGTCGCTCTCCTCGGCGTCGGGTGTCCGCTTCGCCGTGAACACCTGCTTGAGGACGTTGACCGTACCCTTGGCGTCCACGTGCACGATCAGGCGGAACTGGAACGGATGCGGCGCGGTCATCAGCGCGTTGGGATCCCATTCCGGCGTGGAGGAACCGAACATCTTCGCCCGGTTCACCTTGTCGAGGACCACCGTGCCGACCCAGAGCCCGGCGGCTGCGGCAACCGTGTTGTCCGCGATGGTGCCGGAACAGGAGATGCCCACGCGGTAGAGGCACGTGCCGTCAGGGCGCACCTCGTCGTCGAGGGTCGTCCCCTTGTCGGAAATCTCGAGGATGCTCATGTAGTTGCTCGTCGGGTCTTTCGTGTTCGCCATGTTCTCGACGTCCGGCTTCACGCGGAACTCGAACGCCGCGCCGGCCGCGATGTTGGTGACGAACGGAAACGCGAGCGTGTTGTAGACACGCCTGGCATAGCCCTCAGACCAGTCCATCGACTCAATGAGCAGCTTCACGTCGCCCGCGCACGTGCCGCACCCCGTGGGCGGCGGCAGGGAGGATATGCGCTCGATCCGCAGGACGCGCTCCACGGAGGACACGTTCTGGATGGTGATGGTCCGCGGATCGGTCGACTCCGTCCAGGCCACTGTCGAGTCAGACCTGTCGAGCGACACCGTGAACGGACCGGTGAACGTCTTCATGCCGGAGTCTGCCGTCTGGAACCATACGGCCTGCGAGGCGTTGGTGATCAGCGTCCTGTCGCG
The DNA here is from genome assembly GCA_902769585.1 of uncultured bacterium. Taxonomy (GTDB): domain Bacteria; phylum Verrucomicrobiota; class Kiritimatiellia; order RFP12; family UBA1067; genus RUG572. Next base: position 17,468 of record CACXPT010000020.1, read on the forward strand.
CATCGGCACCGAGACGTTGGCCGTGTTGACGCCATACCACGGTTGGCTGCCGTTCCAGATCGCCTTGCAGTCCTTGAAGTAGTCGTTTAAGGACGGATAGTCGCTCGCCACGTTCGGCACGTTGAGGCCCACGAGGTTGGCTTCGCCAAGATAGATGGTGCCGTTCGGGAGAACCGGCGTGCCGATCACCTGGAAGTATGGGTTGTTCGCAGTCGAATAGACCAGATAGCGCTGGTCGCCGACGACACGCCCGAATGTGGACGGTGTCCCGCCGTCGCGGTACCAATAGCAGAAGTCGGTGATTGCGGAGCCTGTGCCGTCGTCCAGACGATCGCGGTTCCACCACGCGACCTGCGTGACGGACGAATCAAACACCTCCGCACACGACTTCTCTGCGGGGTTCACCTTCAGGTGGATGGCATTCCATCCCTGAACGAGAGGGATCCGCTACGCCATCCACTGCGCCTGCACGGCAAACGGCGAAAAGGCCACGGCAGAAAGGCAAACACCCGTCAGCACGCGCCATCGGCATTTCAATCTAAACATCGCACAAATCCTTTTTTGACATGGGTGTACGTATCTTATCATTCGCCCCCCGCCCCGTCAACTGGAGATTTTCCACAAAAGTATCTCTAGCTGCGAAGGATCAGGCCCTTGAGGTACAAGCCCTCGGGGAAGGCCAGTGCCACGGGATGGTCCGCCGCCTGCCTGGTCCTGGCGACCACCTGCATGTCGCGCTTTGCGTCGAATGCCGCCTCCGCGCACACCTTCGCGAACAGCTCCGGCGTCACTGCGCCAGAGCAGGAGAAGGTGGCGAGGATGCCGCCCGGACGCAGCAGCTTCATCGCGAGCAGGTTGATGTCCTTGTATCCGCGCGTCGCACGCATCAGGCCGGACTTCGTGTCCGCGAACTTCGGCGGGTCGAGCACGATCAGGTCGAAAGAGCGCCCCTGGTCGCGGTAGAGCCGCAGCTGCTTGAAGACATCCGCCACGAGGAAATCGACCGCGGACCCGTCAGGGTTGGGCGTAAGCTCCGAGTTCCGCTTGGCGAGCGCGAGCGCCTCTGCCGAGGCATCCACATGCGTCACCGCGCGCGCCCCTGCCGCCTGCGCGGCGAGTCCGAACCCGCCGGTGTACGAGAAGCAGTTCAGCACTTCCGCACCATGCGCATACGCGCCGACGGCCGCACGTGCCTCGCGCTGGTCCAGGTAGAAGCCGGTCTTGTGCCCCTTGCGCACGTCCACCAGAAAGCGGATGGCTCCTTCATGTATCTCTATCAGCTCAGGCGGCTCCGCGCCGGCGAGGAGGCCTGTCTCCTGCGAGAGCCCCTCCCTCTCGCGTGCGGCGACGTCCGACCGGTTCCACACGCCGACGCATCCCGGCACGGATTCCATCAGCGCGCATGCTATCTCGCGCTTCCAGAACTCCGCGCCCGCAGTCGCGAGCTGCACCACCGCCGTGCCGGCGTAGAAGTCCGCCACCACGCCCGGCAGCCCGTCGGACTCAGCGTTTATGAGTCTGCAGGCGTCTGTCTCGCCGCCAGAAAGGAACATGCGTCGCCGTTCCACGGACTCCGCCACGCGCCGCCGCACGAAGGCAGCGTCCGGCACCGCGTCCGGCGAGAAGCTGAGCATTCGCACGCGTATCTGCGAAGCGGGCGACCAGCTCCCGTAGCCGAGACAGGTTCCCTTCGCGTCGCAGACGGCAACCGTCTCGCCTACGCCGGGCGATCCGGTCACATCCCGTATTGCACCCGAGAATATCCACGGATGGTGATGGACGGTCGCGCGCTCGCGGCCATGATTAAGCGTTACACGATTTACGGAAGACATACGGGCAACTTTCCTGGTTAGGGCGGTATTATAGCCCAAACCCACCGCGCATGCAAATGGCCAACTTGGCGGCGGCGGAAAATTTCGCAGATACCCCATTGACGGCGCGGCCAGATTATGGCATACTATGCGCCCGTTGCACCCGTGGTGAAATTGGCATACACGCTAGATTCAGGTTCTAGTGCCGCAAGGTGTGTGGGTTCGACTCCCACCGGGTGCACCAGAAGTAGCCTCCTTCGTCTATCGGCTAGGACATCAGGTTCTCATCCTGAGAAGAGGAGTTCGACTCTCCTAGGAGGTGCCAATCGCAGGGCACACGACGAAACCAAGAAAACAAATGAGCGTTGTCTGGAAATCCTGCTGGCGAATCCTCAAATTCTCTCTGCTGCTTCTTTTGGGCGCTATAGTCCTCGTCTTGGCCTCGGTCACCTTCTTCGACCAGCCCGTGCCGCAACGGCTGCTGCACAGGATCACCGACTCCGTCTCCAACGACGACTTGCTCGTGAGCGCCGAGTCGGCCTCCTTCCGCCTATCGTACGGACTCAGGATCCGCAACTTGCGCGTCTTTGACCGCAAGAAGACGGCCGCTGATCCGATCATCGCCGCATCCCTCGTCGATGTGCAGGTCAACTTCTGGCAACTGCCATGGCGCCGCGAGACGATCCTGAAGCACGTCACGGTGACGGAACTGAAATATCCCCGTCTCGGCGACGGCTACTACATACCCGACTCCATCGAGTTCCCAGGGCAGCCGGACTTCAAGGAGAAAAACGAGCCCATAACCCTAGACCTCCCCACCGTCCGCCCCTTCCAACTCACGCTGATCCAGCCGAACATACTATCCGTCACTCCGAAATTCGTGGAGATCCCTCATGTCGAGTTCACGGAAAAGTCGATGGTCGCAAGGGGCTTGCACCTCCAGTGGATCGACTCCGAGGCTCTTATGACGCTTGACGGCGAGTGCGCACTAGACCTCGACGCGCAGCTCGTCAGCGGCAGGGTGCACGGCCTCGCACGCCAGAGCAACATCCTTCCTATGCTCAGAGCGCTCGAGATCACCAACTCCTACGCCTTCATAGAAAGCTTCACGAAGGTGGAGCAGCCCGTCGTCGCCAGTTGCGACTTCAACGTCAATCTCCGCAACAACGACCTCAACATTCTTCTCGATCTCCATCCGACAGGCGGATGCTACAACCAAGTGCCGCTCAGGAATGCCGACGGCAAGGTCGACATCACGGTATTCGTGCGCGACACCTTCCAGAACGCCCACATCGTCGTCGGACCGGTCGACGCCTATCTTGCGGACGGCAAGACCATGAACGGGACGATATGCTACGACAACACGAACGACATCGGCTACGTGACGTTCAAGGACATCCGTTCCACCACTTCGCTGTCAAACGCCCTGGCCGTCGCCGACGTGCTGAACGACGGCACGCTCGACTGCCTCTCCCTCTCCACTCCTCCGACCATCACCCTCGACGGGCGGCTCGCGGTCGATCCAACATACGCCGCCACGAACTTTCTCGACGGCACGCTCGCCTTCGACAAGGGATCATTCTTTTCCATTCCTCTCACCAAAGCCTCGACCGAGTTCCACGTGCGCGGAACGGACATCACCTTCTCCAACGCGCGCGCCACGGCTCCGCACGGCGGGACGGTAACTGGCGATGGCGGCATCTCCATCCCCGACTTCAAGCAGGAAAAGGCGTCCTTCACGGTTTCAGTGAAGTGCGCCAGCGTGCCTCTCACCGACTTCGCCGACATCTTCAAGTTCGATGTCGGCGACAAGCACGGCACCATCTTCGGGAATGTCACCCTCTCTGGTCCTCTCCAGACCAATCTCTCCAGCCGCATCAGCGGGCAAGGGCACGTCGAATGCCGCAATGGACACCTTGCGCAGATGAAGGTTTTCGCTGGCCTCACCGACTATCTGGCCAAACACGTCCCCGGCATCGCTTCATTCGTCAACCAGTCGCGCGGTTCCTTGGACTTCTCGATCACGAACGGCATCTTCCGAACCGAGAACATCCACATCGACGGCGGATTCTTCTCGATCATCTCCTCCGGCACATACGACATTCCGAACGACAAGCTCGACTTCTCCGCGCGCGTGACCCTTACCAAGAACGACGGTTTCTTCGCAACGCTCGCAACCCCTATCACATGGCCGTTCGCCAATCTCTCGAAGATGCTGCTAGATTTCAAGATATTCGGCTCGCTAGACAAGCCGGACTGGAAATACAACAAGAGCCTGATGGATAGGTTCAAGTAGGTGAAAGGTGAATGGTGAAAGGTGAAAGGTGAAGGGTGAAAGGTGAAGGGTGAAAGGTGAAGGGTGAAAGGAGTGGCATATCGCTTGAATATGAGCGGGCGTTTGGCGAAGATGCCGTCGTGATGGGGATCGACGAGGCGGGGCGCGGACCGCTTGCCGGCCCTGTGTTCGCCGCGGCTGTCTCGGTGCCTCTTGATCGCGCGGCCGAACTGCTAACCGGCGACTGGAATGCCGTCAACGACTCCAAGAAACTCTCCCCCGCCCGGCGCGACGCCATTGCCGCCGCCATCAAGTCCACCCCTGGCTGCACCTTCGCAATCGCCTCCGCATCCGCCCTAGAGATTGACCAGTCGAACATCCTCCGCGCCACCCACCTCGCCATGCGCCGCGCCGCCCTATCCCTCGCCGAAAAACTTGGCTTTAGACTCACGGAAACCGCCGCCGTACCAAGCACCAAGCACCAAGCACTAAGCACTCCTTTCCGCGTCCTCGTCGACGGATTACCTGTGAAGACTCTGCCGTTTCCGTCGAAGAATCTCGTGAAGGGAGACGCGAAGTCGCTTTTCATCGCCGCCGCGTCGATACTCGCCAAGACGGCCCGCGACGCCTACTGCCTAGAGATGGATGCGCAATATCCAGGCTACGGTTTTGCCGTCCACAAGGGGTATCCCACGCCCGCGCATTTCACTGCGCTGGAACGTCTCGGCCCCTGCCCAGAGCATCGGCAGAGCTTCGGACCTGTGGCGGAAGCGATGTTCTTCCGCGGGACCGGAAACGCCGACGGGCAGGACCACTCCAATCAGTCCTGAAGGAGCTGCTCGAGGTGCATCCCGTGCGAGGCCTTCAATAGGACCAGATCGCCCGCCGCGAGATAACCTTCCAGAAAGGTCTTAAGGTCCTTAAGGTCTTTAAAGTCCTTAAGGTTGTTAAAGTCTTTAAGGTCGTTAAGGTTCTTAAGGTTGTTAGGGGTGTTAGGGGTGTTAGGGTCGTTAAGGTCGTTGAGGTCTTTAAGCGCTGCAGAGAAGGCGTCGCCCACCAGCAGCACAGCATCAAGCTTTAGACTGATGGCTCGCGCCAGCACCTGCGCATGGTGCTTCGCGCTGCTTTCGCCGAGCTCGAACATGTCACCAAGCACCGCGATCCTGCGACCCTTCGCCGGCACCGACGCGAACGTCTCCAGCGCCACCATCATGCTCGTGGGATTGGCGTTGTAGCAGTCGGAGATGAACGTCGCAACGCCCTTCTCCACCACGCGCCAGCGATCGCCAGGCAGCGCGAAGTCCGTCAGCGCGGCGAGGCACTTCTCCGTCGTCACGCCAAAACGCCGCGCGCATGCGGCGGCAATCAGCGCGTTCGACACGTTGTGCCGACCAGGGAGACGCACCGCGAGCGCATCGCGAAACGCCGCCGCCTCGGGATCGTCCTGCGACACCGTAACCACAGGCGCCGCGCTCATCGCGCGCAGGCGCTCGTAGCGGTCGTTCTCGCGCGCAAGAACCGCAAACCCGCCAAGCGGCAACGAACGGAACATCGTCCCCTTCTCGTCGGCTATCCCGTCCTGCGTCTTGAAGAACTCTATGTGCGCCGTGCCGATGGAGCTGATCAGTCCCACGTCAGGCCGAGCGATGTCCACAAGGTACGCGATCTCGCCAGGATGGTTTGTGCCCATCTCCACGACAAGGAAGTCGGCGTCCGGCGGACAGTTGAGGATGGTGAGCGGCAAGCCGAGGTCGTTGTTGAAGTTGCCCGCAGTCGCGTGCACCTTGAATCCGCCCGCCCTCAGGAAGGCCGCCGTCAGCTCCTTCACCGTCGTCTTTCCTGCGCTGCCAGTGACTCCAATGACTGTGGCCTTCAGCGTCCTGCGGTACTCGCGCGCAGTCGCCGCCAGCTCTTCCTTGCCGTCTATGATTCCGGCCGCGCCGGCGGCTTTCGCCTGCGGAATGAAATCGTGCCCGTCCACGTGCTCGCCATTGATGGCGACGAACAGCATGCCCGGCTTAACCTGTCGCGAGTCTAGCGTCGCGCCGCTGAATGTGATGTTGGACATGGCGATAGTATACCATTATTCGAACGTGAGCGTACCGGCTTTGAGAAGATCCTTGCGGCAGACGAACGGGCGGTCCCCCTTCTTGCCGTTCCACGAGTGGCAAGGCGCGCCTGCCCCGGTCTGGCGGCGGATCGCCAGCCGCCGCCCATGCGGCAGCGAGACGTCCACGCGGCCGAAGAGCGGCAGGCCGAGCGCGTACTCGCCGCTCGCGGGACACACGGGGTACATCCCCAGCGCGCTCCACACGAACCATGCCGAAGTCTGTCCGTTGTCCTCGTCGCCGCAGTAGCCGTCCGGACGCGCCTTGTAGAGGCGATTCATCGCCTCGTGCGCCCAGTGCCGCGCCTTCTCAGGCGCGCCCACATAGTCATAGATATAGATCATGTGCTGGATCGGCTGGTTGCCGTGCGCGTACTGGCCGAAGCCCGCAATCTGCATCTCGCGGATCTCGTGAGTACATCCGCCCTTGAAAAACGAGCCGTCGAAGTCCGGCGGCGAGGCGAACACGGAGTCGAGGCGCGCCACGGCCGCCTTCTCGCCGCCCATCGCCGCCACGAGGCCCGGGATGTCGTGGAACACGCTCCATGTGTAGTGGAGCGGCGTTCCCTCGGTGAAGTCGTACGACCAGCGGATCGGACTGAACGCGGGATCCCACGTGCCGTCCTTCGCGCGACCGCACGCAAGCCGGTGTTCGGGATGGAACAGGTTGCGCCAATTGGCCGAACGGGCGAGGAATACGTCGGTCTCCGCCTTCGGACGCCCCAGCGCAGTCCCCATCTTCCAGATGCACCAGTCGGCGTATGCGTACTCCAGCGTGCGCGAGGCGGACTGGTTGCCGCCGGTCGCTCCGTCGCGCGCCACGTAGCCGAGCGAGTTGTACTCGTCGTAGCCGACACGTCCCACCGAGATGATCGTCCCGGTGGCCGATGTCGCCTTCACGAGGCCCGCGTAAAGCGCACGCGCAGTATCGTCATCCATGCAGCCAGCCATGTGCGCGTCCGCCACCACCGCGGCGGAGTTCTGCCCGATCATGCAGTTGCGGTGGAACGGCGCCGACCATTCAGGCAGCCAGCCGCTCTCTTCCAGGCAGTGCCGCAGTCCTTCCATGATCTCGGCGTTGCGCTCGGGGTAGACGAACGCGAGCAGCGGGAAGAGCGCGCGGAAGGTATCCCAGAAGCCGGTGTCGCAGTAGTATCTGCCCGACAGCACGCCTTTCCCGTACGGGCTTCGGTGGATTGGACGACCATCCTCGCCGTACTCGTGCAGCTGGCGCGGGAAGAGGAGCGTGCGGTACAGGCACGTGTAGAACTTGCGCAAGTCCTCATCCGTCCCGTCGGCGGCGTCCAGCCGCCCGAGCGCCTCGTTCCACGCCGTACGCCCAAGCGCCACCAAGCCGTCGAAGCCGCAATCGCCAAGCTCGCGCAGGTTGCGCGCCGCCTGTTCCGGCCCGACAAAGCTGGAGGCCACGCGCACATGCACGCGTTCGCCACGCGCAGTCGGCGCGAACGTCACCACCGCGCCGGCATGGCCACCAGCGCTGGATCGCCCTTCCACGAGCTTCTTCCCGTCCCAGACGGACACCGATACGATCGGCTTGTCGAACTCCAGCACGAACCAGCAGTCGAGCGGTTTAAGGGCAAGATGACGCTCGTTGCCGCGGATGTTCATCTTCGAGCTGCGCCCGGTGATCCGCCGATTCGCCGCGTCCACTTCAACCGACGATCCCATGTCAAGCGCGTCGACAACGAGGCGAGGCGCGTCAGTCGCTGGATACGTGATGCGGAACATCGCCGCCCGCTCGGTCGGCGTCAGCTCTACCGTAGTGTCGTAGTCGGCAAGGTAGACGCGGTAGTAGTGCGGCAGCGCCTGCTCCGTCTTGTGCGAGAACCAGCAGGCGCGATCCTTCTCCACGAAGACAGCCTTGCCGGTGATCGGCATGATCGAAAACTGGCCGTAGTCGCCGATCCACGGGCTTGGCTGGTGCGTCTGGTGGAACCCCATGATCTTGCGCTCTTTCCAGTCATACAGCCAGCCTTGACCTGCCGGACCCGTCTGCGGCGTCCATGCGTTCATGCCCCACGGGCGCGCGATCGCCGGGTAGAGGTTCCCGTTCGACACCTCTTTCGTGTTGTCGGTCCCCACGAACGGATCGGCGAACCGCACGGGGTCTTCGATCCCGGCAGCGCCCAGCGCCGCCATCGTCACGCAAATGCCTGCAAGTCTCTTCATGTTCAGTCATCCTGTCTTTTTGCTGCCGCACTATCGTATCATATCCCCGCTCTTCCTTGAAGCGCGAAATCGCCCACTTGCGCTTTGCATTTGAGTATGCTACACTTGCAACCGTCAGCGGCGGGCACTGCCTCCGGGACGACAGGTCCGCAAGCTGCCATACCCTTTACTGAAAGGAAACGACATGAAAAAGCTAATGTGTGCAACGGCTATCTTGGCATCCTTCGCGGCCATCGGCGCATTCCCCAGCGCAGAGACTCAGCCCAACGCGATCAGCTTCGAAGGCTACACGTCAGCAACGGCATTGCAGCTCGTGAACGGAGTGAACGAGTACGACGAGGATGGCACCCAGGAACTATTCTCCTATTTCTTCTTCGAGGGCGATACTGACGCCTCGACCGTGAAAACATTCGGCGGCGACAACCTCGCCGCGCCAACGATACAGCGCCCGTTCTTATTCGCCGACGCCACGCCGAACGACAGATACCTCGAAGTCGATACTGCATCAGGCACGCTTTGGCGCTCGTTCGGGATAGCGTCCGGCGAAGGCATGGGCGAAGCGCTGGAGATCGCCGATGAAGGCACCTACGTCGACACGCTCATGCAGTTCTCGCCCGTCCCGGCCACCGTCCCGTTCGAGACAGGCGCGGAGGACAAGCTGGCCCTCCGCCTGCAGATCGACACGAGCGGCGGCACGCCCGTGACGAACCTCATCGTGCGCGCGGCCTACGTGAATAACGACGGAACCGAAACCAGCGTGGTCGCCACAAACTACACGCTGAATACCGCGTCGCCCGTCGTGCCGGGCCAGTGGTACCGCCTGACGGTCAAGGCGCTCGCCGATGTGACGAAGTGCAAGGTGTGGAATGGGGATCCCAATGGCTTCACGGGTTTTGAGATCTACCTGGACGGCGTGCAGCTGGCCGCGACGACGCCGACCTTCGGCACAGGGTACATGGCTTACGCCACGGATGGAGAAGGTAGATGGCTGTACGCTGACTTGGACGAGGACCTCATCGCGTACCTCCAGAGCGGCAAGGTGTTTCCCAGCCTGCTGGGAGCGACCACCAACGCCACCGTCCAGGCCATCGGCTTCCAGGGCGAGGGCGCAGTCGACGACATCGTGATGGCCGACGGCACCCCCTTCCCCCCAGCCGTGGCGATCGGCGACGTCAACTACGATTCGCTTGAAGAGGCACTGGCAGAAGCCCTGGATGGCGATACGCTCACCCTGCTCCAGGACATAACGCTGACGCAGGGCCTCGTCTTCGATTCCAGCACCCCGCTCTACCTCACGCTCGACCTCGGCGGACACACGTTGTCCTATCCGACGGCGGGTTCCAGCGAATACATGATTACGGTCGATCCCGAAAACTGGCTTATCATCACGAATGGCACGCTCACCACCACCGGCCGCGGCGCTTTCGTAAAAGGTGAGCTGGACCTTCTCGCCGACACCTCGCTCGCGGCGGACTGCCGCGCGATCAACATCGTGGGCGTGGACAACAACACCAACATGCCGGCCGTCTGCTTCATCGACGCAGGCGCCACGGTCACGCACGGCACGGCTCGCGCCAGTTCTATAACGCGTTTGCGTATCTGAACGTCTACGGCACTATCGTAGATACCGCCACTACGCCGGGCCAGTACGGCATCACCGGCAACGGCGGCAACGCGACGCTCGCCGAGATCAACTTCTATGAGGGATCCGTCTACACCTTTGCGGACACGACGCGCCCGATGATGTGGCTGCCGTCGAACGACCTCAACCTCTACGGCGGCACGCTCACCTCAGCGGGCGGCGGTATCTTTGTCCTGTGCGGCAAGGTCAACGTCCCGGCCGATTCCACGGTGTCGGTGACCGCGACCGGTCCGTCGGGCGCGTACGGGAACTATAACAATTGCCACACGGGTGATGCCTTCTACTTTGCCGCTACGGGCACGCGCTATCCGCGTTCGCAATACAAGGATACCCTGCCGGAAGGCGTCGGCGTGGACCAGATCGAGGCCAATATCGCAGGCGGTACGTTCACCTCCGAGAACGGTGAGGCCATCGCGGCATATACGGATTCGAGTTGTAGTGGAGTCGTGGCGCTCACGAACTTTGTCTCGGGCGGCCTGTACTCGAGCGAGCCGGCGGCCGCGCTGCTCGCGCCGAAGCACCTCACGAAGACAGTGTCCGACCCGGCGGGCTACTACACGGTCTACCGCTGGCTCGCCGGCTCGGGCACGGCGCAGGATCCGTTCCAGATCGCCGACCGCGACGACCTCGAGTTCTTCCGCGACCAGGTGAACAACGCGAACGCGCTAGGCACGCCCGGACAGCACTTCTTGCAGCTGGCGGACATCGACCTCGGCGGCGACCGCTGGGTGGACATCGGCAATATAAATAACACCAATGTCGCTTGCTTCGCTACCAAGCCCGCGTTCAGCGGCGTCTACGACGGCGGCGGACACGTTGTGAGCAACTTCGTGCTGTCCGGTTACAGCTACTGCGGATTCTTCGGCGCAATCATTGACGGTACGGTGAAGAACCTCCGCATTCTGGACGTATCCTCGCCTGTCGGCCTTAGCGCGGGTGCCGCATTCTGCGGCGACATCGAGGGAAGTAGCCTCGTCGAGAATGTCACCGTGAGCGGTACCGTGAATGGAAGCTTCAACGTTGGCGGTTTCTCGTCATGGGCTCAGGACAACATCACGATGATCAGCTGCACGAACCTCGCAAACGTTTCTTCGTTAACCTCGAAGCTCGGCGGTTTACATCCTTACTTCACTGGTACGCTCATCTGTTCCAATTGCTGCAACAAGGGCGATATGACCTTCATCAAGACCTACAGTGGTTCGAAAAATAATGACGGGACGGCGGCCGTAGGTGGTCTCTTGGGATACCAGGCTGGCGGGAAGGCCACGTTCCTAGACTGCGTGAACGGGGGATCTATCAACGCCACCTACGCAGCTGGTGTGGTTGGTACCGTGACGCTCGGCGGTTTCGTTGGCCGTGCCCAATCGACAACAGGGAAGATCGCAATCACGAACGGCGTCAACTCCGGCACTATCGCCACGGACGTCTCCAACACGAACGAGCAGGCGGAAGTGGGTGGCTTCATCGGCTATCTGGCAAACGGCGCATCGCTGTCGATGGACAACGTGACGGTGGCGGCAGGCACGCAACTCTCAGCCACGGTGAAGGAGGGTGTAACGCCGTACGTGCGGGCGTTCGTGGGGCGTGACCACAGTACGACGCAGACCGCCATCCTCACGCTCGGCGTAGCGCCAAGCGAGTACGCGCCCGGCATCGCCGCGGACATCGCTGGCGGCTACAACAGCACGTCCACGGCGGACGGACTCACCACCTATTTCATTGAGGCGACGTTCAGCGTGGACTGGGACACGGACGCGGACGCCTCCGCGATCTGGGGCACGACCGCGCCGACGGCCGCAGAGCTGGAGAGCATCAAGTCCTGGGCCACGACAAACAACATCGTCGATCCGAACGGCAAGCTCGGGCTCGAGTCCTACCTGCTCGGCTGCACGAGCCGTCTGACGGTCGATCCCGTGCTGCACATCGACGCGATCGAGCAGACCGCGACCGGCTGGACGATCAAGGTGAGCGCGTCCGCTGGCGAGGCAGAGGTGCCGCTCTCGAGCGCCATCAACGGCACGCTGAAGGTGCGGTACGCCACCGAACTGACGGGCCCCTGGACCGAAGCGACCTACGCGCCCACGTTCGACAACGGACAGGCGACCGTCACGGTCACGGCGGAGGGCGCCAAGTTCATGAAGGCCGCCATCACCAGGTAAGCCCTACCTCAGTGAACATCGCCCCGCAGGTACTTGCGGTACGCTTTCGTTTCCTCGTTCACGAGCTTCTCGTTGATGACGGGATCCTGTAGAAATCCCTTGCCGCCGTCCTTCGCCACGTCAAGCACCGTGTTCAATGCAAGATCGCCCTTGAACCCGATAGTCATGTTCGTGACGTGCGAGGTGAACGCGCGCGGACACCTGATGCCCGTACGGCGTTTCCCTTTGCCGTGTTCAGGCTTGCCGTACCACCACACGATGCAGCTGTCGAGGAAGCTGTGCCCGTTGAGGACGAATCCCGTGCTGAAATGATCGCTGTAGCAGCAGCGATAATGGTTGTTGCCCATGTCAAGGAAGCCGACGGACTCGGAATAGAAGGCGTTCAGCGAGGAGCGGTAGGCGTAGAGCGGATGGAGGTTCTGCATGAGGTTGCCGCTCCCCGTGAGCTTCACGCCCACAAGCATGCCCGCAATGCGCATGTTGGAGAGCGTGTTGTCGCATGACTCCACGAACACACCCACGGAGTTCGTCGCGCCGTTGCCGACGATGTTCACGTCCGAGATGTCGCTGTCCGAGGAGTTGCCGTTCGCGCCGTGCTTGATGTGCAGCCCCACAAGGACTCCCTTCATCGAGACACACCGCACTTTCGTCTCGCGTCCCGAGTCGATCGAGATGCCCTTCGCCACTTCGCTCCCGTCGATGATGCCGCCCGTGAACGAGTAGCAGCTGCCGGGCGTGCGGATGTTGTTTGCCGGATGGATGCCGCCGAGGCGCACCATCGCCTCGTCGTTCGTCCACCCAGGCGCCGCCTTGAGGATGGCGTAGTTCGAGAGCTGCAGGTCAACGCTTAGCGTCGGCTCAGCAGGCGTGGCGATCGGCTTGGAGAGAAGATAGGTTCCGTCCGGAAAGTAGATCGTGCGGTTCGGATGCGTGTCGATCACCTTCTGGATGGCATCGGCCACGTCCGACTTCCCGTCCGCCGGAACGAAGTCCGTCACCACCACGAACCCCTTCCTCGCAGCGTCATCCGCCATCGCGCAGAGGCCTGCGACAAGAAGGATCATTACAGCAGGCATCGCGTGTCTCATGGCATGGCCTCCGTTAGAGCTGGGCAGCGGCGCGCGTGAGGCGCGCGACTGTGCGGTCGCGGCCGAGAAGCTCCAGCATCTCGAAGAGGCCCGGACCTTCCATGCGACCGGATACGGCCACGCGGATAGGATGCACCCACGGTCCCATGCCCTGGCCCTGCGAAAGTTCCTTCACCATCTCCTCGCCTGCCGCAGCAGTGAACGGCTCCAGCTTGGCGAAGCGGTCTGCCAGGTCTAGCAGCAGCTCCTTGACCCCCGGCTTCTTGAGACGCTTCTCCACGGCCTTCTCGTCGATCGGATAGTCGTCCGTGAAGAACCATGCGCAGTTGCCGGGGATGTCGTTCCAGAACTTCGTGCGGATCTGCAGCTGGTCTATCAGCATTTCAAGGTTGAAGTCTGGAGGCGGCACGAGTCCAGCCGCGCCGAGGCGGGCGAGCAGCTCGTTCCTGAACTGCTCGCGCGGCGCGCGGCGGATATACTCGCCGTTCATCCACTGGAGCTTCTTTATGTCGAACTTCGCCGCCGTCACGTGGACCTTCTCGATGTCGAAAAGCTCCACCATCTCCTGTCGCGTGAGGACCTCGCGCTCGTCGCCGGGGTTCCAGCCGAGGAGGAGCAGGTAGTTGAAGAGCGCCTCCGGCAGATAGCCATTCTCGCGGAACTCGCCCACGAACGCCGCGCCATCGCGCTTGGAGTAGGGCTTGCCCTGCGCGTTGACGATCATGGAGAGGTGCCCGTAGCGCGGCGGCTCGGCGCCAAGCGCCTTGAAGAGCTCGATATGCTTGAACGTGTTCTCCACATGGTCGTCGCCGCGGATGACGTGCGTCACGCGCTGGTCGATGTCGTCCACCACGTTGGCGAGGTGGAAGATCGGCGAACCGTCGGAGCGGACGATCGCGAAATCTGGCACATCCTCGGCCTTCTTCTCCATGTGGCCCTTGACGATGTCGTCGAACGCGAGCGTCCCTTCCTTGGGCATGCGGAACATCACAACCTCGCCCGTCTTTCCGTCGCGGGAGGTCTTCTCCATCTTGTATGCGCGGCCGTCGGCGATCAGCTTCTCCACGCACGCCAGATGGCGCGAGACGTTCTTCGTCTGGTAAAAAGTAGGCTCGTCGTAGTCCAGCCCAAGCCACTCCATGCAGTCGAGCAGAGTCTGGATTGCCTCTGGAGTTGACCGCTCGAGGTCGGTGTCCTCAACCCGCAAGAGGAACTTGCCGCCCGTGTGGCGCGCATAGAGCCAGTTGTAGATGGCCGCGCGGATGTTGCCGATATGTACCTTCCCCGTCGGTGACGGGGCAAAACGAACGCGAATCTCTGACATAGCGGGTGGTATTATACCAAATCTCAGCGGGGTGGAGGAGGTCCGCCCTTGTTCTTTGAGCCGCCAAGGCGTTTCGGCATGAACGGGTTGGAAGGACCGGCAGCTCCCGGTCCGGCCAACTGCTGAGGCATGACGCCAAGCACAACCTCTTCTCCAACGATGTCGGTAGGCTCCTTGATTTCCGTGAAGGAACCGTCCGTGAGGCCCGTCTTGACAGCCACCTTGCGCGGCGGCGCGTTCGACTCCATCATGTACAGCGCCTTCTCGGCGGCACCGGCGGGACGAACCTCGCCCGGCGGATGGTAGCGGAACGCCGCCGACGTCACGGCCACGACGCCCTTCGCCTCGGCGATATGGACCGAGATGTTCGCCGTCATGCCGGGAAAGAGCTTGCCGCCGGGGTTGTCGGCCTCGATGATCACCGGATACGTCACGACGCTAGACGTGGTGGTGGATGCCATGCGCACCTGCGTCACTATGCCCTTGAACTTCACGCCCGGATGCGAATCCACGGTGAACGACACCGTCTGCCCGTCCCGCACGCTGCCGATGTCGGCCTCCGGCACCGTGGCCTCCACCTGGATGCGCTTCAGGTCCGTGGCGATGTTGAGGAGCGGCACGGCGTTCATCGACGACACGACGGTTTGCCCCTCGTCCACCGACCTGTCGATCACGACGCCGTTCACAGGCGAGACGATCGTGCAGTAGTTGAGGTTCGCCTTCGACTGGCTCACGGACGCCTCGCTCTTCTCGACGCTGGCCTTTGCCGCGGCGAGCGACGCGATGGCCGTGTCGCGCGCCTCGAGTGCGGCGTCGTAGTCGGCCACAGGCACCATCTCGCGGTCAACCAGCTTCTTCTTGCGCACTAGCGTCTTTTCCGCCAGCACCAGCTGCGCCTCGCACTTCTTCACGTTCGCCTGGTTGGCGTGAAGCTCGCCGAGCGCGCTCTTGTAGTTGGCCTCGTACACCTGCGGGTCGATGAGCGCGACCACCTGCCCGTTCGTGACGGTGGAGTTGTAGTCGACGAACAGCTTGATGATCTTGCCGTTCACCTGCGCGCCTACCTCCACCTTCTTGATAGGCTGCACCGTGCCAGTGGCCTCGACCGTGCGGAAGATGTCCATCTTCACTACCGGCGCGGTGCGGTAGCGCACCACTGCCGCCTCCTGGTTCCTCGAGGTGTAGTAGACGTATCCCCCGTAGCCGATGCCGGCCAGGATGGCCAGCACCAGCAGACGCTTTATCCACCTGAGGAACGTTTGCACGGCAGGCTACTCCATCGTGATGGCGGCGTGGTAGCTCTGGAGCGAGCGCACCTCGCCCTTGCCCTCGCGGGCGGCCTTGATGCCTTCGCTCGCCGCGAGCGCGGCCGCAATGGTGGTGAGGTACGGCACGCGGTACTTGATCGCCGCGCGGCGGATCGAGTTGTCGTCCGCGCGCGCGTCGCGCCGGTTCGACGGCGTGTTGAGTATGAGCGTCACCTCGCGGTTCTTGATGAGGTCGAGCACGTCCGGACGTCCCTGCCCGATCTTCGCGACCATCTTCGCCGGCACGCCCTTCGCCCAGAGGAACTTCACCGTTCCTTCCGTGCCCACGATCTCGAAACCGAGGTCGGCGAAGTTCTTCGCGGCCACGGCGGCGTCCTCGGGCTTCTCGCTGAGCGAGACGAGCATGCGGCCCGCCTGGATCGGGAGCGGCAGCCCCGCCGCCTCCTGACTCTTGTAGTACGCGAGGCCGAACGTCTCAGCAAGACCCAGCACCTCGCCGGTCGAACGCATCTCAGGGCCGAGCACGGGATCCACCTCCGGGAACTTCTCGAACGGCAGCACGGCCTCCTTCACGCCGTGGTACGGGATGACCTTCTTCTTGTCGAGGCCGAGCGACTTCACGCTCTCGCCGAGCATGAGGCGCGTCGCGATGCGCGCCATCTGCGTGCCTGCCACCTTCGAGACGAGCGGGACGGTGCGGGACGCACGCGGGTTTGCCTCGATCACGTACACCTTGTCGTCCTCGATCGCGAACTGCATGTTCATGAGGCCCACCACCTTCAGCTCGGAGGCGATGCGGCGCGTGTAGTCGAGGATCGTGGCCTTGTTCTTCTCGCTGATGGAGACGGGCGGCAGCACGCAGGCAGAGTCGCCGGAGTGGACGCCCGCGAGCTCCACGTGCTCCATGATCGCGGGAATGAACACGTCCTTGCCGTCCGAGAGCGCATCCGCCTCGCACTCGAGCGCGTGGTGGAGGAAGCGGTCGAGGTAGAGCGGACGGTCGGGCGTCACGCCCACGGCCTTCGCGATGTACTCGCGGAGCATAATCTCGTCGTAGATCACCTCCATGCCGCGTCCGCCCAGGACGAACGACGGACGGATCACGATCGGGTAGCCGATCTCGGCCACCACCTTGAGCGCGCCGTCGAGGTCGCTCGCCATGCGGCTCTCCGGCATCGGGATGCCGAGGCGGTCCATGATGGAGTGGAAGAGGTCGCGGTCCTCGGCG
>CACXPT010000021.1 GCA_902769585.1 uncultured bacterium
CCATGCGCGTGAAGCCGAGGCGGCACGGGGGCAGGACGGGCGTGAGGATCGGGTTGCGGTTGCCGCAGCGGCTCGGCAGGCGCCAGCGCTGCTCGAGGAACTGCGGATGGTCCACATAGAAGTGGTCGTCGACGTAGTCGTACTCGGCTGACGCCCGCTGCAGCGGCGCGAAGTGCGGACCGCAGTTGTCGTTCGTGAGGAGCGCCTTGCAGCCGATGCTGCGGAGGAACGCCTTCATGCGCGCGACCATCTTCGCCTCCATCTCGCCCATGAAGAGCGCGAACGCGGCGTTGTACGTGCCCTTGGGGACGTTGTCGGGATCGGCGTCAGGATAGAACGACGGATCGGCGGCGCGCTTCGCGAGCACCCACTTCCGCCAGGCTTCGCGCACGCGCGCGTCCTTCGCGGTCTCGCGTCCCCAGCCCATGAAGAGTCCGCCCTCGTTGATGAGGGAGATGAGCGAGAGCGCCGGCTCGTCCTTGTACGCGCGGCCCGTGTACGGGTTCACGTGGTTGAGGAAGTTCCGCGAGTAGGCGCACCAGTTCTCGAACGCGGGGTCGTAGAGCGCGCAGAGCGCCTTGAAGAGCTGCATGTCCACGAGGCCGTCGCGGTCCACGCCGATGTGCCGCCACGGCCGTCGGCGCTGCCATTCACCGTGCCGCTGTCGTGGTGGTGGAAGCGGATCGCGTTGTATCCGAGGCGCTTGAAGCGCGTGACCATCATCTCGGCCTCGTCGTGGCTGGGAAAGTTCGCAGTGCCGCAGAGGTTCACGCCGTATAGGCGCACGGGCTTGCCGGGACGCCCCTCGAACTCGAAGTGGCTGCCCACGTTCTTCATCCAGCCGTACTTGCCGGACGGCGCATCGGTGAAGCCCATGCACGAGAAGTCGAGCGCGCTCCCGGCCTCGATCTCCTTGCGGTAGGTGAGCGGGATCCAGTCCGCGCCGCGCGCGATGACCGTCGGCTCGATGGACTTCGCCACGAGCGGCTCGTCTGCGGAGACGGTGAACGCGTACGTCTGCGTCTCGCCCTTCTTCCACGTCTTCTGCCCGAGCGTGCCGAGGCGGAGCGAGTACGTCTCGCCCCAGCGCCAGTTGTCCTGGATGGCGATTCCCTGCTCGCGGTCGGCGACGAACGTCAGCGTGCGCCCGGTCGCGCCGAACGCCACGGAGATTTCCGTCCCCTTCCCGCCCATCACGTGGATGCCGTCGTTCGCGGGCCGGCTGAACGTGCCCTGCCGCCCCGGCATCTTCCACGTCTTGCCCGTCACCTCCGCACTGGGCTGCGTGAACGAGCAGGCGAGGACCACGAGCTTCGTGTCCTCGACTGGCGTGAACGAGTAGGCGATCTTCACCTTGCCATCCGGCAGCTGTTCGAGGCGCGCCTCGGCCTTGATGAGCACGTTCGTGCCGCTCGCCAGCGAAAACGGCGCAACGCCGGGTTTCTTGATCTCCCAGCCGCCCTTGGACGAGAGTCCGAGCCAGCCCGGCAGTGCCACGAGCGAGCGGAAGACATGCTCATTACCTTCCCCGAAGCGGATGTCTCCCGCCGGAGCGAGCGTCACGTCAAGGGAAAGCGCGCTGGCCGCCGCCAGGATAGCGGCAAGCATGAAAGAGTATCGGATGTTCATTGTGCGTCCTTTTAGTTGGTAGATGGTTATTTGGTGACTTGGAACGTATAGGCGCCGGAGCCGACACGGCGGTCATCCTGGCCAGGCAGGCGCACGACCGCCGTCGTGTTCGGCGGCACCGTCACATCGACCGTCACGTTCTTTCCGTCGCGCTTCCAAGCGCTGACGATCTCGCCGTATGGGCCGTTGACGGAAGCGCGCACCCACGTCAGCTCGTCGATGATCTGCGGCGCGATCACGATTTCCTTGAAACCGCGCGCCTTCACCACCGGCACGGCGCTCGTTGAGGATTCGGTCTCCGGCAGCTGGATGCCCGCGAGGTACTGGTACGCCCAGCCCATGAAGTCGCCGAACATGATGTGGTTGCGACTCGAGCCGTTGTTCCAGTCCTCCCAGAGCGTGGTGCCGCCCTTCTGGATCCACTCCACCATCGAGGGCTTCGTGGGATTGACGAGCATCTTGAACGCGAGGTCGGTGCGGCCGATGCGCGAGAGCGCGCGGAACACGTGCTTCGTGCCGAGCAGGCCCATGTTCACGTGGCAGTCCATGCTCTCCACGCTCGCGACGAGCTTCGCGGCCGTGGCGGCGCGCTCGGACTCCTCGACCACGCCGTACGCGATCGGGAACGCCTGCGCCGTCTGCCCGCCGTTGTCGTACACGCCGTCACCCTTGTAGAACTTCTTGTTGATCCCGGCGCGCGTGCGCGCGGCGGCCGCGGCGTAGGCCGCGGACTCCGCGGCGAGGCCCTTGACGGCGGCGATCTCGGACGCGATTCTCTGCGCCTGATAGTAGTAGCAGGAGCTCGTCAGCTCCGTGGAGGGAAAGTACTTGCGGTCGACGGGAACCCAGTCGCCGAGGCCGTGCTTCACGAGGCCGTCGCCGTCCGCGCGCGTCGCCGTGTAGGCGAGGTAGCGCTTTAGCGTGGGATAGATGGCGTCGAGCACGCGGCGGTCGTCGCGGTAGGTCCAGAGCGTCCACGCGATCACTGGCAGCGCGCTGTCCCATGCGGGGCCGTTGCCCCACTGGAAACCCCAGCCTGACGTGGGCACGATGCAGCAGATGTCGCCGTTCGCAAGCTGCGTGTCGCAGATGTCGCGCAGCCACTTCTCGTAGGCGGCCGTGTTCTCGAAGCAGTACTGCGCGAGCTCGGAGGCGATCGACGCGTCACCCGTCCAGCCGTTCTTCTCGCGGTGCGGGCAGTCCGTGGGATAGCCGTCGGCGAAGTTCGAGCGGTAGGCTCGGTCGCCCATCCGCATGAGCGTGTTGAACGTCTCGTCCGAGCAGGCGAAGGAACCGATCGTGGAGAACGCGGTGTGCACGATGCACGCCGTCACGTCCTCCACGGCCGGCGCCCGGCGAAGCCCCTTGATGAGGACGTACTGGAAGCCGTTGTAGGTGAAGCGGGGCTCGTACACCTCGCCGTCGCGTCCGGAGCAGATGTAGCGGTCCGTCTGGAACGCGGCGTCCTGCGCGCAGACGCGCTGCGAGGCGGGATAGCGGAAGTGGCAGTCGATCGCGCGGCGCTCCTGGCCTTCCGGCGTCTTGTCGTGCAGGCCGTCGCGCACGGATTCCGCGGCGGGCGTGCCGTCCTCGTTCGCGCGCTCGTCGTAGCGAATCGACACCACGTCGCCCTTCTGCTGCCCGCGCAGCGTGAGGCGCATCCAGCCGGCCATGTTCTCGGGGAACGTCACCATGTACGCGCCGCCGCCGAGATCCTTGACGGAACGTGGCTTGAGCGTGCGCATCACCTCTGCGCCGGGGCAGTTCTCGGCCGTGAGCGCGCCCTTCGGACCCGGCACCTCGACCGCGCGCACCACGCGGCCTTCGAGATCGGGCATCGACGGGTCGTGTCCGCCGATCACCTCGCCCTCTCGGATGCAATCGTAGCCCACGGGGCTGACCACCTGACGCCACGAACTGTCGGTCGACACGGTCTCGCGCGTGCCGTCAGCGTACGTGATCTCGAGCTGCGCGATCGCGCGCGGGAAGTCGCGCCACGGCGCCACGTCGAAGTTCCACGTGGCGATGGAGCGCACGTCGTACCAGCCGTGGCCCACGAGGAGGCGCAGCGTGTTCGCGCCAGGCTTAAGGTCGCCGTCAAGGCTGTAGGTGGAGTAGAGGACGTGGTGGTCGAACATCGTGGGCGAGGGGTCGAGCACCTTCGTGCCGATCTTCGCGCCGTTGAGGGACGCCTCGTAGAAGCCCATGCCCGTCACGTGGAGGACGGCTGAGGCGACGGGCTTCGACACGGCGAAGGTCTTCTCGAACGCGGGTGAGGCGTTCTCGCAGCGCGTGACGAGACCCTTCGCGAAAGCGGGCTCCTTCGCCGCGCCGAGCGCGGTCACGGCGCCGTCGGGCGAGGTCCAGGTGGCGTCCGTGCCGAACGACTTCCCGCCGGGCAGGTTGAAGCGCGCGAGGAACGCGTAGGGTTCCTTCACGGACGGGTTGAAGTTGTCGGGCACGATCTCGACCTCGATCGTGTTCTCGCCCGCCACGAGCCACGGCGTGATGTCGCGGAAACGCAGGTAGCGCCAGTTGTGGATGTGACCGCTGTGAAGATGGCACGACTTGCCGTTCACGCGCACGACGTGCTGCGGCACGGCGGCATGCACCATCTCCACGTACTCGCCCGGCTTCGCGCCGGCGAACGTGAACTTGTACTGGAGCGTAACCTTGCCCTTCTTGCCCTTCGGTGCCGTGATCCACTGCGCGCCGGCGAGATCGACGTCGGGACGCGTCTCGGGCGCAGGACCGATCCACTTCGCCTTCCAGCTGTCGGACGGCATAATGCCGGTAACCCACTGGCCGGGCAAGCTCCAGTCGGACGCAGTGTCCTTCCCGTCCCACGTGCGCACCTTCCACCAGATGCGCCGCGACGAGGCGAGCGGCTTGCCGGCGTATGCGACGTCGATCGCCTGCGCGCCCGGCACCTTCCCGGAATCCCACAGGTCGCCATCGTCGGCCGCCAGCTTCTCGCGCGAGGTCGACACCAGCACGCGGTATGCGGACTGCATCACGTCCATCGCTCCATGCTTCGCCGCCATCTTCCAGCCGAAGCGAGGCGTCGCCGCATCCACGCCGCACGGGTCCGAGAGCCGTTCAACGGTAAGCGCGTATGGCGCAGCACCAAACGCCGCGATGGCTCCGCATGCTAACGCGCACCCGAAAATGATTCTTCTTTTCATGAACTCTCCTGATACGATTCCTTTGCCTGTGCAGCAACTATTATAGCATACGCCGAGATGGCGGCGAATGAAACCCTTTACCAGACTGAAAGGATACGATATACTAACGGAAAACAAACGGAGACTTAGGAATGAAGCAGGCATTCGTGAACGGCGAACCCATCAGCCAAGAGGCCGTCCAGTTCGAGCTGGACAGGCTCGTGAAGTTCTACGCGACGCACGGCATGAGCCAGGCAGAGATCAAGAGCAACCTCGAAAAGCTAGTGGAGAAGGCGCAGGAGCAGGCGATTGGCGCCAAGCTGCTGCTGGCGCGCGCCGAGCAGCTCGACATCCCGGTGCCGGATGCCGCCATCGACGCGCAGGTCGAGCAGGTGATCCGCCAGGTCGGCGGACGCGAGAACTTCGTCAAGGCGCTGGCCGCGCAGAAGCTTTCGGAGGACACATTCCGCAAGGAGCTGGCGAAAGGCTGCCGCGTGGACATGCTCGTCCAGCAGGCGTGCAGCGGCGTGGCGGAGCCTACCGAGCAGGAAGTGGCCGAATACTATGCCGCCCACCAGGCGGAATACGTGGCGCAGCCGCAGGTGCTCGCCCAGCACATCCTCGTCAAGACGGAGGGCCTGGACGCCGCCGACAAGGTGCAGGCGCTCGACAAGATCAAGGCCATCCGCGCGCGTATCGTCGCCGCAGGCGACGCCGGCGAGGTGGGCCAGGCGTTCTGCGCAGAGGCGCGCGAGAACTCCGACTGCCCCTCGGGCGCGCAGGGCGGCTCCCTCGGCTGGTTCGGTCCCGGCATGATGGTGCCCGAATTCGACAAGGCCGCCTTCGCGATGAAGTGCGGCGAGGTGAGCGACGTGATCGAGACCCAGTTCGGCTACCACATCATACTCAAGACGGACGAGAAGTCAGGCGGACCGCAAACGCTCGTGGACGTAGCAGACCAGATCCGCGACCTTCTGCGCCACGAAGCGCGCGGCCGGGCGATGGACGCATTCGTGGCCGAGCTTCGCGAGAAGGCGAAGATCGAGTACAGGTAGGGGCAACGGGAGGTCACGGGTCGAAGGTAACGGCCTTCGACATGTCCGGCACCAGTACGAGCCGGTCGCCGTGCGCGACGCCAGCGGCTCCTGGCACCCGGGCGAGCACCGTCATGTTGCGTCCGTCCAGGACGGCATGGACGATCGTCTCCGAGCCCAGCGTCTCAACGATGTCTGCCGTAGCCGGCTGCGCGCCAGGCGCAGCGGCCGCAGACGCATCGTCCGCCCGCGCCACGCGGACGTGTTCGGGACGTATGCCGACCGTGCGCGCGAGGTCGTAGACGCCAGGCGGGAAGAGGTTCATCGGCGGCGTGCCGATGAAGGACGCCACGAACGTGTTGGCGGGCCTGTCGTAGATTTCCATCGGCGCGGCAACCTGCTGGATGCGGCCCGCGTTCATGACCACGATCCTGTCGCCCATAGTCATCGCCTCGGTCTGGTCGTGCGTCACGTAAATCATCGTGGCGCCGAGCGCATGGTGGAGGCGCACGATCTCCGCGCGCATCTCGACGCGCATCTTCGCGTCAAGGTTCGACAGCGGCTCGTCGAAGAGGAACACGGCGGGCTCGCGCACGATGGCGCGCCCTACGGCCACACGCTGGCGCTGTCCGCCCGAGAGCGCTTTCGGCAGACGGTCAAGGTACGGCGTCAGGCCCAGAGTCTCGGCCGCCGCGTCCACACGCCTGGCAATCTCGTCCTTGGGCACATGCCGCAGCTTCAGGGCGAACGCCATATTGTCGCGCACCGTCATGTGCGGGTAGAGCGCGTAGTTCTGGAAGACCATCGCGATGTCGCGATCCTTTGGCGGCAGCCATGTGACGTCACGATCTCCTATGCTTATGCTTCCCTCCGTAGGCAGTTCCAGTCCAGCCACCATCCGGAGCGTAGTCGACTTGCCGCATCCGCTAGGCCCAACCAAGACGAGGAACTCTCCTGCGGAGACCTCAAGCGAAAAATCCTCCACCGCCGGCGCCTGCCCGGAAGCATACACCTTTCGGACGTGGCGGAACGTCACGCCCGCCTCTTTCCGCACCGGCAAGTCCTTCATCTGGCTATGAGTTCCTTGCGGTAGAGTGCGCGGACGGCGTCGCAGTCCTGGGTGTGCCCACTGCGGAACGACACTACCGTGCCCACGAAACGGTCCGGACCAGTAAGCGCGAGCGCTGCGAGGAGGTCGAGCGTGGCGCGATGCCACACCGGTTCCAAGAACTTCCTTTTGCCGTCTGGAAGGTCTAGCGGGAAGCGCGGCTCGCAGTACCAGCGGCGCCCGTGGATAAGGATGTTCTTCTTGTTGTACCCGAGGTTGCGCGTGTCGGCGAACAACCAGCCAAACGCCCATGCGAGCTGGTACTGCCGATGCGTCGCGTTCGTGCGCGCGTATGCGCCGTAGGCGAACGTCTCGGGCGTGACGTCGAACACGACGCGCTGGTCGCCGATGACAGTCCGCCAGTTGATCGCCACGTCCAGCCGAAGACGATGCGAGCCGTCGTCGGGGATGAAGAGCAGGAAGTCGCCTCTCGTTCCCGCGAACGCAAGCGGCTCCTTCACCGTTACGTAAGTAGCCTTCTCGGCGGTATCGACTATACCTGCTTTTCGTACGGCCTCGACCATCGGGCTGGACGAGTCGTCGAACAGCGGCGGATCGCCGCTGTTCGTCTCGAGCACCACGTTGTCAAGCCCAAGGCCGGCCTTCAGCGCGACGATGTGCTCCACCATGCGAAGATAGTTGTGCGGCGAACCGCTGCGCAGCACCAGATTACGTGCGGACGTCCAGAGGTTCGCGATATCGACAAGCGTGTCCAGCTGCTCGGGCTGATCTGTGCGACGGATCCACCAGCCGGGGCGCGTTGACGGCGCGAACGTTATCGTACGCCGTTCGTTGCCCCGGAAAGTCCCCACGCCCTCGACGGTCGCGCGCCCGGCGAGGGTGGTGCGGAAATCGCTCCAGCCGCTGGCGTCCGCAAGGCGGACATCATCCACCGGTTGGGCGGCGAAGCGCGCGTATGCCGCGTCGAACGCTTCCTGAGTCCCCTTCACGACCCGCGGGGCGGGATAGGTGAACGTCTCGGCCACGGCAATTATTTCTTCCACTTCTTGTCGTCAGGATTGTCGAGAACCTGTTGAATTAAAGGCGTAACGACCGGCTCAAACCCATGCGAACGTAGAGTGTCCGCCACCTCGGATATCCACACTCCCATGCCACCGTCCTTGTCGTACCGTCCCATGCGGAACAGACACTTCGTCCCATCGGGCGAAAGTCCGATGACTGCCGGGTAGTTCACAAGATCCATGTATGTGCGTTCGGGTTGTCCGTTCGCCATCGCCTGCTTGTTCGCCTTTTCGTCGAGGCCGAAGTTCTGGACGAGCTTGACTTCTGCCGCCTTAAGGCCCTTGACGTCAATTTTTTTAGGTTTCTCCTTCCCCTTCATCTGCTCCGCCTTGAGCTTGAGTTTCAGAAGCACAACGTTCTCCTTCGCAAGCTCCTTGAAGAGTTTATTCGTTAGAACCTTCTTTTCAAGGAATTCAGACACAGGATTTGCCGGGGTTTGGTCTACCAAGATGAACATCAGTATCGGCTGGTTAGCAGCTTCTGCCACTTGAAGTGCCTTATCGGCCTTTCTGTAGCCTCTCGGGTCCTTTGCCTTCCGCGCCTTCAGCTGGGCCTGAGTGGGGCCTTCATCAGCCGGAGCCTCGGCCGCAGGCTTGTCTTTCGCTGGGGCAGCAGACTCTGCCGCCTTTTCCTTTGCGGGAGCCTTTTCAGGGGCCGCCGTGAGTACCGTCGGCAGGAGTGTCATTGCCGCTGCCAGCACGAGCGTTGCGTTGATTGCAGTTTTCATATCATTCTTTCCCTTGCTGTATGAGTCGCCGCGCGAGGACGGGAAGCCCCGGATCCCGCGCGCCGGCCGTAACGATTGCGCCGACCGCCGGCGCGTGCGTGCGGAGAACGGTCTCCGCCTCCTTCAAGTCGCTTGCGAGCACTACCTTCCCCTTCGCGTCTGCCAACAGCGCCGCGAGCGCGTCGGAGTTGACTGAGCGGTCAGCGGTCCCGCCGGCGTCGTAGACCGGCGGCAGGACAAGCAAGTCCTGCGGACGCAGGGTCTCGCGGAACATCGCCGCGAGCGCGTCCAGCATCTTCCTGAGCGGCGCGTATCCGTGCGGGCGCCAGACGACGGCGACGCCCTGCAGATATGCGGCTTGGAGAGTGGTGAGCATCGCGTGAAGCTTCTCTGGGTTGTGCGCGTAGTCGTCGAAGACGGCGACCTGCCGGTCGCCGCACTGGACGTAACCGACGCGCTGCAAGCGGCGCTCCACACCTGGGAACGTGGCCAACGCATCGCCGAGCCGCTCGCGCGGCGCGCCTAGGGCGTCCGCCATGCGGAGTGCAAGCAGGGCGTTCGCGCGGTTGTGCGCGCCAGGCAACGGACATCGCGCAGCAATGCCCTTAAGGTCATTAAGGTCATTAGGGTCATTAAGGTCGTTAAGGCTGTTAGGGTCGTTAACATCCTTAATCTCCTTACCGACCTTAAACTCCTTACCGACCTTAAACTCCTTAAAAATGGCGCGGCCGTCGATGACGGGGCCGGGGACATCGCGGACGAAGGCGTCGAAGACCTCGTCCATTTCCTCTTTCGAGTAGTGGTCTGCGGAAGCGTTAGTCACTATGGCCGCGTACGGACGAAACGCCGTAAGCGACTTGTCGCTCTCGTCCACCTCGGCCACAGCCCATTCGCCGCCGCCACGCCTCACGGAGCCGACGCGAGTCCCGTCAGCATCCCAGCCGACTATCTGCGCGCCGTTGACGACAAGAGGATCAAAACCGCACTCCGCAAGCATATGCCCGAGCATTGCGGTAACGGTGGACTTGCCGCACGTTCCAGCCACGGCCACGAGCTTGCGATCGGACAGAAGTTCGGCGAGTGCCGCCGCGCGATGGGCTACAGGGATGCCGCGCGCACGCGCCGCAAGGAGATCCGGGTTCGTCTCCTCGATGGCGGTGGAAATCACCAGCCTGCCCGTAGCTTCTCCGACGCCGGATCCGTCGTCAGGGAAGAGGCGCACGCCCTGACTGGCCAGCGCAGAAAGGACCGGCGTGGGGGCACCGCCGCCGCGCAGCGAACGGTCGGCGCCCGACACGTTCCATCCGGCGTCGAGATACGCCTGCGCGAGGGCGCTCATCCCGACGCCGCCGATACCGACCAGATGGACGCTTCCTGACAATGTCAGTTCCCGAACGGGTTGAGCTTCTTCAAGCCGTCACCAATGGACTTGCCGGCATCAAGCGCGCCGTTGCCAATGGACTTGCCGGCATCAAGGACGCCCTTGCCTGCAGATTCCACGGCACCGGTCACGCCGCTCGAAGCGGGCTTTTCAGCCTCGCTAGCCTTGTTGGTCTCGCTCGCCTTGCTTTCGTCATCGCCGCCAAGCAGGCCACCGAGATTGCCAATCTTTTTCGCAGTGTCGCCAATCGCCTTCGTCGCGCCTCCCAGCGCATCTGACGCGCCACCGAGGAGGTTCGTAGTCGCGCCACCGATGGCGCTTGCCGCACCGCCTAAAACGTTCGTCGCACCACCCATCAGGTTGCTCGCGCCGTCGCCAAGTGCGCCGAGCGCTGAACTCAGCCCATCGCCAACCGAGGAAGCAGCCTTCATGAAGGAATCCGCCAGCATCTGGCCGACCTCTTCCCATGTGGCGCCGTTCGATTCCTTGCCGATGTCGGTAAGCGTAATCGTCGGGATAGGCATCTCGGGCATGATCTTAAGCTTGACGCGCGTACCGGCAATCGTCAACTTGTCGATCACGACCTTCTTGCCAGCCCCCTTTTCCTCTTTTTTTTCTTCCTTCTCCTTTGTCTCCTCCTTGGGACCAAGCTTCTCGTTGACGTGCGCCATTATCCACTCGAAGTTGTTCGTGTCGTTGTTGCTCACGTAGCTGGCGTAGGGATCAATAATCGCGATCTCGCGGATGTGGATCGTGTCAGAGAAAAGCGACGACATCTCGACATCTACCGTCACGTTCGACACGGAGAACGCGGTGGGCACAGGATACCCCTCAGGGTTCCCGAGCGTCAGCTTCGTGATGCTATACTTCCCTGTGTAGGGATTGATGCTCGCGCCTTCAAGCACGAACGGCGTGCCGGTGAACTCGGGCGTCACCTTGGTTGCGACGGTAGCCACGGTTGAACCCAACCACAGCGGAATCGTCAAAACAAGCACAAGGACGAGAGCCAGGATACCGACAAACGTCCACAACAGGAACTTGAGTAGTTTTTTCATTTCGTTTCTCCAATAGGATGTGGCAGATATTTTACCCTTCTTTTAGGGTTCCGGTCAAGGCGAGAAGTACATCTTCTTCCGTGACCACTCCGAGCTCCGCTCCGGACTTCTCGTCGCACACTACGGCCACCGGACTGCGGTTGCGCCGCATCAGTGGCAGTATGTCGTCTCCGCGCGTCATCGCCGGGATGCAGAAATGCCCTGCTTTCCCCGGCCTGCGGTACTCCTTCATCTCCTCCAGATCCTTTCTGGTCGCGGGATGCATCAGGTCCCTCGCAAACGTCGCCTGCAGCATCAGCACGCGGTCGATCAGACGCCGCTCGAACTGGGTAAGGCGCGTGGCATCGTGCCGGTCCGCCACAAGCATCCGCAAGCCGTCGCGCGATACGCCAAGCCGGAGCGAACGCGGCTGACGGACTCGGAAGACGACACGGACAAAAGCCGAGAACGCCGCAACCGGCAGCGCCAGAAACCATGCCGCGATCTTGTATGGTCGCGCCGCCCACAGCGAACGCCGGAGCGGACGCGAGGCGAAGATCAGCTTTGGCAGATACTCCCCGAGGAAGAGCATCAGCACGGCGGCCACCAGCGACCATGCCGACCGCGTGGCCGGCATGTCAGAGAAGAGACGAGTCCCGAGCGCCGCAGTGGCGGTGGAGAACAGCACTGACGCAAGGTTGTTGCCCACGAGCAGCGTCGTAAGGACGCGCGACATGTCGCCAAGTATCTTCGCCAGGCGCTTCGCACGAGGTGCCGACTGGCGAACGAGCGAAAGGAGGCGCACGCGCGGCACAGAAAGGAAACCTGTCTCCACCCCTGCGAAGAAAGCGGCGGATGCCACGGAAGCGCCCATGAGGACGAAGAGGATCGCGCACTCGATCATCGTCCGTCCTCCTCGTCATCTATCACCGGCTTCACGATCAGCTCAAGGATGTCGCCACGCGTGATGATTCCAGCCGTGCCGCCCCACCTGTCCTCCACAAGAGCGATGCGTCGTCCTGTCTTCATGAACAGGACAAGCATGTCGTCGAGGCCCTGATGCTCGGAGACGCGCAGCGGCGGGTCGATGGCGGCCGACACGTTTCGCTCAGGATCCGCGAGCAGGCGTTCCGTATCCAGGAACCCTTCGATGTGGTCCATGTCGTTCCTGTAGATAGGCAGGAAAGGATAGTCGGTCTCCTCTGCCAGACGCACCTTCTCTGCATCTGGCAGCGTGACCTCGACGCCCTTGAGCCGAACGCGCGGCGTCATCTCGTTAAGCGCGTAGAGGTCTGGCAGCCGCATCACGCCTTCCACCATCGACGCCTCTTCGCGGTCTAGCTCTCCGCTGGCAGCCGCAGACTCCACCACGGCCCGCAGCTCGTCGTCGGAAAGCGCGCGCCGTTCCCGCGTAAGCAGATCGCCGAACACGCGCGAACCTGCGACCATGAGCACGGAAAACGGCTTGAGGACAATACGCCAGAACAACAGCATCCGCACGCAGAACGCCGCCATCTTTTCCGCGTGGCGCATCGCGTACTGCTTAGGCAGTATCTCGCCAAACACGAGCAGGAGCAGGGTAAATGTCGCGACCGATACCGCCGCAGTTCCTTTCGTCACGAACCTCAGCATCAGCATGTACCCAAGCGAGGCTATTGCAAAGTTCACGAGCGTGTTTCCGGCGAGGATCGTCGAGAGGATGCGGGCAGGCTCCTTCTGCCACGCGTCGAGCCTTTTCCCGACCGCCGGATTGACCCGCTCTATGGCCTGGAGCTGACGAGGCGTCAGCGAAAAAAGCACCGTCTCGGCAGAAGAGAAGAACGCCGACAGGCCAAAGAGACAAACAAGCACTGAAATGATGGCAAAAACCATGGAGACGTCTAGCTACAGGATCTTCATGTCTTCTACCGTGATCTTCGTGCGGTGACGCGAGCCGAGCGTCTCCACCTCAAGCACGGACACCATCCACCGCTCGTCGTCGAACTTCTTCACGCGCGTACCCCACAGCCGACGGATCGGCTTCATCTTCTCGTCAAGCTGTTCTGCCTGCATCAGGCACCCAGTCTTCCGGTCTGCCCACAGCCGCACGCCTGCAAGACCAGGAATCTCCGTCGGCGGCTTGACGAGTATGACAGAGCATTTCTGCCCATGAACGCTCTCGCCCTCGCGCTCTGCCTCGTAGGCGGCATCCGTCCACCATAGGAAGTCGAACGTCAGGTCCAGCCAGGTCACGTCCGTCTCCAGCACGCGCTCGAGCAAGGACGGAACCACCTCTTCGCCAGGCGCCTCGGCCTTCGCGACCCTGATCGTTGGCTGCTGCGCGCCTCTGCGCGACACCGTCACCGTCGAGAACACGTTCGTCTCGCCCCGCGGCATTAGGCGGATTGTCATAAGCGATATGTCGGGCTCTCGCCGCATCACGAGCGCGTAGTCGTACTCGCGCGAGACGATACCCCTCCTGTTGCGCAGGATCAACGCGCCCTTCAGCTCCACCGGCTTCTTCGGCAGCATCTCGCGACACGCGGTCAGCACGTCAACGGCAGACGACTCCAGCGTCAGCTTTGGCGGCTGCTTCGCGAACGACTGGACGGCACTCTCGTCAATGTCATCCCCAAACGCAAACGACACGAGACATGCGGCAAACATGCCTCCCAGCAACCACTTACCCATCACCATTCACCCTTCACCTTTCACCCTTCACCTTTCACCCTTCACCTTTCACCATTTAGTCGTCTTTCCAGCGGTGCCCACTGCGGACCTCCGCACGCGCGCCCCATCTCGTAGTACTGGCGGGCAGTCTCGACACTCTCGCCCATGTCAAGCAGCAGGTTTGCAAGATTGTAGTACGGGAGATGCGATCTCGGATGCGCACGCATAGCCCTTTCCAATGTCCTCCGCGCGGCATGGCTGCTGCCCATCCCGGCCTGGGCCGCCGCCCGAAGAAGCAGGACGTTCATGTCGTTCGGTCTCTCCTTCGCAAGTTCATCAAGCAGCAGGTCCGCCGCCACGTAATCCCGGTTGCGGACTTCCGCAAGCGCGGTCTTGAAACGATACTTGAAATCTGAAGGATCCTCCTTTGCTTCCTGTTGATTCTTCGGCTTCTCCTTGACAATCGCCACCGGCTTCTCCACAGGTATATCCACCGGCTTCTCTGTCGGCTCAACCTCCACCTTCGCCACCGGCTTCTCCGTCGGCTCAACATCCACCTTCGCCACCGGCTTCTCAACTGGCTCCTCTTCACCTTTCACCTTTCCCCCTTCACCTTTCACCACCACCGGCACCTCTTCACCTTTCACCATTCCCCGTTCCCCATTCCCCGTTCCCTCTTCACCTTTCACCTTTCCCCCTTCACCTTTCTCCTTCTCCTTGATGCCGTGCTTCTTGTTCCACTTCTTCTGCAGCTCGCGCGTGTCGGTAACGGATACAGCGCGCTCGTTGTCGTTCACCTGCGCGAAGCGGATGGCGTCCATCGCTGCCACGCAGGCGGCACGCTTGTTGCGCAACGGAGAAAACTCTGCCGTCTCAGCCCGATCGGGATTCTCGCGCTCCACGCGGTCCAGCTCCGATAGGGCCAGCCTGTAGTTCTCAAGCGCACCGTCCCCGTTGCCCTTTAGGGCCTCGTCCTCGGCAATCTCGATGTAGTTGTTCGCCTCTTCGAGGAGACGGTGCAGGCGCAACGGCTTGGAGGGATCGTCCTCACTGCTACCGAACGGCCAATACCATGCACCCTGCGCGAACAAAGTCGCGCAGACGGAGAGGAAAAGAAGAAGTGTGCGTTGCATGCGACTAGTATACCATATTTTGATTGCCGTCAGATAGCGATAGCTTTATTGAAGATAGCATCGACCTCTGCGCCTGGCTTTTTTGTGGCAAGCGTGACCGCAACGGCGATTGCCAAGCCGGCAACGAAGCCGGGCACGATCTCGTAGAGATACGTCCCTCCTAGCCAGTCCTTGAGATTGCAGAGGCACACGATATCGGTCCCCGCCCCACCGATGATGCCGGCGAGAGCTCCTGCGTAGTTGAACCGCCGCCAGAAGATGGAGAGGATCACCACTGGGCCGAACGCGGCGCCGAAGAGCCCCCACGCGTTCTCGACCATGTCCATGATGCTGCTGGCCCATGATCCCGGCTTGCCTAGACCACTAGCCGCAATGTAGAAAGCGACGAATGCAACCACAACCACCACTACGCGCCCTACCCACAGCATCTCGGCGTCCGTGGCGGCGTTCCTGCGGACCACCGGCTGGTAGAAGTCGCTAGAGAAGGCCGAAGAGGCGACGAGGAGCTGCGAGTCGGCCGTGCTCATCGAGGCGGCGATGATAGCCGCTAGCAGGATGCCGGCCACGAACGTCGGGAACATGTCGTTGACGATAGTCACGAACACCATCTGCTGGGCCGATCCTGGAAGGAGCTGCTTCGCGAGCGCTTCCCCGCCGTCAAGCAGATACGTGCGGCCGAGGATGGCGATCGCGATCGCGGCACCGAGCGAGAGGACGACCCAGATGCTGGCTATCCAGGCGGACTTGCCGACCTGCTTCGGATCCTTGATGCCCATGAAACGCACCAGGATGTGCGGCATGCCGAAATATCCAAGCCCCCAGCCGAATCCGGAGACGACATCGTTCCATGAGGCGGCAAAAGGATTGCACCCGAACGGCTTGGCGACGAACTCGCGCACGCTGAAGGCTTCGGCGCAAGCAGGGTCGAACTTGCCTGTGGCGGACATGGCGATCGGAACAGCGAGAAGAGCGCACAGCATCATTATGCCCTGAAAGAAGTCGGTCCAGCAGACAGCCTTGTATCCGCCAAGAAATGTGTAGCAGAGGATAAGGACGGCAAAAATGACCATCGCCAGAAGCTCCCTTCCCTGGAACGCCGGACAGATGCTGACGAAGACGTTCGTGCCGGCCACGAATCCGCTGGCCACGTAGACGGTGAAGGCAATGAGGAATATTGCGGAACATGCGATCTTCAGCGCCGGGTTCGAAGACGCGAAGCGGTTGGTCAGGTATTGCGGAAGCGTTATGGCGTCGCCAGACGCCTGCGAGAAGCGACGCAGCCGCTTGGCGACGACCACCCAGTTCAGTATCGTGCCGAGGCCTAGACCGATTCCGATCCAGACCTTGCCCATGCCGAACGCGAGGATGCTGCCGGGAAAGCCCATGAGCAGCCAACCTGACATGTCGGACGCCTGGGCCGACATCGCAGAGACCCATGGTCCCATGGAGCGTCCTCCCAGGAAATACTCCTTCTCGCCTCCGCCTTTTGTCTTGACGAAGAAATAGACGCCTATAGACAGGACTACGGCGAAGTAGAGCAAGAATGCCAGTATTTGCATGGACGCCATTCTAGCAAGAAACCCGTGCGCGAGCAACACCGCGACTTTCCCGAATCGTCACCGTTTCGCAGAGTGGCGTGCGGAGAAGAAGGAAACATGGTACAATATGCGCCCTCAACTCAAGGACGTTCAATGAACCCGGACCTGCTGCCAAGACTGCTCGAATTCGCCATGCTGTTCTGCTTTGGCTTCTCCTGGCCGTTCGCCATCGCGAAGACCTTTCGCGCCAAGCGCGTCGACGGCAAGAGCCCCGCGTTCGAGATCATCGTCATCATCGGCTACCTTTTCGGCATCGCAAGCCACCTGATCAGCGACCGCAGCTGGGTCATCTGGGTGTATCTGGCCGACATCGCGCTCGTCGCAACCGATCTCACGCTCTATTTCCACTACTATCTCAAGAACCGGCCCATGCGCCACCAGACCGGAGACCTGACATGAATTCCAACGACTATTTCGCCTCGCTGCTCGGCGACAAGCCTGGCAAGACCTCCAGCCGCCGCACGACGGTTGTAACCCCCAACACCATCGCAAAAGTGCGCCAGGAGCAGGCCGAAGACGCATTCGCCGCCGAACGCGCGGAACTTGCCGCCTCCCAGGACGCCTTGAGGGAAGAGCTGGAGGCACAACGCGAAGCGTGCGAATCGCTCGCGCGCGACCTTGCCATCCTCCGCGAGGAGCACGCCGCCCTTCTCGCCCGAGCCGAATCCGCTGAAGCGGCGTCCGCAGCTGTCCACGCAGAACTGGAGGCGGAACGCGCCAAGCCGCACATCGACGAGAGTCTCATTGCGGAAAGCGAAGCCAAGGACCGCGAGATCGACAGGCTGAAGGAACTGCTCGCGGAGGCACAGCGCACCTCGCTCTCGTCTTCCGTCCTGCTAGAAAAGCCTCCGGCGCTTGGAGAGAAGTTCACGGGCGAGATTCGCGAACACGTTCTCGACTCGCTCGCTTCGGCCGCCGAGGCGGCAGAGGCCGGCGGGCGCGACAGGCGTGCACGCATCCTGGAGGCCGTGCTCTGCGCCAATCCCGCCTCAGGGGAGCTTGACCTCCGCCGCGAGGCCGTACGCCAAATCGTCAAGGATGCCGGTTCGTTCCTCGACGACCAGGCAATCGCAGAGCTGGAGAAGCTAGGGTTCCGATATGTCAGCGGCAAGAATCACCACAAGCTCGAATGGGCAGGCATCCGCTTCCCGATGTCCAAGACCCCTAGCGACCACCGCAGCTGCCTCAACTCTGCGACCGAAATCATCAATCGCGTGTTCTAGCAGGTGACATTGGGCGAGATTACCCGCCCAGCTTATCCGCGATGCGCCTTAAGAGGCTGGCCAGCCATCCCCCCTTGCGCGTATTGTGGTCCGTCGACGGGGACGATGGGGCATCAGGCAGGATGAGTCCGTCCACGGAGGCGCGTACTAGCAGGTCTGCAACGGCGCGAGAGGTGACAGGACGGTTCTCGGGTTTCGGGGCGCACATCAGCGAAAGCACGTAGGCGACGGAAGCCGAAACCTCCGGGCGCATCGAGCGCACGTCTGGAAGCGGATCGCCCTTCACTGCCTTGGCGAGCATTCCCATCACAGTGCTGCCGTCGTTCGGGCGCTTGCCGGTGAGCATCTCATAGAGCGCCACGCCGAGGGAGTAGATGTCGGCTCGTTCGTCGATGTGGCTCGAATCGAGAATCTGCTCTGGTGCCATGTACGCAGGCGTGCCGATGATGACGCCCTGCATTGTTTTGGTGCCTTCTTCCCCGTCCCTGAGGAGCTTCGCCACGCCGAGGTCTGCGAGCTTCGGCGTTCCGTCGGCCGAGAAGAGGATGTTGTCGGGCTTGACGTCGCGGTGGATCACGCCGTGGGAATGCGCCATGGCAAGGGCCTCCGCGATCTGCGTGGCGATGGAAATCGCGTCGGTTACGGTCATCGCGCCTTTCTCGACGATGCGCTCCTTCAGCGTGCCGCCCGGCATGTACTCCATCAATATGTAGCAGACGCCCCTCTCGGCGTCCTCGCCAGCGTCGTACACGCGCACAAGGTTGCGGTGGCGCATCGTCATCATCAGGTTGGCTTCCTGCGCGAAACGCTGCTTGTACTCCGGAGTTATCCCGGTTACGCCCGTGCGTAACGTCTTGAGGGCGTACCGTTTGCCGTCGGAACCGTGCACGAGGTAGACAAAACCCAGGCCACCCTTGCCGAGCAGCCGCTCCACGATGCAGTCCCCGAACATGTCGTTTGGTTTAAACGGGCCTGCTACGCCTTCGTCGTCCAGTTGTTCCATGCGCGGCAAGATGATACCAAACTTGCGGGCGATTGTGAAGAGCGGAATTGTCAGGCCCCGATGTCGCCGAAGAGAGCGCGCAGCTTGGCGCTGGTGACCGGCTTCGCGATTACTCTGGCGAAGAGGCTCATGTCGTAGGTGGATCCCACGTCCACGTCCGCCGTGACGGCGACGATGGGGATTTCCGCGAGGCGACGTTCGTTGCGCATGGCCTCGGCAAGCTGCGAGCCGTCCATCTTCGGCATCCACATGTCCGAGAGCACGAGGTCCGGCACCCACTCCTTCATCACGTTCAGCGCGTCCTCGCCGTTCTCGGCGTAGCGAATGTCCTTGATCTTCAGGTTTCCGAGGTGGATGCCGAGGATCTTGCGGTTCATGGCCATGTCGTCCACCACAAGCACGCGCTCGGGCATGGCCGCACGGATGGTCTCCGCCGCCGAACGCGTGGCGGGCGAGATGTCCTCCGCGATGTCAAGACCGGTAATGACGATCTCGAACGACGTACCCTTGCCAGGCGTGCTGTCCGCCTTCACCGTGCCGTGGGCGTTGTCCACCATGCGCTTCACGATCGGCAGCCCGAGTCCGGTGCCCTTCATCTCGCCGCCGCTCGCATTCATGCGGCTTGCGATGTCCTGGACGAACGGGTCGAAGAGCCGCTCCATCTTCGCCTCCGAGATGCCGCAGCCGGTGTCCGAGACCGTGATCTTGAGGGTATGCGGTCCGGCGTCCCATCCGACCTCCACCTTGATCTCGCCCTCTTCGGTGAACTTCGCGGCGTTGCCCACGAGGTTGATAAGAATCTGGCGCATGCCCTGCTGCGAGAGCGTGAGCACGGGAATTTTGCCGGAGACAGGGCCGATTATCTTGAGCTTGACGCCGTGACGGCGGACGCGGTATCCGAAGATGGCGGGCAACTCGCGCATGAGCTGCATCATGTCGCAGGAGCCGGAGCGCATCTCCATCGCGCCCGCGTCGAGCTTGGAGAGGTCGAGGATGTCGTTGATGAGCTCGAGGAGCGCGGTGGCGCTGAGAAGGATGCCGTCGGTGTATTCCTTGCGGCGGCGCTCGTCGATGTCCTCGCGGGAGAGGAACTCCGCGAATCCGATGACGGCGTTGAGCGGCGTCCTGAGCTCGTGCGACATCATGGCGAGGAAGCGCGTCTTGGCCTGCGCGTGCTCCTCCGCCTGCGCCGCTGCCTCGTTGGCGCGCGCGGCCTCGCGCTTCAG
Organism: uncultured bacterium; assembly: GCA_902769585.1. Lineage (GTDB taxonomy): Bacteria > Verrucomicrobiota > Kiritimatiellia > RFP12 > UBA1067 > RUG572. The sequence goes on from CACXPT010000021.1 coordinate 19,933, forward strand.
CATGCGGATCATCACGAAGGCGTAGATGGCGATCCCGGCCAGCACCAGCAGCACCACGCCCATGATCACCTTCACCAGCTCCTCGCCGGTGAGGCCGAACACGCGGTGCACGACCTTGCGCTCGGCCTTGGCGCCCATGAACATCTCCTGGAGGCGCACGGGGTCGATGCTGGACACCGCCTTGTGGAGGATCGACACCAGCTCGGGCGGAGCCCCCGGGCCTGCGAACATCTCGAACTCAAGGTCTGGGTCATCGGCCCCGTAGAACTCTCCCACCGTCTGCGGCACGGGCAGCGAGAACACCGACGTGGCGCCGTACGTGGCCTCACCGGCCTTGACGGGGTACGGGATCCACAGGCGGGTCTCGCCGCGCAGGAACCTCGCCTGCGCGGTCTGCAGGCCCGTCTGCTCCTGCGGCATGATGACAAGGCCCGTCTTGCGCTTGATCTCGACCTGCAGGAGTTCGGCGAGGCCGACGGCCTGCCCCTTGGCGTCGAGAATCTTGAACGGCCACGGCGAGAAGTCCACCATCACCGGCGACGGATCCTTCCGGCGCTGCGCAAGCCATTCTGCCTCCTTGAGCGAGAGGGGGGCCATCTCGTGGTGCGAGCCGTAGTGGCGCTCGCTGATCATGCGCATGTACTTTGGGAAGTCGTCGCACACCTCCTCCAGCGCCCGCTCCAGCTCGTTGAAGAGGTCCATCCGGTTCGTGGTGGTGCAGATGTACATCGGGTGCGAGGCGTAGAGGTGCAGCGCCACCTCGTTCGAGAGGTCGGGCATCTCCACGTCGATGCAGGCGTCGATCTCGTTCTCGAAGTACGCCTTCACCATTTCGCTGTCGGTCGCGTACTCGCGGTACTTGACGCCGAGTGCCTCGTGGTCGAACTGGCGCTTGGCGCGCTGCGCGCTGATGGCGCCGGAGAGCATGCCCACGCGCATGCCCTTCCAGGTCGACGGCTCGCCGACCTTGTACTGGCTTTTCTCCGGATGCGTCCAGAGGTACACGCGCAGCATTCCGATGGGGGTGTGCGGGAAGAGGAAGTCGTTGCGGCGCGAGGCGTCGAACCCGAGGCCGCCGATCAGGTCGAGCCGTCCTCTTTTCACGTCGGCGATGCTTTCGTCGTATCCGCCGTACACGAAGTCGGGCGTCCACCGCGTGGCGCTGCAGAGCGACTTCATCCACATCTCGAGCGAGCCGGACTTCTCGCCGTCCGGCGTCACGTTGAAGAGGTCGCCGCGCATGTACGCGGCCACGCGCACGCGCTTCGGGGGCTTCGGGATGCCCAGCAGCTCCGCGGCATCAGCTCTGGACGGCCCTTCCGCACGGCGAAGTACGTGTTGCGCGCGCCGATCGGCACGACCTCGACGAGTCCCTCCGGACGCTTCCCGAAGGGGGTGTACAGGAACAGCGCGTCGATGTCGCCGTTGCGCAGCGACTGCACCGCGCCCGCGCTCGTGGGGAACTCCACGTACTCCGGCGAGAGCTTCGCGCTGTCGAAGTACCTCTGCCGATCGCCGCAGTCGCCTTGCGAGACTGGGGAGTAGCCCACGCGCATGCGCGGCCATTCGGATATTTTCGTGGACATCATGGACATCGCCCGTTCGGGCGCCGCGTAGAGCGCGTAGTGCATCCGGCTCAGCGGCTGCAGCGGGAAGGCGTAGTCCTCCTGCAGCGACGGCGCACGGAAGGCGGAGCAGATCACATCGACGTTGGTCTCCACGAATAGGCCGTCCGCGCCGAACGCAACACGCTCCGCCTCCAGTCCAGCCGCCTTGAACACGTCGTCCATCACGGTCATGCAGAACTTGGCGTCCGCCGCCGCCCAGACGTCCAGGTCAGCGCTGCGCACGCAGTCCGCCACCTTCACGGTCTCTGCCACGGCGGCGATGGCCGCCAGCGAAACAAATGCGACAGTCTTAATTTTCACTCTCGTCTTCCAGTTATGTCAATCTTGGCTAAATTTTCACGTCAGAATGCGCCACAGTAGCGCCGCAATGAGAAGAAGAATGCAGATGCCACCCGCCAAGGCGATCCTCCTGCGCATCTTCTTGCGCTTGAGCCGAGCCAGAAACTCCTGCATGTCTTGATCCTTGGTCTCGAGCATTATGCCTTCGCCCGCGCGCGGCGCCGCATTGGGATCGGGGATGAGATCCTGCACCATGCCTTCGGATGCGGCATCCATCTCCGCCGCGAACTCCGTCTTGCCTGAGGATGGAGCAGCATATCCCAAGCGTACAAGCGCGTCTACTACAGCCTTCGGCGAGGACAGCCGATCCTCCCGCTGCTTGGCGCACATGCGCGACAGCAAGGCCGAAAGCCCTGGCGAAACCTTGTCGTTGAACGTGCGTACGTCCGGGATCGGTGAAGGATCGAGAAGCTGCTGCAGGACCTTCATCGGCGCATCGTCCATGTATGGGCGTCTGCCGCAGAGGAGTTCGAAGAGAATGATGCCCAGGCTGTAGACGTCGGCACGCGTATCGACGGCGCTCGAGTCAATGGCCTGTTCCGGGGAGATGTAGGCTGGCGTTCCGAACAGGGACTTCGCCGTCGTCTTGAGGGAGTCGATCCCGCCTGACGTCTTCGCGATGCCGAGGTCGAGCAGCTTGACGGTTCCCTCTGCGGTCAGCATGATGTTTTCCGGCTTGAGGTCGCGGTGCACCATGCCGAAACGCTGCGCCGCCGCCAGCACGTCCGCTACCTGCAGGATGATGCGCACGGCCTCCTTTTCGGGTTGCGCCCCGCCGAACGCGATCGTGGAACGTAGGGTGTCGCCCTTGACGTAGTCCATCACCAGGAAGTAGACGCCACGCGACTCGTCATATCCCGCGTCATGGACCGCCACGAGGTTGGGATGGCGTATTCGAGTGGCGAGCTTGGCTTCGCGGACAAACCTCATCACGTACTCGGGCTTCTCCTCGGCCACTACCGGATCGAGAACCTTGATCGCGAACAAGGTCTCGAGCATGCAATGCCGTCCGAGCCAAATGGTTCCCAACCCGCCCTGGCCTATCTGCCTTTCGATGATGTAGCCGTGGAACGACTCGCCGGGATGGAACAGTGGACCCTTCGCCTCGCCGAAGGTTCCTTCCTCGTTGTCTATGCCCATTTCCTCTGGTTGCATCGCCGATATTATAGCATATTTGAGAGCGTAGCCTGGAAATCTTCATTCGCCGTTTCTGCAAAGCCGCAATCAATCGGCGTTCTTCGTGAGCTCTTCCAGCTCGGTGGCGGCGGCCTCCCAGTCCGCAGTGTAGCGCTCGATCTCGAACTGGAGGGTGCGGACCTTCCTGTTCGCCTCCGCGAAGTCCGTCGTAGGCTTCGGGTTGAACAGCTCCTCGCTCGCGGCGTCGAGCGCCGCCTGCAGCTCGTCTATCTTCTTCTCGCTCGTCTCGACGATCCGCTTCAGCTCCTTCACGCGCGGCGCGATCTTCGCGCGCGCCGCCGCGCGCTGCTGGCGCAGCTCCTTCGAGGTGAGCGCGGGCGCATCGGATGCCGCCCGCTGGGAGCGGTCTGTCCCGGTCAGATCACCGCGTCCTTGCTGAGCACGGCCACTGACTGGGACAGCCGCCATCTTGGCGGCGGTTTCCCGCTGCGCCTTCTTCTCGCAGTAGTAGTCGTATCCGCCAGGGAACGACCTCACCCCGTCATGCGTGATCTCGAGCACGGACGTGGCGACGGCGCGGACGAAGTCGATGTCGTGGGAGACGAGCAGTATCGTGCCCTTGTAGTTCTGCAGCGCTTCCTGCAGGAGCCGCCGACCGTCGAGGTCGAGGTGCGTGGTCGGCTCGTCGAGAAGGAGGAAGTTCGGCGCGGAGAGGAAGAGGCGAAGGAACGCGAGTCGTATCTTCTCGCCGCCGGAGAGTACGCCCGATGGCTTCTCCACGTCGTTCTCGTCGAACCCGAACGCGCCCAGCTGGTTGCGGAAGTTCTTCTCGCCCGTGAGGCTGCTGCCGCCCTGCCACGCGGCCTTGGCCACCTTGTAGACGCTCACGTCGGGCGGGATCGTCTCTGCGAACTCCTGCGAGAGGTAGCCGGTTACGACGTTGTGGCCGAGGATGGCCTTGCCTGCCGTGGGCTTGCGCGTGCCGGCGATGAGGCGCATGAGAGTGGTCTTGCCTAGGCCGTTGTAGCCGATCACCGCCACCTTGTCGCCGCGCGTGACGTTGAACGTGACGTCGTGCAGCACGTTCCTCACGCCGTCGTAGCTGAACGACATCTCCTCGCAGCGGAACATTTCGATCCCGCTCGGCGGCGGATCGGCAAGGCGCAGGCGGCCGCGCTGCGAATAGCGCTTGGGCAGGACGATCCTGGCCTCGTCGATCTTGTCGATGAGCTTCTGGCGGCTCTGAGCCTGCGCGGCCTTCGTCGCCTGTGCGCGGAAGCGGTCCACGAACCGCTGCAGCTGCTCGCGGTGGTGGTCCTGGTTGGCCTTCGCCTGGACGAGCTGCTGGTAGCGCAGCTCGCGCTCGCGCAGGTACCAGTCGAGGTCTCCCTCGTAGCGCGTGCACGTGCCGGCGTCCACCTCCACGATGATGTCCGTAAGAGTGCGCAGCAGGTAGCGGTCGTGCGAGATGAGCATGAGCGTTCCCTGATACTGCTTGAGGAACTTCTGCAGCCAGTCGACAGCTGGAAGGTCGAGGTAGTTGGACGGCTCGTCGAGAAGAAGCAGATCAGGGTGCGAGGCAAGGACGCGGCTCAGCTCCGCGCGCATCCGCCAGCCGCCGGAGAACGAGGCGAACGGCTTCGAGAACTCCTCCACGGAGAAGCCTAGGCCTCCGAGTGCCACCTTCACGCGCGTCTCGAGGTCGTACCCGCCGAGATGCTCGAACGCGGTCTGCACCTCCCCGTATTCCTTGAGTACGCCCTTGTCGCCGGAATCCAGCTTCTGCTCCAGCTCGCGCATCCGCGCGTCAAGCTCGTGGAATCCCGGCACGCCGCGCAGCGCATACTCGAGCAGCGTCTCGTCGGGAGAGTCGGGCTCCGGGTTCTGCCGCGTGGAGCCTATGCGCGGACTCTCCTCGATCACGAGCTCGCCGTGGTCGGTGGACATCTCGCCAAGAATGATCTTGAAGAGAGTGGACTTTCCGGAGCCGTTCGGCCCCACCACGCCCACGCGCTCGCCCTTGTTCACGCGGAAGCTTACGTTCGAGAGAACGTCCTGTAGGCCGTAATGTACCGATATGTCCTGAAAGTCTAGCACCGGCAGGTTCCAATGGCGAGGCTGTGGCTACTTCTTCTTGGCGCGCGCGCGGCGGAAGTTCATCGGGTTCACAGCAGCAGGGTCGGCCCACAGCCCGAGCTTTGCGTCGCGCGCCTTCTTCTCGGCGGCGGAATAGTGCGGCGCAGGGCCGGTGCGACGGTCGTGCCACGCGCAACCCTCGTCGATCATCAGCTTGTTGATCTCCAGGTCGTCGAGAAAGACCGTGCCGAGTATCCAGCCCGACGTGTCCTGCGCCATCCATTCCACGCGCACCAGCTTGCCGCCTATGCGCTTGTAGAGGACCGCTGCCGCTTCGCGCCCGTAAGCCTGCTCCAGCTCCGGCGCGTCGATCTGGAAGAGTCGCACCCTGTGCGCGCCCGCACGGTCCGTCACCACAATCCTGTCGCCGTCAAGCACGCGCGTCACGCGCCCCTCGAGCTCGCGGACGCTGGTTTGCGACACCACGCGTCCCCTTCCGTTCGAGTACGTCACCCCGCCGCGCTTGATGGAGAAGACGTCGTTCGCCTCCTCCTTCGAGACGTTAAGCTCCGCCGGATAGCCGTTCTTGAAGCTCCGGTGGAACGTAACAGCACGCGACGGCAGCCCGCCCAGGAGGCAGGCCGCCGTCAGCGTCGCGATTAGGATCGCGCGTGTCATCGACTCCCTTACTTCGCGAGGGCGGCGGTGACGTCCGCGAGGATCTGGCGAAGCGCCTTCGGCACGCGGTGCGCGGCGAGGTTGGCTTCCTTCGAGTCCTTTGACGGCTTCTTGTCGTACTCGTCGTAGGAGGCGCCGACCGTTGCGATCTCCTTCTTCCAGCCCTCGACGTCGACCTTCAGTATCTCCTCGAGGTCAGCCTTGACGACATGGAACTTGGCCTTCTCGTCGTTGTTGGCGAGGTCGATGTCCTTCGCGAACGGGATGTTGCCGATAGGCGTCTCGTTGGCCTTCACCTGGCCCTCGATGCGCTGGCAGATCCACTTGAGGACGCGGCTGTTGTCGCCGAAGCCCGGCCACATGAAGCGACCGTCGTCGCCCTTGCGGAACCAGTTCACGAAGTAGATCTTCGGAAGCTTCGTGGCGTCGGCAGAGGTGCGCTCCATCTCCAGCCAGTGCTGGAAGTAGTCGCACACGTTGTAGCCGAAGAACGGCAGCATGGCCATCGGGTCGCGGCGCACCTGGCCGATCTGGTCGGAGATGACGGCGGCGGTGACCTCGGAGCCGGCGGCAGAACCCATGAAGACGCCGTGCGTCCAGCTCTTGGCCTCGTTCACCAGCGGGATGGTCGACGGACGGCGGCCGCCGAAGAGGATCGCGTCGATCGGCACGCCCGTGGGCTTCTTCTTGAAGATGCCGTTGAAGCCGTCCTTGTCGAGCACCGGGCAGTTGATGGCGGGAGCGGTGAAGCGGCTGTTCTTGTGAGCGGCAACGTAGCCGGCCGCCTTGATCTCGGCCTTCGTCATGCCAGGCTTCGGACCCATGCGGTACGGATCGTCCGCGCACACGTAGCACTTGTTGCCCTTCCAGTCGACGCCTTCCTTCGGCGCCTTGATGCCCATGTCCTCCCACCAGATGTCGCCGTCTGGCGTCAGGACGACGTTCGTGAAGATCGTGTCCTTCTTGCAGCTCTTGAGCGCGTTCGGGTTGGAGTCCATCGAGGTGCCGGGCGCCACGCCGAAGAAGCCGTTCTCCGGGTTGATGGCGTAGAGGCGGCCGTCGTCGCCAGGCTTGAGCCACGCGATGTCGTCGCCGATCGTCTGGAGCTTCCAGCCGGGGAGCTTCGGCAGCATCATGGCGAGGTTCGTCTTGCCGCAGGCGGACGGGAACGCCGCCGTCACGTGGTACTGCTTCTTCTCAGGGCTCGTGAGCGTGAGGATGAGCATGTGCTCGGCCATCCAACCCTGATCCTTCGCGAGCTTCGACGCGATGCGGAGCGCGAAGCACTTCTTGCCGAGGAGCGCGTTCCCGCCGTAGCCGGAGCCGAACGACCAGATCTCGCCGTCTTCCGGGAACTGCGTGATGTACTTGTCGTCGATGTTCTTCGCGCAGGGCCACGCGACGTCCTTCTGGCCCTTCTTGAGCGGCGCGCCCACGGAGTGGATGCAGGGGATGAAGTCGCCGTCCTTGCCGAGGTGCTTGATCACGGCGTCGCCCGTGCGCGTCATGATGTTCATGTTCACGACGACGTACGGCGAGTCCGTGATCTCGATGCCGTACTGGGTGATCGGGTTGCCGATCGGGCCCATCGCGAACGGGATGACGTACATCGTGCGGCCCTTCATGCAGCCCTTGTACGCCTTCTCCATCTTCTTCTTCATCTCCACCGGATCCATCCAGTGGTTCGTGGGACCCGCGTCGATCTCCTTCTTCGAGCAGATGAAGGTGCGACCCTCCACGCGCGCCACGTCGCTCTCGTGCGAGCGGGCGAGGTAGCACCCCGGACGCTTTTTGGCGCTCAGCTTGATGAACTGGCCCTTCTTGACCATCATCTCGCAGATGTCGACATGCTCCTTCTTCGTGCCCCTCACGACCACGATCTTGTCGGGCGTGCAGAGCTTGTTCCACTTGTCTACCCACGCGAAGACCTTCGCGTTGGCGAATTTCGGCGTCTTGGCCATGTTCTCTTTACTCCTTGCTCGTTGTCCGGGCACATGCCCGGTGAAAAGTTGGCGGGTATTTTACCCTTTTGCGGCGAATTCCGCAAGCAGGAATCTCGGATTGTTCTACCGCCGCGGGAGAGAGTGTGGTAGAATACGCGCGTGAAGACGAACTACCACATGCACACCACCTGGTGCGACGGAAAGAACGCTCCGGAGGAGATGGTCCTGGCCGCCCTCGAAAAGGGTTTCGACGCCATCGGATTCTCGTCCCACGTCCTCCTGCCCATCAGCGACCCGTGGACGCTCAAGCCAGACACGGTGGACGCCTACGTGGCCGAAATCCGCGCGCTCGCGAAGAAGTACAAAGACCGCATCTCCATCCTCTGCGGCATGGAGGCAGACTTCATAACCGGCAAGTCGCGCCCCGACCGCTCCGTCTACGCCCGTCTCGGCCTCGACTACCTCATCGGCTCGGTCCACGAAGTCGTCGCGCCAAGCGGCGTACGCGTGCCCGTCGACCACAAGCCGGAACTTCTCGCCGACGGCATCGCCCAGCAGTTCGGCGGCGACGCCCAGACGTTCGTGCGCGCCTACTTCGCCGCCGAGCGCGACATGGCCGCAACCTGCGACTTCGACGTCATCGGCCACCCCGACCTCGTGCGCAAGTTCAACGGCAAGCTCCGCTACTTCGACGAGTCGGCTGACTGGTACCTTGATGAGCTGCGCCTCACCGCCGACGCCTTCGCCGCCACCGGGAAGATCGTGGAGGTCAACACTGGCGGCATCTCCCGCGGCTGGATAGACGACGCCTACCCTTCTCCCGTCTTCCGCACCCTCCTCCGCGAACGCGGAGTACGCTTCATACTCTCCTCAGACGCCCATGCGGCCGCCGCCATCGATTGCGCCTTCGACCGCTTCGGCACCGCCGAGGACTACCTTGACTCCCCAGTCACAGTGTGACAATCTGACGCGCCGTTCTGGCGCATGATGGCACACTTTTCTTTCTTGGCACGCCGCCATGCCCCTTGGCACGGCGCTTGCTAATTGGTTTTCGCCTTTGGGCAACTAAGAAACCAACTGAAAGGAACACAACAATGAGCACACTGACAGAACTGAATCCGTGGAACCTGCTGGATACCCTGCTGGACACGAACAACCGGGTGTTCCGCAACGTCTGCCCCGGCAAGGCGGCGAAGGACGTAGACCTGACGCTGGAGGCGCAGGCCGTAATCATCGCCGACAAGCCTGCCGACACCACCGACGAGAACGGCAAGGCCATCCCCGTCAAGCCCTCCTGGTCGCGGCGCGTGGAACTACCCTTCCGCGTCGACCACGAGAAGGCGAACGCCAAGTTCATCAACGGCATCCTCCGAATCGAGCTGCCCCGCGCCGACGCCGTCGCCGCCCATCGGATCAAGATCGCATAAGGAAGCGAGAACCCAGAGTAGAAAACCTCTCGCGACCGAGCGAGTGAGCGAAGCGGAACGAGCGAGGAAGCGAGAACAACTAAGGAATCTAGCAATGAACAACGAAAACACAAAGTACATCGTCCCGACCGTGCGCATGACCGAGCACCCCGAGGACTACGAGTTCACCTTCGAGCTGCCGGGCATCGGCAAGGACGAGGCAGACCTCCACGTGGAGGGACGCACCCTCACCTTGAAGACGCACGCCACCTACCAGGCCCCGGCCGGCTTCAAGCTGATCGCCCAGGAGTTCGACCGGCCCAACTACGCCGTGAGCGTGGACCTGCCGGAACTGTGCGACCTGGCGACCGTCTCCGGCGCGCTGGAGAACGGCCTCCTGAAGGTCAACGTGAAGAAGCGCCCCGAGACGCAGCCGCGCAAGATCGCCATCGCCTGAGCGCATGAACAGGCCGCCCTTCCCGGCGGCGTCACGGAGAGCCGCCCTCTGGCGGCTCTCCGTTCATGTCATGAACTGCTAACCACCCGCCTTCTCCAAGGCGTCGGCAAACAAGCGCCTCTTGTCGGCAGGAGCTCCTTTTGCTAAACTACAGCCATCTTTCCAACACATTCAAGAGGCAAAAACAGGCAGCAGTCAATGAGCACAAACATTTCACGCAGATGGTTTATAGGCGGTCTCGCGTCCTTCGGCGCGTTCGGCGGCAACCGTATCTTCCAGGCCCATGCCGGCACATTCGCGAGCGGCAAGCCCAACGTCACGTTCGGAGTCGTGAGCGACGTCCACGTGCGGCTGGGGCCGAACGGTGAAGGATTCGCGAAAGACCACGACACCTCCACGCTGATCCACACCTTCGAGTGGTTCCGCTCCAAGGGCGTCGACGCCGTGATGATAGTGGGCGACATCGCCGACAAGGGGCTCGTCGACGAGCTGCAGTTCGTGGCGGACGCCTGGTTCAAGGTGTTCCCGGACGACAAGGCCCCCGACGGCCGCCACGTTCAGCGGCTCTTCGTGTACGGCAACCACGACTTCGAGGGCTTCAACTACGGCGGCTACGCGAAGAAGATATGGCCCGACGATGCGGAACGCGCCAAGCACGTCCTGCGCACCGACCAGAAGGCGAACTGGGAGAAGATATTCCACGAGGAATACGCGCCGGTGATGTGCTGGAACGTCAACGGCTACACCTTCGTCGGCGCGCACTGGACCGCCGACAAGTGCAAAGGCAAGGAGGAGACAGGCATCGGCGGCGTCGAGGAGTTCTTCTCGGCGCATCCAAACCTGCTCGACCCGAAGAAGCCTTTCTTCTATTTCCAGCACCCGCACCCGAAGGACACGTGCTACGGCTCGTGGGCATGGGGCCACGACGACGGCCGCGCGACGCGCGCGCTGACGCCCTTCCCGAACGCAATAGCCTTCTCCGGCCATTCGCACACCACGCTCACCCATGACCAGTCTATATGGCAGGGAGCGTTCACGTCACTCGGCACCAGCTCGCTCCGTTACACGGGCGGATCATACGCCAAGATCCGCCTCCCCGAAGGTTACGAGAACGGCGGCGGCGACGCGGCGTTCGATCCGTACAAGATAATGTCCGGCTACGGCAGCACGCGAGACGGACGCCAAGGGATGCTCGTGCGCGTGTACGACGACCACGTCGCCTTCACCCGCCGCGAGTTCGTCTACGACCAGTCGCTCGGCGATGACTGGGTGCTTCCCCTTCCCGCCGCCGAGTCGAAGCCCTTCGCATTCGCCGAGCACGCCAAGCGTTCGATCGCGCCGGAGTTCCCTGCCGGCGCCTCGCTCATCGTCTCGCGCGGGCGCGGCAGGAACCGCGGCGTCCCCGCCAAGGGCAAGACGCCGGCAGTCCCTGCGGAGGAGAAGGACGTGTTCGTCCTCGACTTCCCTGCCGCGAACGCCGTCAAGGGCGGGCGCGTGTTCGACTACGAGATCGTGGCCGTCCCGAAGGACGGCGGCAAGAAGACCAGGCGCTACCTGATGGCTGACGGCTACAACATGTCCACGGACAATCCGCGCACCTGGCGCCCGCAGACGTGCCGCATCGCGGCAGACCAGCTGCCGCAGGGCGTGGAGTTCCGCTTCGCGGTGCGCCCCGTCAACTCGCTAGGCAAGCCCGGCCGTCCGCTGGTGAGCGGCTGGCAACCCGCCATCGCCGCGCCAGCCAAGGCATGAGGCCCAACATGAAGACGATTCATATCCTTGCCGTTGCCGTAACCGCCATGCTCGCCGGATGCGCGACATGGACGTTCGAGCCGACGCGCTCCTCCAAGTTCGTCAACGACAGAAACGAATACATACTCGTCGACTACGGAATCGAGGAGCACGAGTCCACTTTCATCGGCCCGGGAGGCGTGGAGATGCCATTCAGGAGCAAGCTGAAGGTGCGCGTCGAGATGCCGGACGGCACACGCTTCGTGGCGTACCAGAACATGTCGACAGAGGGGCGGCTGTACGTCTCCGACAACGAGCGCTGGCGTTTCCTGGAGCGCGGCGTGGCCGCATACGTGGCGGAGCGGGCTCCCGACGGGAACGGTACCATTCTCCGATACCAGGGCACGCTCTGCGCAAGCGTCCGCAACCCGAAGAACGAAAAGCAGCACCCTTCCATCCACAGTTCCTCGACTCCGCAGGGGTTTGGGCGCGACTCCTCCGGGCCTCGCGATTCCTCCGGCCCGCGCACCAAGGAATGACTTCATGTCTCCACTCGACAACATCAAGGTCGTGCTAGTCGGCACGCTCTACACCGGCAACGTTGGCAGCGCATGCCGCGCCATGGCCAACATGGGCATACGAAAGCTCGCGCTCGCAGCCCCGAACCTCCAGAACGGCTGGGACGAGGGCGAGCGTATGGCTGTCCACGCCACCGACATCATGAACGCCCGCCAGGAGTTCGCCACGTTCGAGGAAGCGGTGGCAGAATGCGTGGCCGTGGTCGGCACCACCGCGCGCGGCGGGCTCTATCGCCAGCACGTGCGCGCGCCGCGCGACTGCGCCGCCGACATTCTCTCCCTCGCCGCCACCGGTCCGGTGGCTCTCGTATTCGGCCGCGAAGACAAGGGACTCCTCAATGAGGAGGTGGCGCAGTGCACGCATCTCGTCCGCATCCCCGTCGACGAGGGCTACACCTCCATCAACCTCTCGCAGGCAGTCCTCATCACCTGCTACGAGCTGTTCACCGCCACCGGCAGCTACCAGCCGCCGCACGAGAAGGCCCCTCCCGCCCCCCAGGCACAGAAGATGCAGCTGATGAAGAACTGGCGGACGATGCTCCAGGACATCGGCTTCATGAACGAGAAGCAGACGGACCACATGATGCAGGGCATCCACCGCATCTTCTCGCGCGGAGTCCAGACGCGCGACGACGCCGCAATCATGCTCGGCGTCGCACGCCAGGCCCTCTGGGCCCACCACAATCCCGCCCTCGAGGGCCGCAAGCCCTCTATCGGCTAGCTCATTTGACGGTCTCGAGCACCTTCACGTTCGCGTCGCGCATCCCTGTCCAGAGGTCGCGATACGGACGGTCTGTCACGGAGAGGAGCCCCGTGTTGTAACTCTCGCCGCCGACGCCCTGGAAGTAGCGTCCCGTCGCCGCCTGGTCGATGAGCGTGAACCATTCGACGCCCACCACGAACCCCATCGACGCGGCCGCCGCCACATATCGCCCGTACGCCTCGCCGCGTTCGCGCTGCGTGGGTACGTCGAACGTGAACGGCCCCACATTTGACTCCTTGCCTGCCGAATAGAAGAACTCGCTCCAGATCTGCGGCAGGCCACCGGTCCAGCCGTAGATGCGCCGGACGAAACCGCGGTCGATATCGCGCGCATAATAGTTGATGCTGATCGCGTCCAAGTGCCGTCCTGCCACGCGGCATAGCGTCTCGTTGTCCGCCGTCGATGGCATCCAGCGGTTGCCGAGAAGGAGGTGGTTGGGGTCACGCGCGCGGAATGCCTTCTCGATCACGCCGTAATACTTCTCGATGAAATCCTCCGCGAACGCCTCGGCCGACTTCCCGGACGCCGCAAACGCGCGCTTCGCCGCCCAGCCATCGTCCAGCTCCGGCACGGCGCGAGCGATCGCCTCGAACGCCTGCTCGTTGTCGAGGAAGTACCCGATCAGGAGCGGATCGTCCGCGTCAGCGCGGACCGAATCCAGCGCCTGCTCCACGGACTTCACCGTCTCCGCGTCGTAGGGGTCGAACATCCCGCGGATGGTGGGTATCTTCTTGATGCCCCAGAACGGGAACTGCTTCGCATATGGGAACGACGCCCTGCGCGCGGCCGCCGACACCTCGCCGAACGCGCCCATCGAGTTGAAGCCGGCCTGGCGCACACGTGCGATGTTGCGCACCGCCGCTGTCGTGTGGTCGTACGAACCGAACTTGCGCACGAGATTGGCGCGATAGTGCGAGACTGCCCGCGTGCTCCAGTACGGTTCGTCCGTCTTCCACGCGGCGGCGAAAGGTTCCTCGTGCGGCGGGATCCACTCGAAAGCATCCTCGCGCCCCGTCACGTCCGTCAGGTCGTCGCCGCCGCCGAAAACGCACACGCCAAGGTGGAAGAACGCGTTGCCGGCCGGATCGACGAGGTAGTGCCGCTCGCCGCGTTTCTCGAGATGGAAGAAACCGGTCTTCTTCAGGCCGAGCCTCTGCCCCGTCCCCGCGACGCCACCAAAGTCGTCGAGACGCACGCCCTTGCGGGCGAGGTGTCCGGCAAAGTCTAGCGAGCGGTAGAACTCTCGCTCAGAGGCGATGTCCGCCTTCAGTTCCGCATCATCCTTGATCTTTCCGGGAAAGTCGCGTGGCGTCTGGCCGAACTTGTCAATCAACTTCTTACGACCCTGCGCCGGCGCGAACGAATACGTCATCTGCCATTCCTTCATCTCTGCCGGCAGGAAGATGCGGTACTCGAAAGTGTTCCAGTTCCACTTGCGGTTGTCCTGCACCTCGAAGTATGTGCCGACGGGGAAACCAAACGTCAGCGTCTCGCCGTTGACGTCCTTGACGGCGATCTCGCGTCCGTTGCCCTTGAATAGCTTCTCATCCAGCCCAAGCGCAAACGGGAAGGCACCTTCCTGCGCGTCCACGCGCCACGCGCCGCCTTGGATGAAGCTCGGCGGCACGAGCATGGAGAGCAACATCTGGTTCGATTTCGCCTCAGTCACCGCGAAGTCGACCGCGCCATCGGCGGCAGACAGCTTCACCTTACCCGTCTGACATTCCAGACGGAACGTGCCTGCCACCGGACACTCGAACACGACCTTCTCGCCCTCTAACTTCGCCTCAAAGCCCAATGCCGATCCGCATGCCGCCAAGAAGGCCACTGTCAGCGCCACGCATCGGCAGCTCTGCTTGACTTGGGAATAAACAGCAATCCGCTTTACACTTGTTTTCATGTCCGTTCTCCGGTTTCAAGTTTCGGGTTTGTGATATCAGACGAGATCCTTTGCATCAATCATGATCTCGTTGCCCATGCGCTGGGAGACCTCTCCGGAAAGCTGGCCGCTCGTGCGGAAGATGCCTTCCATCATGTCGTCGAGGATATCCGTAACTTCGGCACGCTTGTTTTCGTCGGCGGGGAGGTTGTCTAGGATGGCGGCGAGATTGTCGAGGACCTGCCGCACGCCGGCCCCCTTGTCCGCCACGTTGGTCGTGAGAATAGACGCCAGATGGTCTTCGCCGATGGCCTTGAGGTTGGCCTCGGCGACATCGATCACCTCCTTCGTCGCGGCGAGCAGGTTCTCCTTGCGGATACCCTTGGCCTCCTTGTCCGTGAACTGCGAGACGGCGAGGGAGGTGCCATGGAAGATGGACTCGATGACGTCGCCGAACTGGTAGTATCGCGACTTCATGCCCTCGCTTTTCGCGTCCGTTTTCCGGAACGGATGAGCATGCGCCGTGGAGCAGAAGATGCCGAACGTCTCACACTTGAGGAAGAGGCGGCGGCGCGGACCGCTGCCGCCGTTGTCATTGAGGCCGTTCGGGTCGGGGATGGTGAAGTAGTGGAAGGTGCGCATGCCGTTGAAGAGCCCGCCCATCCCGACCGGGACGTCGAGGCCGCGCGGCATGTTGAGGTGTCCGTCAACCGTCGCGGCATGGTAGGGCCTGGCGTGTGTCGAGGTGCGCAGGTAGATGTTCTCGGCCTTGTCGAGCCAGCGGGCGATGTTGCCGTCGGGGTCCGAGACCGAGAACGAGCCGCGGTACATGAACTCGCCCTTCTTGAGCCCCGCCACGTGGATAGCCTGGGTGACCGCGACAACGTTGTCCAGCGTCGGCTCGAAGAGCTGCGTGTTGCCGGAGAGGAGCGCGCGCAGGATGTCGTTGCCTCGGCGAATGCGGGCCTCCAGCGAGGAGCGCAGTTCGCCCACGCTGCGCGGGCGGGAGATGTGCGAACGCGTGGTGGCCATGTCCTCATAGTGGATCTTCGGAAGCCTGACGACGCGGCCATCCACCCTGATGTCGAGTTCCGCAGGCAGCTGTTCCGCCGCCATCGGCGGACGCGGATCGGCGACATGGGCGTAAGCGACGGGCTTGTAGTCCTTGGCGACCTTGAGCGAGTCTCTGCCTTCCGAACGCGCGAGGAATTCCTCCGGGTGCGTGAGCTGCTGGACCTTCTCCTCTGAGAATACGGTAAAGAACCTCTCGGCTGCCTCCTGCGGAACGACGAGCCGAGAGTTGCCCCAGTTGTCGTATTCGTAGCGCACGCCGGCGCTTTGCGCCAGACCGGTGAGAAGGTTGACGGTGGAGCCGTCGAGAGGCTTGTCGCAGTGATAGATGATGTCGTTCCCAACCGCCTCTGCGCGCCATGGAATGCGCGTTTCGGGCCTGACTTCGAGATGCGTGAGGGCCACCTTCCCCTTCTTGCTCACCCAGGTCGTGGGCGAGGTGAGCATTTCCAGGTGGGATATCGTGTTGATGGCCTTCTCCTGCACGGCGTGACCGCGCTCCGCGAGATCGTCGAAAAGACGCAGTTGGACGTCGCCGATCTTGAGAAGGCGGCCGAGTTGCTGGTCGAACTCCGACTTCTTCTCCTTGATCTCTGCGGTGATCTTCTCGCGCAGCGCCTTTTCGGCCGCATCGATGCCCTGTTCGTTCGGGTTGAACGCGGCGAGGTAGTCGTCGAAGAGCTTTTCGAACACGCCGCTCTTTGCGGTTTCGCGCAGTTCGAGGAGGCCGGAGAGCTTGGCGAAGCGCGTGTCGTCGTCGAAGACGGAAAAGTTGTTGAAGCGCGGCTTGCTGCTTCTCCCGTAGGTGTCCTTGAAGGAGAAGTCGTCGGCGATGTCCAGATACTTGCCATTGCCCTCCAGCGAGTGACCGGGGTCGATGGCGAAAAACTTGCCTTTTATGAAGCCCTTGTTCTGGCCGCGCTTGCCCACGCCATCCCGGTCGGCCGTGAGCAGGAAGAAGGCCTTGTACTTGCCCAACGGCTCCGGATCCGCGCCGGGGACGCCGTCCTTGCCGGGCGGGGGCGGAACGGCGCGGCCGTCCTTGATCATTCCGGCCTCCATGTCCTTATAGCCTTCAGCGAACTTGGCGGCGAGCATGATCTTCGGGTGTCCGTCGGAGTATTGGCCGCGTACGATCTCCAGCTCCTGCGCGGGAACGCCTGCGAGGCGCGTGAGGTCGTTGGCGAGGGCCTCGGTGACGGCGCCCGTCGAGATCTTGTCGGCCGACTGGCGCGACGTGAAGCGGTAGTACTGGCCCATCTTGCGACCGATCACCACGCGCTCCGGGCGCATGAACGTGCCGGCGTGGGCGGAGTCGCCGCTCGAGAACTTGGTGCTTTCGTTGTAGTCGAGCTTCACGATGGCACGGTCCGAAAAATGCTTGAAGATCGTGGACTTCGCATAAAGCGCGCAGTCGGTGCCGTCCTCGTTCTTCGGCCCCACGCTCATCACGGCGTCGCGGATATCGGTGAACAGGTCTCTCTTGGCCTCGCGAAGAACAGCCTTAGTGCCGGCCTTGTCGTCCATGCGGGCGAGCGCAGCGATGTCGTTGGGGTTGGGGAATTGCGCCTTGAGGGTCTTGGCGAGCGACTTCACGGCATCGTGCACGGGAGGATCGCGGTCCTTCGTGGCCTCTTCTATGCTGGAGCCCGCCGCCTCCTGCACGAGCTTGGCGGACTCCTGGAGCATCAGCTCGGCAACGGCGGCCATCCCTGCGGGGTGGGCGCGCCCAGCGAGCAGGACCTGCTCGCGGACGCTCTTGCCCTGGCATTTTCCGGCGAAGGCAGGATCCTTCTCCTTCAACGCCTTGAGGGCGTCGAGGCTGGCCTTTGAATTGATGTCCGCCATGTAGCCGCTCGTGTCGTCCCTCGACCAGTCTTTGCGGTAGATGAAGCCTGGCTCCACGCCGTTCGTCTTGAGCTTTTCAAGAATCACGGGATTCGTGCTTGAGCGGTTGATGCGCATGCCCGCGCCGAGGAACCCCTTCTTGATCTGGTCTTCAACCGAGGTCTCGCTTCCCTTGAAGACTTTCGTGAGCCGCCTCAGGCCGGTCGGCTCGTTCGCCTTCGCAGCAGTCTCGATCTCCTGCCGGCCGCCGAGGACGTGCGAATCGGTGTCGACGTCGTAGCCCGGATCTGACCGCTGCTTCTCTTCGACGAAATTCTTCGCGCTCTGGATCGCGTCGTCGATGCGCGCGGACGCCTTCTTGACGAGATCCGCGGGCGTTTCGCACTGCTTGAGGTTCCCGGCGAGAGGATTCTCCGCAATCGCCTTGCGGATGAGCGCGCGCATGCCGTCGGACAGCTCGCGGAACTTGGGGCTGGTGTCGAGCTGACGGGAGAGCTCGTCGATGTAGCGTACGTACTTGACCGTCTCGAGCTTGGAGAGCGTGGCCGTCACGTCAGACGCCCTGAGCGACTTGTGCAGCTGCTGACGCGCGCCGAGGACCGTGTCGAAGGCGTGGGTGCCGAACACGCCATATTCCTTCTCCAGCGCCGCCTTGAACGCAGCCATCGTCGCGTCGTTCTTCTCCGTGCCTTGCGAGAAGATGTAGTTGCCGAGCCGTGCGGTGGCCTGTTCGCCCTCGCCCGTCACGGCGATGTCGCGCGAGGTCACCCACGCTGTCTGGGCTATCTCACGAAATGAATTGACTGTTAATGACATCGTCGCGTCAGGGATGGATGTGGAAATGCCGGTCGATCGAGAAATTGCCAAAAGGAGAGGCGGGCTGTTCCGCCAACAGCTTCTCGTCCACGGAAAGCGCGTTCTGGATCCGCTCCGCCCAGATGTCGCAGAGCTGAAGGATCTTCTCAAGCGTGGAGACGAAATCCTCCACATCCAGCGCCGCTGTCTCCAGATCGAAGAAGTAGTTGTAGACCACCGTCTCCGTCTCGGCTTCCAGCGCGAAATATCCGCCCGCCGTCTCCTTGCCGAACAGTCCGCCCGCGAGCAGGTCGCGGTAGACCGCCTTCGGCGCGTCGTACGGCAGCGTCGCCACCTCGATGAAGCACAGCACCTTGCCGGACGCCTCGACGAACTGGAGGTTCACGTTGTATTTCTCGTCTACGCGAACGGACACCAGTCCAGCGTCGTCGCTCTTCAACGCCTCGATTCCGGTCTGTTTCCTGACTTCGGCGAGGAACCTGTCATAGTCTTCTCGTGTCGTCATCGCTCGAACCTTTCAGTGACAAACGGCATTCCTCTTTACGGTTGTTTTCATTGCCCGTAGTATAGCATATTTTTCAGGCCCCTGCCGGACCGCCTTTCTCGGGCTCCATGCGAGGCTATCACTGCAGAAACCGACAGCAGAACGCCTGCATGCGCGGTACGTGGAAACAACCCTTGAACAGGTTGCCCTTCACGTCGCTGCAAACCCGCCCGTCGCGCGCGAGATAGCCGTACCAGTCGCCGTATTCGCTGTCTGGGAAATGCGCGTACGCCCAGTCGTGCGCCAAGCGATGCCGCTCCTCCCAAAGCGGGTCTCCCGTAAGCATGTGCGCCAGCAGCGTTGCCAGGATCGTCTCGTTCTGCGGCCACCAGAACTTCATGTCCTGCCAGTACTCGCTCACCGGATGGCCGTAGACGTCCCGATAGTAGAGCATGCCGCCGTATTCCTCGTCCCATCCGCGCTCCCAGGAATACGCGAGCATCCGAAGCCCCAGGTCCACGTACTCCGGAATCCCGCGCTGGCGCCCCTCTTCCATGATGAACCAGCTGCCTTCGATGGCGTGGCCTGGATTGTTCGTGCGCTCGGCCGCATGGTCGATGATCGACCCGTCCGGCGCGACGGTCTCCATCACGGCGCGGATATCGTCCTTCACATGGTACTTCGCTATCCCCGCGATCGCGCGGTCGATCCGCTCGTCGGCCTCCTCGTACCCGATTGTGTCGCGCATGCGCTGGCAGGTCGCTATGTCGATCATCGGATGGGCAAGCCCGCGCGTGGGGCGCACGGACGTGAACTTGGGCGGCGTCTCCGCAAAATCGCCGAAGAACCTGTAGGTGCGCAACGCAAGGTCGTGATAGCGGTCTTTGCCCGTCGCGCGCGCGTATTCGGCTGCGGCGATGCAGGCGAACGATTCAGAGAACGCGTAGCGGCGCTTGCGTATCGGCAGACCTTCTCTCGTCACGTGGAAGAACATTCGCCCGTCCGCGTCGTAGCAGTGCCGCTCGATGAAGTCGAGCGTGCCCTTGGCCATCTCCAGCCACTCCGGGCGCTTCTCGACGTTGTTGTACAGCCAGCCGAGCATCCATGCGAAACGGCCCTGCTGCCACACGCCCTTGTCCGTGTCGATCACGCGGCCTCGCCGATCAAGCCCCGTCATGATGCCGCCGTATTCGCGGTCGTAGCCGTGCGTCGTCCAGAACGGGATCGTGTCGTTCAGCAGACCATTCCGATATGTCTCGTAGAGATTCTTCTTCCGTTCGTCCGTCATAAATCAAACGCCGCTACGGCACCACCACCTCTACCTTGAAGAACCTGTACGCAGGATCCGGCTCCCCTCCATCGGTCACCTCCGACCATGGTCCTGCGAGGTTGGTCGCCCCCATCACACGGACCCTGAGCCCCGGCAGTTCCCATTTGTCTGCAGGCGGTTCGTACTTCAGCTTGGACAAATCCGGCATCCCGTTCGCCTTAATTGGGAATTCCGTAATGACGAAGTCCTCATCGGGATCCTCCGGATCGATACCCAATGCGTAACATTCGACAACCGACAACCGTCCGTTCGCGGCAGTTGCCTCCAAGAGAGATTTCGCAAGCGTCTGATGCCCCTCGACCCATTCAGTCGAAATCCCCATCGTTCGCCCGATCCACTCGGCAGACAGATTCCTCGTCTTGTCGCCGAAATCGACCGCAATCTCGACGGGCGGACTCTCAACAACGAAGTAGTAGTTACGCATGTCATACCCCCCGTTCTTGTCCATGACGGTGAGCGTCACGCACTTAGGGCCGAAACTTGTGAACACAGGACTGTATGATCCGCCGACTGTACCCAGTATTACACCAGTGGCGTTGGTCGTCGTAATCGGGACGTCGATCGTCGCGCCCTCCACCGTCCAGCTCGCGGTCATGCCTTCGCGAACATCCGGCAGAACGTCCTTCGCCGTCCACCGGATCGGCACCGCTGGCACCCCGATACCCGCAGGAAAGGCATTGGTGGAGGCAATGCCCTGAATCATCGGCGCGCTGTTTTCCACACACATCGGATAACCACCTTCCTCCTCCAGACGGTAGTACTCAGCCCATGTCTTGTTGGGGTCTATGCTCTGCGTCGTGGTGATCACCCTTGCACGGAGAGTGAACATGGCGTCACCATCTAGCTCCTTGAAGTAGAAGTAGCGGCTAGTAGTGCCGGCCGTGAACCTGAGGATGTTCGTATTCAGCACCGGATCTCTCGTCAAGCCGTCGGTCCAGTCGTCGCGCTCAACTAGTATCTTGACGTCGATGGGCTCTGTGGGCGCGATGCTGAGCGCCACGTCCACGCGACCGTCTGTCGCGCCGATCTGGCGTTCATTGAAGTAGAAGGACGAGCCGCTGTGCGGCGCCATTGAGATCGTAGGCGTGCCGAGCGTCTCCACATAGAAGGTAAACGGTTCTGCGTCCCTGAAAGCCAGTTCCGACATGTCCTTCTCCTTAACCTTCACCGTCACTTTGTTCGTGCCAGAGATGTGGAAGGCGTATGGCACCTCTGCCAGATACGGGTTGCCGTACACGTTCGTAGTGAACAGCACCGCGCCACCCTCGTAGAACGTCCACTCGGTCATGAAGTTCTCATCCTCAAGGTCAATGTCACTCGGCTCATCCACGCTCTCAATCCTGAATATGTTCCTCGCGTCCCTAGCCGCCTTTACCTCCATCGTTCCACCGTCCGTAAAGAGAGTCGCACCGTTCATCGAGGCACCCTCTACGGTCGGCATGACGTTATTGACGTAGAGAACAATTTCGCCACTGGAGTATCCGTCAATGCGCCTTCCCGACCTGTCGGCAGTATCCCAGATCTCAAACCCGTACCTCAGCACAGTGTTGGCCGCCCCGTCAAGCAACCACAGGTTAGCTTGACGATCCGTCGTCGACTGTCCGAGCATGATGCGGATACCCTGCTCGAACGCCGTCGTCTCCACGAGGTTGGACGATGCCTCCGTCAGCGGCACCAGAAAGATGTAGCCCAAATCGGCCAGCGTGAACGGCGCATCGGTGCCGTCCATGTTGCGAAGCGCAAACGTGATACGCGCGCTGTCGCCCTCGTTGTACACACGCGACGGGTTGCCGTCGGTCATCGCGATGACAATAGGCTTAGCTGTTCCATTTGGCGGGAGGGACCAGTCGGAATCAATCACCTGGCGCGCGCCGCCACGCAGGTTGAGCTGCCCTGGCGTCGCCACGAGGTCGTTAGTCCAAGTGGCGGTCCCTTCCCACACTTCCTCGCCATGTCCGCGCCAAACGCCCAAGGTTGCATCAACCTTGTCTTCGCCGGCATAGAACCATGTCGCCCCCTCGCCATCCATTGCCCTAAGTTGCATGGTCAGATTCATGCCACTTTCTCTGCCATAAGACTCAACAACGGTACCCTCATAAACATTCGTGCCCTGCACGACTACCTGATGCTCGACAATGCCGCTTGGCCGAATCAATTCCAAGCCATACGTTTCGCGTGCGTCCAATTCGCCACTCATGTTGCTGACATTGTTGGTCCACACGCCATCTGCGGCATCGCCCAACGTCCCGTTCGCCATCGTAGCGGGGGAGCACAAGGTAATGAACGTGTAATGGTTAGTGCTATCGACTCCTGGCCGGCTTCCAACCTTGCTCGTAACCAACGCATTCCCTTCGCCAAGCGTCGCGAGAACCACGTTCGTGGACTCGGTTGCCAGGCGAATGCGCCAGCCGGACAGGTCAACACCCTCCGGAACGGCCAGTTCGATAAACTGGTTCTCGCCGTGGTAGTTCACCTCGTTGATCCATACCCGACCAGGCGAGATCGTATCGAGTACCGTGTATGCGCTGAAGTCGGTGCCGTTGCCGTACAGCTGGTTGTAGTCGATTGGCCAGAACCATTCTGGCGCCTTCCATTCCCCAGAATACATATCTAGACGCATGAGCCTTCCGCTGGAATCACGCCATTCTGCCCACACGTGATACTGCACGACCGTACCAGGCTTGACAGCAGGCATTACGCTGCGGGCATTCTCTATCACGCTGCGGAATACAAGGTTCGTGGAATCCACGCATGGCAGCTCCGCCACCTTGCAACCTGCTCGCGTTCGCCAGTTTGCATATCCCCATGGCGTGTCCCCGACATACGAGGCGACGTAGACGTGCATGGTATCGACGTCCATACCATCCATGCCACAGAATCCCAAACCGCTTATCTGCAACCTTGCCTGGACGCCCCAACTTTCTCTCGCCAGCGGCTGCTGTTCGCGTGAATTCGCATTTGTGATTGCCGTAGCGTCGTCATCAAGTCCATAGCGGAACGCAGACACCTCGGAAAATTCCAGGCGAGGGCATATCGGCTCCGACACCGACACATCATCGATAAACACGCGCTGGATCGGACGGTTTTCCGGCCAGTTGGACGGTTTCTCCCATGCCTCGTCCAGCGGCGCATACGACGTGCCGCGCCCGTTGCGCGCGCCACCCACCTCCAGGCGGATCGACCTGATCGCCGTCGTCATCTCGTTCGTGCGCCAGCTGTACGTCTGATACGTGTTGTTGGATATCACGAACTCCGCCAGACGTACCCATGCCAGTCCGTCTATTGGATCAGTCTGAGACGCTTCTGGATAGGCCGTCCCGTACAGGATCACCACGGACGGACTCGTCGCGTTCGTCTCGAACGTCCGTGCTTTGAAAGTGACGCTCCCGATGCCGTTTGTCATAGTAGGACACTGCACGAACGGGTTGTTCTGGGCATATTCCTCAGACTTGTCGGGTTCTTCCAGACCGATACCGTACGTCTCCGGCCTCGACGTGTCATTGTCACTCGCCAAGGCCGAGAAGTTAAGAGAGCAAGAGAGACCGTCGGGCGCGTCGTTCAGATACGCCCACCGGCCAGAAGTAGCGTCCCCGTACCACCCTTCGGTATGGATGTTCCAGCCAAGCCAGGAGCGAGGATCAAGCGGCGGCTCGTCGTAGCAGTAAATATCCAAGATGGTGATCTTGCCGTAGTCGAGATTCCGCTCCCCTCCCGTCTGCATAAGCGCGTTTTCCACCACCACCGGATCCATGACAAGACGAATCAGGCCCTTCTGCGGCGAACGCAGACTTATGAAGTGCGTGCGAACACCCTCAGAGAGGTCTTTGGCAGAGAGACCCCTGAACGACCAGTTGGTGAGCGTCATCCAGTTCGGGCTATCCGCCGGTTCGCGCGTGCGGCTGTACACCTCGCCCTCGTCAACGAGGCTCGTGCTGATTTGCAACAGCAAATTCGCGTTCGAATCCGCGTTCCTATAGCTGAAGCCAAATGTCGAAAGACCGTTACACATGAACGGAGACCGTAATCCTATCGGCGATTCCGCATCTTCGCTCCTTGTCGGCTGAAGTACGCAAACCTTGCTCGCCGTGCGAACGCGCAGGATGACGCACCCGCAGCCGCCGCGTCCGCCCGCGCTCGTGCCAGCAGCGCCACCATGCGAACCGCCAGCGCCGCCGCCGCCCAGGCCGTCCGTTCCGTCCATGTACGCACGGTCCGTCAGGGCCGCCTTCGCAGGCGGACCGTCACCGCCGCCGCCGATGCCGCCGGCCCCGCCCATAGCCGAATTGGGCGTATGGCTGCCGTCGCCGGCGCCGCCACCGCCGCCGCCGCCATAGTACACCGTTGTACCCGTGATGTCGCTCGCGCGCCCAGCACCACCGTCGCCGGCCTTGTCATCAGTGGCGTTGCCGTCCTGCCCCATGCCAAGCTCGGTGAGGTCTGCGCCGCCGCCGCCGCCCGCGCGGTCGCCGTACGCCCGACCGCCGGAATTGCCCTGCTGGGCAGTGCCTGAAGCGCGAGAAGAGTAATAGGCGTTGTTGTTGCCCTGCGATGCGCCACCGCCCGTCGCCGGGCCGCTCACTCCGTTGCGCTGACTCCATCCAGCTCCTCCTCCGCCGCCCTTGACACCCAGCGTACCCTTTCCGGGAATGCCCGTCACACGCGAGAAGCCGCCGTTTCCGCCGGACTTCCAGTTGGCGCTGTCATTGTTGCTCTTGTAGAAATTGTCGCCACCCGCGCCCACGGTGATCCTGACCGTCGTGCCGGCGGGCACGGTCACTGGCGCATCCGTCCAGTCGTAGTCGAGCACGCCGCCGCCGCCGCCGCCGCCGCCGATTGTCCAGCCGCCTGCGCCACCGCCACCCACCAGCAGCACGCGGTCGATCACCATGTCAACCTGCGGCGTAAACGTCGCCACGCCGGCCTCGTTGAAGATGAACGCGTAACCGTTCGTACCCGCCGCCGCCAGCTCGTACGACGCGCCCTCGATCTCGGCAGACGTCTCGATCGACGCCATCGTGTAGACCCACTCGTCGTAGTGGCCGAGACGAGACGAGAGATTCGGCATGTCGCTCGCAAGCCAAGACGTGACTTCAACCCCGTCAATCACCACGTCGGCATCGGCATCGCCAGTCTGCAGCAACACCTTCGTGGCGGAGGTATCGCAAATCTCCATAGAAAAGGCATTCGTGGAAAAAGCAGTGATGTTCGTTTCCCAACCGCTGTAATACCAGTTGCCGTTCTCGTCGCCCAGCAGAAGCTCAACGGTCTGGTTCGTAGGAATCAGTGCCGCGAAACCGGAGGCGTTGTACACCGTGTCGCCGAGATTGTACGGTCTCCAGCGTTCAGGCAGGTAATCCCATCCCGTGTAGTCGCTGCCGTGCGGATCCGAGACGTTGAGACCGTAGTTGTAGTAGTAGGAATCCGTGAAGTCGTGCGTGTGGACTAGCCCGAAACCCGCCTGGCAACCCACGGAACCGATGCCGAACGAGCCCTTCGTCAGGTCTGAGCCAACATCGCGATACGCGATCACGCGCACAGTCGAGTAGGAATCAGCCGATATGTTGTGCTCCTTGGACAGGAACCCGTCAAGACGCACTTCGCCCGTCGATTCGTCGGTATACAGCGAAAAGCACATGCTCGTCCAGCATTCGTAGTTCTTACGAACGTCGTCGGTGTTCCGCGGAATGAGCAGGTTGTTGAAGCTGTTGTACGCCGTGCCGCTCGTCGTCCACGAGGAGAGCGTACCGCCCACGTTAAGTGCGGTCTGCCCAGAGGCCAGCTGCGCGTTGCCGGACGCGTTGAGGACGTTCTTCACCAACTCGGTCGCCTCTCCATTCCTCCATCTGAAGAGCGACACCGTCAACTGCTGGTCGCCGCTGCGCGTCACTCGGAACTCGTAACATCCCTTGTAGTATCCCTGGCAATAGCCCACGAGTGAGACGGACGGATTGTCCGGCGAGATGTCAAGCGGATTGCGATGCGTGCTCGTGATGCTGTCGTAAAGCTGGCTCATAGTCACCTTCGCGCTGATTGCATAGTCCTGACCGTATCCGGCTGCATTGTTTATCGCAAAACCGTAGTAGTCTGGAGACTGGGCCAGCCGAGCCGTGAAGTTGACACTGCCGACACCTCGCAACGGCGCGACGGAACTGTCCATCGCCAGGCTTCCGTAGCCGTTGCCCTCCAACTGGAAGGCATGACCGTATGGCGCGATACGGGAACAAGGCACGTACATCCCGTTCTCGGCAGACCATCCGTTGGGCGTACGCGCGCGCGACATGCGCACGTACAACGGATAACACGAATCGTCGTCGTCGACCTCAAACGCTTCGCGCCAGAACAACGGTTGGGCGTAGACGGTAGGGGGCCATTCGCTGATTGGCGCTTCCCACCTAACGCGGCTGTCGCTCGCTCCCGCGTTCATGCGATAACCGACTGTCGCGTCCGTCCAACCGTTGAAGTCCTGGTAGGAGGCACGAGAGATGGCGAACTCGGCCGTCTCGTCGTTGAACTCGATGAGCAAATGCGTGGCCGAGCCGTCAAGCTCTACTATGGCGTCGTACTTGTCGGCCTCCGAGCCGCTCGCCGCCATGGTGTACGGCAGGTACGGCACGTTCGGGCTGTTGGCGTACCACACGTTGGTGGTGACGTTGAACACGAACGGCTCGTCGCACGCCGCGTACTTCGCGCCCTCGAAGTGAAAACGGATGCGCTCGCCGATGGCGTTGGTGGGAATGTGGTAGTGGTATCGCCACGTATGGTCGCCTACGAGTTCCATGCTTTCGTCTATCGACACACCAAAAGAAAGTTCGCCCAGCAACTTCACAGACGCGATGTCGCTCACGCCAGGCCGGATGCGCGTGAACCAGTCAGTGCCGCCGGAGGGCAGCATGTCCGCCGCAGTGCAGATGTAACGCGACTCAATATGCGTAATCTCCTCCGTCCATCCACTTCCGTAGGCATTGACGTTCTTTCCGCCAGTCGCATAGTCTACGGTTTCATAATGCGGGGCCGACTGGTCCGCCGTGAAATAGAATTCCAGGTCGCCTTCTCTGTCCGGCACGGTGAAGCCGTCGGCGGAAACGAGCCGATCACCGACCTGTTCCATCGCGCTCGTCTGCCATTCGCCGATCTGCTGGTTCAGGTAGCGCCAGCGATAGACGAACTGCACGTTGGACAGCTCGAAGTCTGCGGCTGAGACCTCCTCGTTCCCATTCGTCGGATACGAACATTCGGCAACCGCCTTTACGCCTTCCAAGCCCGGAGAGAGGTATGGCACAGAAAAGCAGCCCGTCCATCCCGAGACGTCCGTACCCGTTGCCGTGCCATCATACGTGCCGCAGGGATGGATTTCCGCCATCATAGGCGGGTAGGAGGCAACGATATTATCAACAAGCGCATAGTTGTTATCGGCACCGGTATTGACAGTATCTATACGGGCAATACGAAACCGGATCGGACCTCGATATCCGTTCAAGAACGAATAGATGTTCGCACGGATACGTCTCGTTCGTTGATCGGCACCTGCAACACTATTTAACAAGACCGCTTCTATGCCCTCTTCCAGAACGTTCTGTGTAACCATAATCCTCGCCCCTCTCACGATCTTCACTCGCTCAATAACATCCACAGGACACGGAAACCAAGCGAACTGATCATAATTCGTGGATGACAAAGAAACTCCGGAATCAGCTGAATCAAGTACATTCGTCGCCAACTCCAGCCGCAATGTCACGAACACGTTCGTATGCGAGTTGACCGCGTCAAAGTAGACCGCCCCTACGCCATCATCGTAATACGGCGAATAGATACGAGCATCCGTCGTGTTGCACATGCAAACCGTTCCCACGCTCTGTATGCCATTGGCTGTGTTATTTGTCGGAATATCGTACACCTCTCCGTTAATTGATTCCGCCGTCGGTGACCATGGGAGATAATTACGCGTAGCGTTACCGCTTGCCGCGCTGCCCGCACGGCATTCGGCCAAATGCCACAAGGCAACAGGATTACCCTCTCCAGCATTTTGATACAGTGTATGAAAACGTCCCACCTTCACATATGTACCACGTGGCTGCGCCTCGCCACTGTGCACCCAATAGGTTTCGGCCGTCGTGTCTGTATCGTTGTACCCCTGACACGACACCTCGTTCCAGATGTTCGTGTCGTTGTTCATCAGCAGGACCCGATCGTTCCCCAGTTGGGTATAGCACCAAGCGACAGTTGGCAACAATGCCAATGACACAATACAAACTCTTTTCAAGGTTTTCATACAACAATCCTCTTTTGGTTTTTTTCGTTAAATACAAACAAGAAGCCGTGTGTTACCTTACCGCCCACGCGGGCAATCGTTTCCTACTTGCCGAGGACCTCCTCGCGGCCCTTGCCCGTCGAGGGCAGGGAGAAGTCCGTCGGGCTCCCCTTCGCCTGGCGCGAGAGGAAGTCGAGCCCGGCGGCGAAATTGCCGCCGTGCCCGCCCTCCATCAGGGTGAAGCGCACGTTCGCCGACGTGCGCCGGAAGTGGATTCGCATGCGTTCGGAGTAGAACGGATCCTTGGGGCCGTCGTACGCCAGCGCCGCCGGCACCTGCTGCGTCTCCTCGATGGCGGCGATGTCCGCCTCGCCCACGCGGTCCTCGGGATTGGCGAGCGCATTGAACGCGCGGAACGAGTGGCCGACGGGGACAGACCCCTTCCAGCCGTCGTGGATGCCCGTGACGATGTATGCGCCCACGCCCGCCTTCCGCGCGCGGTCGAGCCACGTGAGCGGCGAGCGGTGCGCGTACTCCTCAGGCTTTTCGGCGGGCGTGCCGCCGCACGCCCCCTCGAGCATCTTCGCGTAGTGCTTGCCGCGTCCGGGATGGACGAGCAGCGAATCGGCGTGCCAACGCGCAAGGTCGGTGATCGGACAGAACGCCGCCCCCGCCGCGAAGATCTCGGGATGGCGTCCCAGCATGAGGAGCGTCATGTGTCCGCCGCCGGAACCGCCCACGATGTACACGCGCGCCGGATCGATCTTCACGTGCTCCTTCGCGTAGTTCACGGCGTCAACGATGTCCTGCACCGCCGGGTCGCCGCCGCAGGCGGGCGGCGTCTTGTTCGGTCCACGGAAGTTCGGCCCCACCATCGCCCAGCCCTTCTCGCGCGCGTACTTGAGCACGGTCGCGTAGTGGGAGGTCTGCCGGTAGTCGGCGCTCCACGTGTGGAGACCCACGATCAGCGGCACAGCGTTCGTCTTCGCCCCCTCCGGCGCCCAGAAGTAGCAGGGCTGCAACGTGCCGTCGAGCGTGGACTTCACCTGCACAAGCATCTTCATCCATGCGGGATCTAGTTCTGTCGGCTTCTTTGCTTGCGGTGCCGCCAGCCCCGTTCCCGACAAAGTAGCTAATGCCAGCATAGCACACTGCCAACGGATTCCCCACGCTACCCGCAAGGCTATACGAGATATTCTGCAATTCATAGTTGCTAGCACGATTATTCCTCCTAGGTTCCATTCAAGTTAGGTTCCAATCAAGTTCTAGCGGTCCCCTATTCGCTAAAAGCGTAATCCCTCTGTCGTATGCCATCAAAAAGGTGCGTGATATATGGTTCTCCACAGTTTCCGCCATAATTCCAGAACCAATAGTTTACCCCCTGATTGAACACAACTATAGGACGCTCTCCGCCATCGCTTTTGACATTGAACCGCGTTCCACGAGTCATTGCTACTGTGTGGTCCTCATACCTTCCAAAGCAACCTTTCTCCGGGCAACCTCCCTCTGACGTTCTTGAGTCAAAGAAATCGGCTGGTATCCACCCCCACTTTTCAAGATAGAATTCCGACGTGACATGATGTCGTCCCTCGTCAAAACAGGGCCTGAGACAACACAACACTCGCGCAGGGACACCACCAGCGCGACACAATTGTACAAAGATTTCGTGAACAGGACCGCAATCGCCACTCTTCTTGGAACGAAAAGCTCTTTCGAGCATCGGTTCTGGCCCGTTAGGAATCTCACCAGTCGTAAAATTGTTGGCAACGTAGGCATATGCAAGGCGAACGTATTCCAACGGGTTTCCTTTTGCCTGATCAGACAGCTGGACAACGGCATCTCGAAATGCACGTATCGCGAGATTCTCCTTTACCTCCTTTCTACGAGTGTTGTCGCGGTAAAGACGGCTAGATTTGTCGTAAGGGTATATTTTGTCAATTTTTGAAAAGTCTGCCGCTACCTTATAAAACCGCACTCTGAATATCCATTCCAGTTTAGGATCCTTCCTGGTACCAATCTGGGCGTAACGGATGTACCTATCGCCCGACTCGTCATATGTCCTGACGTACTTCTTTGGTGGTTGCTTTACCCATTCAATGTCATAGTACTGGCATGGTTCGGGGTACCCCACTATGACAAGCAAGTCGGAAACAGGTGGATTCTTGATGGCGACGCTCAACCTGTTTGTTACTTCAAAGATGCCGTTCGGCGTTCTTGTCACGATGGGCGAGATGTCGGATTTGCCAGGCTTCAACCAGTCGGCCAAAGAGTAATTAGCTGATAACAGCATGGCAACGGTCAATACTGCGCCACGCCCACATCTCAACCACACCGTCCGCGCACATGCGTGCAACTTGTCAACTGTTGTGCTCATGGGCGTAGTATACCACACTCAGTCCGCCGCCGCCAGCCACCGGACAAATTGAAATTGAACGCCGTCAGCGTATGAAGTTCATCGGCTGCCAGAGTTCGCGTGCGGGCGGCGGATTGTCCTTGAGGCTCTTGATGAGCCACGCCATGTTGCGTGCCATCATGCGCATCGTCTGCATGCCCTCGGTGTCCGCGCCGCATTCCCCCTCGGCACGGCCGAAGGCGATGTTCCAGTACTGCGACGTCACGAGCGGACAGTTCAGCATTTCGAACGGCATGTTCATCGCCTGGAAGGCGGCGGTCGATCCGCCGCGACGGCAGACGGCGATGCAGGCGGCGGGCTTTCCCTGGACACGCGCACTGGCCGAGAAGCAGACACGCTGCCACACGGCGAGCAGCGCACCGTTGGGCTGTCCGTAGTACGTCGGCGAACCGAGGACGAAGCCGTCCGCATCGGCAAGCTTCTCGACGATGCGGTTCGCGATGTCGTCGTCGAACGCGCAGCGTCCGAGATTCTTCTTTTGGCACTGTCCGCACGCGATGCATCCGCGCACCGGTTGCACGCCGATCCACACGATCTCGCTGTCGACACCCTCCTTGGCAAGGGCGTCGGCGACTTCCTTGAGCGCCCGCGCGGTGTTTCCGTTCTGCCGCGGACTTCCGTTTACCATCAGTACTTTCTTGTTCATTGTTTTGTTCCTTTCAGCAGAAATCAGAGGAAGCAACCTCTACTAAATCACGAAATAGTCGGCTTGTTGCATAAACGTGTCTAATGCTTGGTGATGTCGCGGAGCTGCCCATCGGCCAGCTCGTAGAAATCCAGCGTCACGGAGTACGGCTTAACAGTGCCGTCCTTCTGCTTGCCGCCATGCGAATTGACCTTGAAGAAGCGCGGATGCTCGCCATGGAAGCGCCCCTTGGGCAGACGCTCGAAGCCCGTTCCCGCATGAAGGCTATAATGCGCGACGAGCTTCCCGTCCTTGTCGCAGGCCGTGAGCGCGTACGGCGCTCCCTTCACCGGATAGAAAGTCATGTAGATCAGCTTGCCGTCGGTGGTGAGGTTCTGCTGGCAGAAGTGCGTCTGATACGGCAGCTCGAACATCACCTGCGGCAGCGATTCCATCGTCTTCAGGTCGATGCGCCCGAGCGAATGGCTCGAGCGCGGCACTGGCGAGGAATAGCCCACGCCATGGTAGATGATCCCGTCGAGCAAGGTCACGCCGTCCAGTCCCTTCAGTTCCGGCAGCGGCTTCTCGGCGACGAAATTCAGGTCGGCGTCGCGCACCTGCAGGCGGCACACCTTCGTCTTACCGCCCGAGCCCCACTTGCCCAGTACGGAATAGACCTTCCCGTCGTGGTAGCAGAGATCGCCCGTGTGCCGCTCGGCCTGGACGTGCTTGATCACGTTTCCGTCCCAGTCGAGCTTGAAGATGCCAGCGATGTGCGAGAGGTAGATGGCGTCTTCGCTCGCGCACGCGCCCTGCACGTGTCCCACCATCGCGTCAAGAGGCCCCTTCACCACAAGACGGGGGATCTTCCCCTCCATTGCCGCACCGGACGTCGCCGCTGCCAACAAAACGGCGATGCCCATCGTCGCCACGCGCATGACATGTCTCATAGACTTATGCTCCTTGATTTGATTTCCCTTCAAACAGATGTATCAAAAGACAGCTTCATGTTCCATGCAAAGCTCCGCATTGGCTGATAGTATACCATTATTATTTGTGCCTCCAGCCGATATGTGCTAAAATTTGCCCATGAAAAAGATAACATGTCATGTTGTATTTCTCGCATTTGCGCTCTCGGGCGCTAATGTCTTTGCTGGAGACGCGGATACGCCGCCGCTTCGGTTGTCACCCGTGAAGATTCCCACGTGTACAAAAGCACACGTGTGCAAGGATCTTCCATACGGCGGGCGGCAGGTGGGCAATGGAGCCGTGCATGCGAATGTCGCGCAGACGTACGACCTCTACCTGCCCGGGAATGTCGGCGAGATCGAGCGGTCTGCACCCTTCTTCCTCTTTGTGCACGGCGGCGCGTGGAGGCACGGCAGCAAGAACTCGCACGCCAAGCTCCTCGTCGAGATGGCCGAACAGGGGTTCGTGGCGGCATCGATGAACTACGTGCTATGCAACGCCGAACAGGGTGGCTTGCATACGTTCGCGGAAATGCTAGCGGACATCGACGCGATGGTCTCGCACCTCCCCGTTCTCGCGCAGGCGGCGGGAATCACCATCCCGCGCATCGCGATCGGCGGCAGCTCGGCGGGCGGACACCTTTCGCTTCTCTATGCGTACGACGGGGCGAACCCGTCCGTCCTCGGCTTGGGCCTCAAGCACACAGTTCCCGTCACCTGCGTGTTCACCGACTGCGGGCCGAGCGACATCGCAAGCCCCGAGTTCATGGTGGCCGGGCTTGACTGGAGGAAGGGAGATGTCAAGGACTGGTATGGACTGCTCTGCGTCCTGGCGGGCGGACGGTACGGCAAGGACGATTTCCGCACGACTGTCGGCAATCTCGCGAAACACTCACCGATCACGCTGCTGAACGAGAAGAGTCCGCCGACCATCTGCCTGTTCGGGACCACCGGAGAGGTCAAGACGGACAAGACGTTCACGCGTAAGAAGGACGGAAAGCCGAAGCCCTACAAGGTGTTCTGGAAACTGGTTGGCTCAAAGGAAACGCCGCCGGAGTCCGTCGGCATGGACGGCATTGTCGCCACGCAGAACTACGTGACGCTCACGAACGGCCTCACGAAGGCGGGCGTGCCATTCGCCGCCCGGCTTGAGCCCTTCCCGCACTGCCGGATACTCTCAAAGAAGCCCGAGACGCGTCCTTGGCTCTACGAGAACCTCAGAAAATACCTCAAGGGCAACGAGGCGAAATAGACGGGCAGCAAGCGCGAGCCACGCGTTCGACGAGTTAGTGGAAGAGCGTGATGGAGGAGGCGTCCGCGCGGACGGCGTTATGCGCCACCTTCGGCTCGCGCACCGCGGCCTGGAGACCCCTCACGTTGCCGTGCGGCGCGAACTGGCTGTTGCCGCTCGACACGTCCACGCGCAGGCGGTCGCCCTTCTCCAGGCGGAACGCGTGGTCAGCGAAGCGGAACGTGACTTCCTTCTCCGTGCCTGGCGTGTAGTCGCGTCCGTCGGCGCAGAGCGACGTGATGTCGTCACGCAGGAGATACCACTTCCCGTCGTTCTTCTGCACGCTCACACGCACGTAGAAGCACGTGTCCTCGCAGTCGCTCGTCACCGTCAGGCGCGCGCGCATGCGCCCGCGCACGTCAATCGTCTCCGTCATCGGCGGCAGAACGTATGAGACTACGTCGTCGCGGAAGTCGGGCGGCGGCTGGAGGCGCATCCCGCCGAAGCAGATGCCGCCCGAGCCAGGAAAGACTGGAAGCAGGCGCTTCGGGTCATATGTCCACGCGCGCGTGCCCGTGCCGAGCGGCAGGTCGATGCGCTTCGCGCCGTCCTTCAGTCCGTCGTCCTCGATCCAGCGGTTCTCCCAAAGCGCGTAGTAGCGCACGCGGCCGGACGCGGCCTTCGCGCAGGGACGCCCCGTGCGGCAGTAGTCGAACCAGTCGACGGACGCGATGCCCTCATCGTGGCGCGTGCCGCCGGGGAACTCGCCGCGCGTCCCCTTCATCTCCTTGTTCAGTTTGCCGCCGTGGTCGTAGGCGTCGATCAGGAGGGCGCAGTTCGCGCGGCGGGCGGACGGCGTTTCGCGCCACATGTCGTTTAGGCCCTCGGTGTAGATGTCGTAGAATGCCGTTCGCAGGAGGATGGGCATGGTCGAGTCCAGAAACGCGCGGCGGTAGTCCGCCCCGCTGCCGGCTTCGCGCGAGCGCCAGAACGGATCGTCGCGGCGCGGATGGGCGAGCTTGTTGTCGAGCGCGGGAACCGCCTCTCCCCAATAGCGCTTCGAGAAGTCGAGGAGCGGGAATTCGGAGAACGAGACAGAGGCGTTGCGCGTGAGCGCGTGGTTTTTCTTCTTGTAGCCCTTGATGAACCAGCCGCCGTGGAGGCCGGCCTTGAAGAAGCCGTTGCGGTAGGCGATGTTGTAGCGGTCGACCTCCTGGATCGACAGGCACGCGCCCTTCACGTCCGGCGGATTCGTGTCGAGGTACGACCAGTGGACGCTCGTGAGGTAGCTTCCTCCCTCAAGGAAAATCTCGCCGTTGTACCACGGCAGCTTCCGCACCCATGCCAGCAGGGCGAGGCCGTCCGCGCGCTCGCTCTCGTAGGGAATCCAATCGCCCTCGCTCAGGCCGCAGCCGCGGCAGTGCTGCGTGAGGTAGGCGTAGCCGCGCGCGAAGTTGCCACGCTGTCCCTTCGCGTAGGCGGCCAGGTCGACGGGCTTTTCCGGCACGTAGGGAGTGCGCACGACAACGATCGGGCACTTCACGCCAGCCGGCGGACGCACCCCGTACGTATAGAGCTTCACGCCATCCGGCATCGGCACCTTCTCCTCAAAGGTATCGGGCGCCGGAGGTTCGGCGGCACACGCCGCCAGTGCCACACTCCACACAAGAAGCATCTTTTTCATGTTCAGTTCCTTTCCACTTTCAGAACCAGATCGAGAAGAGATTGCCGCCGGAGCCGCAGTCCATGTCGCTACCGCTCTGGAAATCGCATACCCTCGTGGAGATCGTCGGCGCGCCTTCCTTCGTGAGCTCAAGTTGCCAGAGGCCCCAGGTTAGACCGTCGCCCGGAAGCGGCGTCACGTGCGCACGATATCCCTTGCCGTTGATGCTCGACTCGACCTCCAGCTCGGCGGCGGCGTTGCCGATCACGCGCGACTTGGCGAGGACGAGCGGACCGCGCATCACGTAGGCGGCTGGCTGCGTACGGTAGCTCGGGATGAGGTCGCGATTGGCGCCCCGGTCGTCGGGATACCGCCGGAACGCCCAGCTCTTCTCGCGGGCGGTCTTGTCGGTCTCCGGACGCGCCTCGAGCCGATCGACGACGCGCGTATTCATGTCAAACGTGAGCATATAGCCGTCCACCGTCTTCGCGACATCCATCTTCGGGCACCAGTCCGGCTTGCGGAACTCGACGCGGGCGGCAGGATCGCTCACCGACACCTTCACGACGTTCCCGACCGGATAGTTGCCCGCGATCTCGAAGCGGACGCCGTCCAGCTCCACCGATGCATCCTGGTATAGGTTGACATGGAAGGTCCCCTTCCGGTCGCGCGTAACTGTGACCGAAGCCATGTCCATGAAGGTGCGCGGCAGGTTGTTGACGCAACAGTGGTTGTAGGCGTAGCCACACTGGCGCTGCTCGGTGTGGCGCTTGTGTCCGCGGATGAAGAACGGACCCCACGCGCCGCCGCGCCAGATGCCGGCGAGGTAGCCGTTGAAGTACGCCACCTCCACGATGTCGAG